>CAZCBM010000175.1:0-7528 GCA_964496805.1 uncultured Rhodospirillales bacterium | reverse complement strand
CCCGACCCCTGCGGGGCGGCAGGGGCCACCGGCACGCCGCCGCCCAAAAACGGGTTGGACGGGTCAATGGGCTTGGGGGACTCCCCCAGGGCGGAGGGCGCGACCCCCTGCTTACGCTCCCCAATGGACAGGCTGAACAGCACATCACCGATCTGGAGCCGGGTCATCTGGTCGTCGATGGCCTTGGAACGGGCATGGGTTAGGCGCGCACGCTGCTCCGTACCGGCCAACGTGCCGTTCTGGGAGATATCCAGAACCTTGTAGCCTTGGGGGGAGCGGAACAGCAGACAGTGGGTGCGGCTGACAACCTTATCGTCCACCACAATATGGTTGTCGTCGCCGCGGCCGATGGTCAGCAGACCGTCCGCCAATTCCCAATAGCCCGGCTCACCAGCAGGGGCGGGGGGCCGCATCCGGGTGACGCGCAGGACATGAGTGGTATCGGGCGGCGTATCGGACATGGGTGGCGCAGGCTCCCAGCTTGGGTCTCGGGGGGGTCCCATGGCTTTCGCGCGGCGGGACGACCGTCGATGGTCGCAGCTTACAGCACCTTAGGCGCCGGCGGAATCGTCGAAGCCCCTGTGCGGTGCGCAAACCAATGGTTCGAAGCAGTCGGCCCCTCTGCGTCAGGGCGCTTGCTTCTGCTGACCCCAGTTAGTTAGGCCCCCCTCCCGCCTGCGCCGGTTCCCGGATGGCGTGATGTTGCTGGTGGAGTGGGCGGGAGCGAGCCAACGCCCCATTCATCCCCCAGAGGGCTGAAGAAATACCCAAAGACCCTGCAAACGCCTCCACCAATAAGCGACAGCAGGGGCGCCGATTCCAAATCGGTGTCCCCTGCTGTAGGGGAGAGCCGAAAGGGGGGGGCGAGGGGTGGTCAAGGGAACAGGGCAGGCTCTATGACGCCACCGCCGGCGCATCGGGTCCCGCTCAGGCCGGGGGGTCCACAGGGCGATTGGCGATCATGACCCCCTGGCGCAGGATCGCCAAGCGCACCTGCGGGATGGTGCGGGGCTCGCTCTCGGCGGTGGCGATGTGCAGGGCGCTCTTGACCGCGGTGCCCAGCAACTCCGGGCGGGGCTCCACAGGCGGGCAGTCCGCTGGGGCGATGGAGCCCCCAGACCAAAACACACTGATGCCCACCCAACTGGCGGAGTTTCGCGGGCCCAGGGTTTCCGCCCGGACCATAGCCTCGCGCCGCAACTCGTCGCTGCCGGGATCCTTGAGCCAGTCCAGGGCGGCCTCCAGGGTCCCCCGTTCCTCGGGGTTCGCGGCATCACCCAGATGCTGGCGCACACATTCATAGGCCCAGATGATCCCACTGATCCGATCCAGGGCGAAGGCCAGAACGTTGATGGCGTCGATGTGGATTTCGTCATCCACCAGTGTCTGCAGGAAATCCGTGGTCCGTTGTCCCGCCAGCAGCAGGCGCCTGGCCTGAATGCTGAGCCCGGCCATGGGCGCCACCGCCTCTGCCATGGTCAGCACCATATGGGGGCAGGGGCCGACCTGCAGCGGTGGGGCATCCGGCTGAAGGGCGAGCGCAGCGGCCATGGTCGGCGGTTTCCTCTTACTGTCTTTTTCAGGCCGGGCCCGTCGCTGGCAAGCGTGGCCCCGGCGTCGGGGAGGGTCAGATCAAGCCGTTGGATCGGTACGGCAGGCGGTCAGTTGATTTTCACCAGCGCCCCCTGAACGGTGACCATCATCCCCTTGTAGGTCGCCATGGGGGCATTTGTCTCCAGCGTTGCGGTGCCGTCAATCTTTACCATCAGGCCACTGATGGTGACGCCCATGTTGTCGATCTTAAGACTGTTGGCGCCCACCTTCAGTTCAATGCTTTGCATCGCTTCCAGACTGATGGACCCCAAACCCGCCTTCATGGAGATGTTGCCCATCTTCACATCGGTGGTCTGGTTGCCCATCCCCACCTCGATTGTCTGATTACCCATGCTAACGTCGGTGATCTGGTTTCCTTTGGCGACGGTGATCGCCTGATCGCCCTTGGAGACGGTGATGTTATGATCGCCGCTGTCCACGGTGTGCAAGCTGTCGCCTTTCTCCACGGTCACCGAGCGATCACCCTTCTGAATGGTGATCGTCTCGTCGCCCTTGTTGACGATGCGTGTGTGGTTATTGACGATCTCGACCTTGCGGTTGTTGCCGATCCAGGCGGATTCGTTGTTTTTGACCTTACGGTTATAGTCTTTCTCGGCTTGGATATAGAGCTCTTCCGAGCCCTTCAGGTCTTCAAACCGGATTTCATTATAGTTGTCATTCTTGCCGCCTTTGGAGCTGCGGGTTTTGATGCCGCTCTGTGTCTTGTTGTCTGGCAGTTTATAAGGAAACTTATTCTTGCCGTTGTAGACGCAGCCAGTGATCAGCGGGCGATCCGGGTCGCCTTCGATGAAGGTGACCACGACTTCCATGCCGATGCGTGGAATGAACTGAAAGCCGAAGCCAGGGCCGGACCAGTGCTGCTGCACGCGGATCCAGCAACTGGATTGCTCGTCATTCTTGCCTTCCCGATCCCAATGGAACTGGACCTTCACCCGGCCATGTTCGTCGGGGTAGATTTCCTGCCCGGAGGGACCCACGACGATGGCGGTCTGCGGGCCATGAACCAGGGGGCGCGGGATCGATTGCTGGGGCCGCCAGGGCTTGTCTGCCGGCACACCGAAGGCAGTGTTGACGTAATCATACTGACCGCCAACGCTGTTGGTGTAGTGGGTCAGAGGCGCCGTCAGCGCATGCTCCACCCGTTGCAGCGCCATCTTCACCGCTTTGTCGGAACTGTGGTCCCAGTTCTTAACCGCCAGCGTCGTGCCAGGGCGCATCGTGGGATAGTGGGTGCGCAGACCGGATCCGTAATGGTTCCCGTCATGGGCCTCGGAGCGGAAGGTGGAGAGTTTGGCGCCGCGCTGATCCTCGGTGAACAGGGGCGCGTGGTCATGCTGGGTGAATTTGCTCACCCCCTCATAGGGCATGCTGACGCTGGAGGCCTCGCCCGTGACGACCTTGACCTCCTTGAAGTTCCAGTCGGTGTGGGTGACCTTGCCGGTCCCCAGCGTGAAGCTGGTTTGTCGCCCGGTGGCGAAATTGACCCCACGGTCGAAATTCACCGGCTCATAGGTGACATCCTTTCCGGCCTTGTAGCCGGACAGGCCATCGGTGATGACCATGGTATCGCCGCCGTCGGTGGGCTCGAAATAATAGTGCAGCCCCTCGAACTCGATCAGTCGCTGAACAAACGCCAAGTCGCTTTCGCGATACTGCACGCAATATTCGCGCACGGGCGGATCGCCACCCTGCAAATCAAAGCGATAGGGGGTCGCATGGTCGTCCAGAACGCTGGAAATCACGTCCTTCGCGGACATTTCCTGGTAGATACGACAGTGGCTGGAATAGTTCAGCAGGTGGAAGGGCGCCACGATTTCCAGATGATAGCGGCGCACGTCAACATCCAAAACCTCGCCGATACTAAGCGTGTTAACGACGCCGTTGATCTTGCGGGCCTCAATGTCTGAGGACTGCACCACCAGGAACGGTTCGATTTCGATTTCCACCACGTGACCCAGCAGCTTTGCCGGATCCAGGTCCAAGTCGGTGGCTGCCACGTCCACATGAAAGGCATAGGGTTCGTTGACCGCCTCCGTCCCATGGAGGTGGATGACATGCATCTTGTTTGCCCCCAGCGGCGTCGTGATCTTGACGGGGCGCTCGGTGTCCTTGGTCAACGGCATGGTCGGGACCCTTTCCCTGGGGAGGCCACCGGAGGAATACGGCGGACGACTGCGGGATCAGCCGCGGTCAAAAAAGGCCAAACGGCCGGGACTCTGGATATAAGAGCCCGGCCGTTGGAGGACCGATGCCAACACCCGGGCGGGGTTGGCATCGGATCGGCCAAGGGGATCAGGCCCCTGATTAGCCGCCGACAACGTCGGTCGGGTCGTAGAAGGCGGAGGTCGGGCCGCCGGCCTTGTTGTCCTTGCCGTGAGGAACGTAGTCCACCTGCATCTTCACGAAGTTCAGGGTGAAGACTTCGGTCGGCTCGGTGCTGGCAACACTGTCGATCTGGTAGCTGGAGATCAGGCAGTCGGTCAGCTTGTAGGTCATGTAGACGCTGGTCTTGCCGTCTTCGACGCGCAGCAGGTCGATCTGGGCGTCCTTCGGGGTAGAGCCGGAGCAAGCGTAGTTCAGCATCTCAGGCGTGGACTTGTCCACAGACTTGGTGCAGACGAGGTCATGCATGACTACGGTGCCCTTGTCACGGTTGGAGACTTTACCGGCCTGGGTCTGGATGTTGCGGTTCATGCCGAAGCTGATGGAGCTCAGGCTCAGCCATTCTTTGTGGTTCTTCTCGGTGGCGTCGCCTTTGACGGTACCGAACTTCAGGAACATGTCAGCCATTGGAGGGTCCTTTACTCTCAGGAGGGGGTTGCAGACTTCGATGGCGCCCGCGTTCCGACTGGAGGCTGGGGGTTCGGTGTGAACCTCCGGGTCGGTCCCTCAAACGCCACGACCAGACAATACCCCGGCGCCTGTGGCAAAAAAAGACATCTGGCCGTGGTCTTTTCCTGGCGCAATTTGCGCATTGCGGGGCACTTTGTGGCAGCAGGGGCGTATTCTTTGGTGTCAAGCGGGTTTTGGCAAGCTCCTGCCCCATTTGACGGCGACATTTGACCAAATGCGCGCGGTTCCGGCGCAGGGTGTCGCCTTGCGTTCCCGACGGAACAGGGGCCGGAGGGGCAAAATAATTTTCCGCCCGGTTAGATCTGAGGGGTGAGATGGGCGGCCTGGAGTTTGTCCCCCCTGCCTTGACCACCCCACGTCTCCACCCGGCCACCCACGCCAGTATCATCGCAAGGGGTGGCCGGCCAAAGGTACGCCACCAGGAGGGGGCGTGGGGCTGGTGCTGACCCAGCCTTGGCGCACCGCGCTGTAGAGCGCAGCATCGCGTAGTGGCAACGCCACGGCGGCGATCATCCGAGCGACCACCAAAGAGCTACAGCAGGGGGGGCGGGCCGGTGGTGCCTCCTTTGCCACGCAAAGGGCTCTGGCCGGGCGGTGTCAGTCCGCCGGCTCCAGGCGCACCAGCAAACCATCGTCCGTGAGCAGCCACAGATAGCCCTGGGGGCCGCTGCGAACGTCCCGAATGCGGCGATCGAATCCCTGCAAGAGGCGCTCTTGCCCCACCACCTGATCGCCGTCCATGTCCAGCCGGTTGAGATGGGTCAGCTTCAGTGCCCCCAGGAATAGGTCCCCTTGCCAACCAGGGAACTTGTCCCCGTCATAGAAGGCCATGCCGCTGGGGGCGATGGAGGGAACATAGTAATAGTCGGGCTCGGCATATTGCGGCAGGCTGGTGGGGGCAAAGCGCCCACCGCCATAGTTCTCCCCATAGGTCACGGCCGCCCAGCCATAGTTGGTGCCGGCCACCAGCCGATTGACCTCGTCCCCGCCCTGCGGGCCGTGCTCACTGGTCCAGACATCCCCTGTCTGCGGATGCACACTCATACCTTGGGGGTTGCGATGGCCGGTGGTGAACACATGACGCAGCATATGTCCCGGCCGGGGCGGGAAGGGGTTGCTGTCAACAGGCTCCCCATCGCGGGTCATGCGCAGCACCACGCCCCGGTGATAGCGGCCGATTTGGACGGTGTCCCGCTGGCCGCGGTCCCCGATGGTCAGATACAGGTGACCCTGGGCATCAAACACCATGCGGCCCCCAAAATGCGCCCCTGAGTCGGTGGGTCCGACGCCGACGAAAATGTCCTGCGCGTCCGTCAACCGGCTCAGGTCTTCGCTCAGCCGGGCGCGCAGGATGGCGGTGTTGCGCCCGCCGTCCACCGGCTTGGCATAGCTGAGATAGATCAGGCGGTTGGTCGTGAAGTCTGGGTCCAGCACCACATCCAAGAGGCCGCCCTGGCCATAGGGGGTGATTTCCGGCAATCCTGCCAACGGCGCACTGACCTGCCCATCAAAGCTAACGGTGCGCAGCGTGCCGCCCTTTTCAGTCACCAGCATGGGGCCGCCATCGGGCAAAAAGGCCAGGCCCCAGGGCGAGTCCAACCCATCGCTCACGATCACGCCACGCACCCGGTGCTCCTGCGTAACCTCCGTGAAAGTGCGGGCCTGGAGCGCCTTGGGCAACCCGAAGAACAGGACCCCGGCACAGGCCGCCAACCCTGCGGCCAGAACCCAAAACCCTGGACGAACCCGATAAGCACCCATGGCACGCGCCTCCTGAAAACTCTGAGCGGCAGGCCAGCGGCCCCCTGCGGCAGACTGAGCCTCACCCGGCAGCGCTCGTCAACCCAACGGCGTAAACGCCCCGCAGCCGTGGCAAGGGGCGCTTAACCGGGGAATGCCAGCCTTCCCCCATACCGGCAATCCCTCTGCCCCCTGCCCCCTGCCTGCCAATCAGCTGACCCCCATCGAAGGGCTGCTTTCCCCCATGGCCAATGACCGTCTGACCATCCGTCGCTTGAGCCGCCAGGAGTTCAGTGCGCTGCTCCAGGCCCATAACCGCTGGCTCCAGGGCAGGGGCGGTGCCCGCGCCGATCTCAGTTTCAAGGATCTCAGCGGGGAGGATCTGAGCGGGGTGACCTTGTCGCGGGCCAAGATGACCGGGACCATTCTGGCCGAGGCGGACCTGACCGGGGCCGATCTGGAGGCGGCTGACCTTTTCTGCGCCGACCTCCAGGGGGCCGTTCTCAGCGGAGCCTGCCTTAGGGAGGCGGACCTGCGGGGGGTGAAGGCGGCCGGCAGTGACTGGACAGCGGTGCAGGCGGGCCGGTGTGACCTTCGCGCTGGGGTGCTGATGGTCAGCGACAAGTCCATCGGCGCGCAGGATTATGGCAGTTTTCGCCAGCGGTCTGGCGGTGGCCTGGGCCAGCCCTCCGGTTTCGGAACCAGCCTGCGTGGCGGCAACTCATCCGTCGATCTCACCGATGCGCGGTTGGTGGAGGCCAGCTTCACCGCCGCCGACCTCACCGGCGCGCGGCTGGCCGGCGCGGATCTATCGCGGGCGGATTTCTCCCACGCCACTTTGGCCGAGGCGGTGTTGACGGGCGCGCTGTGCCGGCAAACCCGTCTGGCCAGTGCCAACCTGGAGGGCGCGCGTCTGGAGCAGGTGAGCCTGATCAACGCCGATGTCGCGCGCAACGGCCTGCACGTGCAGCCGGACCGGGCGGCAGAAGAACAGGCGAGCCGTTTGGTGCCAGTCTTGCGGGCGCACCGGGAGTGGATCGAAACCGATGGGATGGGGGGCGCCAGGGCAGTTCTGGACGATCTAGACCTGCGGGGGTTGGATTTGCGGGGCGCGGAATTGTCTGGCGCCAGCCTGCGGGGGGCGGATTTGTCCCGCGCCGATCTCAGTGGGGCCACCTTGCGCTTGGCCGATTTGGGGCGGGCACTGCTGTATCGCGCTCACCTTGCCGGGGCCTGTCTGGAAGGGGCGAGGTTGGAGGGGGCACTGTTGATCCAGGCGGATCTGTCTCAGGCCTCCCTGGCGCCGGCGCCAGGGAGGCCT
>CAZCBM010000174.1:0-7542 GCA_964496805.1 uncultured Rhodospirillales bacterium | reverse complement strand
GGCTACTACTGGATCACCGGCCGAGTGGACGACGTGCTCAACGTGTCGGGCCACCGCATGGGCACGGCGGAGATCGAGAGCGCTCTTGTGGCCCACGAAGCGGTGTCGCAGGCCGCGGGCGCTGGCGTATCTCCGGGGGAGATCTTTTCGCCCCCGCCTGATGCCGGAGCCCCATGGCCGCGCCGCTGCTGAACATCAAGGACCTGTCCCTCTCCCTGGCCGATCGGCCCTTGTTGCGGGCGTTGAGCTTCCCCATCGCCGACGGCGACCGTCTGGTGCTGGTGGGCCGAAATGGATGCGGGAAATCCACCCTGCTGAAGATCATCGCCGGGGTGATCGAGGCCGATCAGGGGGAGATCACCGCTCAAACAGGGGTGCGCGTGGCCTACCTGCCCCAGGAACCGGTGATCGCCCCCGGCACCACCGCGTTGCAGCATGTGATTGGGGGGCTGCGGGAAGAGGAACAAGTCAGCAACCGCCACCGGGCTGAAGCCGCCCTGGATCTGGTGGGGATGCCGGAGGATGCGCTGGTGGAGCGTTTGTCCGGGGGAGAGGCGCGGCGCGTGGACCTGGCCCGTGTCTTCGCCGCTGACGCGCAGATTTTGCTGCTGGATGAGCCCACCAACCACCTGGACCTGCCGGGCATCGCGTGGCTGGAGAACCGGCTGGCCCGACACAATGGCGCCCTGATGGTGATCAGTCACGACCGGCGCTTCCTGGAGACCATCGGCACGGCTACCCTCTGGCTGGACCGAACGGCCCTGCGCCGCATGGACAAAGGGTTCGCCCACTTTGACGACTGGGCTGACCAAGTGCTGACCGAGGAAGCCACCCAGCGCCGCAAGATGGAACGAACCATCCAGGAGGAGACACGCTGGAGCCGGGAGGGCATCAGCGCCCGCCGCAAGCGCAATCAAGGGCGCCTGAAGCGCCTGCACGACATGCGCTCCGAACGGGCGGAGCAGATGAAGCTGGCGCGGTTGGGCAAGCTGTCCATCGAATCCGGTGATCTCTCCGGGAAGATCGTCATCGAAGCCACGGGCATCCAGAAGGCCTATGGCGAGCGGCAGATCATCCAGCCCTTCAACACCATCATCCAGCGCGGGGACCGCGTGGGCCTGATCGGCCCCAATGGTGCCGGCAAATCCACACTGCTGAAGATGCTCACCGGCCGGCTAAAGCCGGACAGCGGCAAGGTGCGCCTGGGGGCCAACCTCACCCCCGCCTGGTTTGACCAGCATCGCGAACAATTGGACCTGCGCCTGACGGTGCAGGAGGTGCTGTGCCCCGACGGCAGTGACCACCTGGAGGTCAAAGGGCGTCCCCGCCATGTGTCCGGCTATCTGCGGGAGTTCCTGTTCGACCCCAAGGCCGCCCGCAGCCCGGTGGCGGCGCTGTCAGGGGGGGAGCGCAACCGGCTGCTGCTGGCCAAGACCCTGGCGCAACCGGCCAACCTGCTGATCCTGGACGAACCCACCAACGACCTGGACATGGACACGCTGGACCTGTTGCAGGACGCCCTGGAGAGTTTCCCGGGCACGGTGCTGGTGGTCAGCCATGATCGGGATTTCCTGGACCGGGTAGTGACCAGCACCATGGCGATCGAGCCAGACGGCACAGTGGTGGAGTACGCTGGCGGCTACAGCGATGTGCAGACGCAGTCCCGCCCCAAACCCAAGGGGGTGGGCGCTGCCAAGCCTCCCAAGGCGGCCCCCTCCGGCCCCAATGGGCGGGAAGAGCGATCGACAACCGACCCAGAACCCAAGCGCAAACTGAGCTTCAAGGAACAGCAGGCCCTCAAAACCCTGCCCAAACTGATCGACGCCTTGCAGCGGGAAATCAGCACCCTGGAGACCGCCCTGAACGACCCCGCCCTTTATACAAAGGATCCTGGCGGCGCCACGGATATGGCCACGCGGCTGGAGGCCGCCCGAACAGCGCTGGAAACCAAGGAATTGGAGTGGCTTGAGCTGGAAGTCCTGCGGGAGAGCCTGGAGCGATAGAGCATCGTCACCGGTACAGACACCATGCCTGAGGAGGGGCGCTGTTTGCCCGCAAAACGCCACCGCTTGGGCCAAGCTTGCCGGGGCGGAGCCTCGACGCCCTTACGGTTGGCACGGCCACAATGGGCTCGCGACCCGTCACAGGGAAGTGTCTGACAAGAGTGCTGCGACAAGGCGCGCACGACAGCTGACCCTTTTCTCCCATAGGATTGTTGGTATATGACGGGGTGCAGAGAGCCCCTGCGGCATCTCAACCCAAAGCCATATGACCCTCGGGAAGGATCAACGCCAATGACGACCCGCTTCAAAACCGCCCTGGCCGCCATCACCGGCGCCGCCCTCCTGACCCTGGCCCCGGTCACCGCCCGCGCTGATGACGAGCGCATGGCCATGATTGATGCCGCCATCGCCGCCGGCGACGCCGACAAGGGTGCCCGCGTCTTCCGCCAGTGCCAGGCCTGCCACGTCGTGGACAGCGAGCAGAATAAGGTCGGCCCGCACCTGGTGGCCATCATGGGCCGCGCCTGGGGCTCCGTTGACGGTTTCCGTTACTCCGGTGACCTGGAGAGCGTGGGTGGCGTCGGCACCGATGAGGTTAAGCACTGGAACGTCGAAGACATGACCACCTATCTGACCAACCCGAAGGACCTGATCCCGCGCGGCCGCATGGCCTTCCGCGGCCTGCGCAAGGAAGAAGACGTGGCCAATGTCATCGCCTATCTGGCGCAGGCCTCCAAGGACAGCCTGGCTGCTGAATAATCAGCCCCTGACCGGGTACAACTGAACGCTAACAGGGCCCCCATCGCTTGCGGCGGGGGCCTTTTTGATGCGTTGACGGATTTACCCGGCAAAGGGCGATGGCCTACAGCGATGGACACCAATTTGGGATCGGCGCCCTTTCTGTAGCTTACTGGTGGTCGCTCGGATGATCCCCTCCGGGGCGTTGTCCCTTTGGGCCCCTAAGCTCGAAAGCGATCGCAGACCGCTCTCCCTTTTCGCAAGGCCTTGTCCATGACCTCGCACCACAATCCATCGGCCCCCGCCTATGATGCGGCCCACACCGCTCATCAATCCCTTGTGACAGACCTGCCAGCCAAGCAGGCCGACAGGGCCCTGATTGTGGAGATGCTGGCGCCCAAGCCAGGCGAGGCCCTGCTGGACGTTGGCTGCGGCGACGGCGCGCTGGTCGCGGCACTGGCCCACGCGGTGGAGACCAACGGCACCGTTCACGGCCTGGATAGCAGCCCCGATGCCCTGCCCCTGGCACGCGTCCGGTGCCCGGCGGGATGCTTTCACTTGGGCGACGCCATGGCCTTGCCGTTTGACGATAGCAGCCTTGACGGCGTGACGGCCAGCCAGGTCCTGTGCTTTGTTCCTGACGTGGATCAGGCCCTTGCGGAGGTCGCGCGGGTGTTGAGGCCCGGGGGACGGGCAGTTATCCTGGATAGCGATTGGGACACACTGGCGTGGGCCGCCAGCGACCGGGCGCTCATGGCCCGCGCCATCGCCCGGTTCACCGCGGGGTATGCCGACGCCCATGTACCGCGACGCCTCACCCAACGGCTTTGGGACGCGGGTCTTAATGTGACGGCGCGTCGGGTGCGCACCATCGTCGACTTCAACCGCTCCCCGGACACCCTGGCCGCCTTGGCCAGCGACTTCCTGAAGATGCTGGCCGCCGAAGGCAGCCACTGGACCCTGGCCGATTGGCACGCCTGGGAGGCGGATCAGCAAGCCACGGACGCCGCCGGGCACTTTCTGTTCAGCCTCACGCGGTTTGCCTTTGCGGCCAGCAAGCCACCCCTTTGAGGGCGGATCACTGCGTCGGCAGGGCCGCCTCCACCGCCTGGATGAAGCGGGCGTTGGAGGGGGCGGTGAAACTGGAAAAGAAGGCCGTTACCTTGCCATCGGGTTGCACCAGATATTTGTGGAAGTTCCACCGCGGCCGCGCCTGATCCCCCAGTTCCGCCAGCACCCACTTGTAGAAGGGATGCGCCTGCGGTCCGCGGACATGCTGTCGGCTGGTCAGCGGGAAGCTGACCGAAAAGTTGGCGTCACAAAACTCTTTAACCTCTGCATCGGTGCCGAACTCCTGATTGCCGAAGTCTGAGCTTGGCACACCGATCACCACGAGGCCCCGATCGGCATAGGTTTCGTGCAGCGTCTGCAGGCCACCATATTGGGAGGTGAAGCCGCAGAAGCTGGCCGTGTTCACCACCAACAGCGCCTTGCCCCTGAAGTCAGCCAGCGGCATGGGATTGCCGATAATGTCGTCAAACGAAAAATCCCAGGCGGTCTGGCCCGTCACGGAGGACGCTGCCGCTTGCTCCGCCGCCTTGGCGGCGCCGTGCAGGCCCAAAAGCCCGCCCAGAGCGGCGCCGATCACTGTCCTGCGCATCAATCGTCCCATCCTTCTCCACTCCGTCCATACTGCCACCCGCTTTCGGCGAGCGACGCTTAACCTTCATTCGCCCAAAACCAGCGGATCGTGATCCACACCATTGGGCCCGCGACGTTCCCCATATGGGTATCGCATAGGGGCCTGGTAAGCGGCTTTCACCGTTGTTCACTGTTTACGGATTGGATACCCAAGAAGTTGCGGGTCCGCGATCACAACCAGATCGCCATGAGGCCGCAATAGGTGGCCCACATCAGCAAGATCAACGGCCCCCCACCCCGCATGAAGTCCCGAAACTTGTACTGCCCCGGCCCCATCACCAACAGATTGGTCTGATAGCCGATGGGGCTGGCAAAGCTGCAATTGGCGGCAAACAGCACGGTCATGGCCATGACCGTGGGATCAATGCCCAGGGGCCCCGCCAACTGCACGGAGATCGGTGTGAACAGCACCGCGCACGCATTGTTGGACAGCACATTGGTCATCAGCGCCACGATGCCGAACAGGACCGCGATCATCACCAGGGGCGGATAGCCCTCCGCCAAGCCCGTGACGCCATGGGCCATCCAACTGGCAGCGCCCGTCTTGTCCATCGCCCTTGCCAGTGCCAGGGCTGCGGCGATCAACAGGATGATCTTGCGGTCCACCGCCCGGCTGGCCTGGCGAATGTTCAGGCTGCCAGTGAGGATCAGGGCCACGGCCCCCACCACGGCAGCGGTGGCAATGGGGAACAGTCCCACGGCCGCAGAGCTCACCACCGCCAGGAAGATCGCAGCAGTCACCGGAGCCTTCTTGCGCATGGGCACCGCGCGGGTTGCCCACGCCATCTGCACGACATCCCGGGTATCGCGCAGTTGGTTCACCTGCTCCTCATGCCCAACCACCAGCAGGATGTCGCCCGCCATCAGACGAATGTCCCCCATGCGGCCGCGGACCATCCGCGCGCGCCGCTGTATCCCCAGGATCTCGCAGCCGGTGGTGCCGGTGAAATCAATCTGGTCCAGAGGCAGGTCAATCAGGCGCGACGCCGGCGCCACCATCACCTCACTCAGCACGAAGGGGCGCCGTCCTGGTCCCCCCTTGGGCACCGTGGCGCTGGGGGTTTGCGCCTCACCGGCCTCCTGCTTGCCCGCACGGATATCCGCCTCCAGCGCCTCCGCATCCTCTTGCACCCGGTTGGAGTGCAGGACAAAGCCGGTATTGGCGCTCAACAGGTCCACGATGGACTGTCGGGTGGCGGCGACGATCAGGATGTCCCCTGCCTCGGCGGTGTAGTCATCAAAGGGCGGCAGCATGACCGTCCGCCCCCGTTGGATCAGGCGCAGCGTGACCTCTTCCAGACCGGGAAAAAAGCCCTGATTGGGGCTCTTACCCGCCAGGGGGCTGCTGGTGGTGATCTTGATCTCCGCAATGAACTGCTTGCCCCGCCCGGTCAGCGCGTCGGACAGCGATGCCCTTTCCGGCAGCAAGGCGGGCAGGACGGCGAAGACGTACAGCAGCCCGACCCCGGCCAGGATCAGCCCGATGGGGGTAGGATCGAAGAAACTCAGCGGTTCATGTCCCTGTGCCACCAGCGCCTGGGAGACCAGCAGGTTGGTTGACGAGCCCAGCAGCGTGGTCATGCCCCCCAGGATCGCGGCAAAGCTCAGGGGCATCATCAGCCGCGAGGCGGACTGGTCCATGCGCTCCGCCAAGCTCTGCACGATGGGGATGGCCATGATGACCAGGGGGGTATTGTTCAGCAGCCCGCTCAGTAGCATCACGCCGGTCAGGCTCAGGGTCAGCACCAACGCTGGGGCCGACTTCACCCCCTTGACCATGCGGCTGGCCAATGGATAGAGCGCGTCGGTCTGGACCATGGCCTGACCGATGACCAGCAGGGCCAAAATGGCCACCAGGGAGGGGCTGGCGAAACCGGACAGCAGGCCGCGCGGGGTCAAAACCTGCTCCCCCTCCGGCGTGATAACCGGAAAGATGTGATAGAGCGCCAGCAAGGCCGCGATCACTGCCAGGGCTGTGGTTTCGATCTCCAGGATCTCGGTGGCGAACAGAACGATCGCCACCAGGGTCACGCACAGGATGATGGCAATGTGCCAGTGGGCCGCCAGTTCAACCATGCTCCCCCCTGCTGCCGTGGCCCCAGGCGCCGCCGGTCAAAACGACCCCAGGTTCCGCAGGGCAACATTGAAGCTGATGGAGGTGCCCTCATTGAGGCCAGCGCGACGACTGTAATCCCGCTCCCCCTTCACCGACAGAACGAAGCACTCATCGGCATAGCTCAGGATCAGCCCCGTCTCGATGGGATCCGGGTCGGTCCCACCCAGTTCGTGCCGGTGGCTGGCAGCGATGGACCAATACTCGCCAAGGGACAACCGACCCTCGACGGCAATCTGTTGCTGGTCATCCAGGTTGGAGCCATCCACCTCACTGGAGAAGACATAGGTGCCGGCAATGAAGTCATCGGCGGTGCCATAGCGTCCGCGCACCTCCTGCCGGCGGCTGTCGAAGGCATCCTTGTCCAGGCGGAAGCGATAGTCGAAGTCCAGCATCGGCGTGGGGCTGTAGGACAGGCTGCCCACAATGTCCGACAGCCGATCTTCCAAGCCGCTGTTTTGCGGCAAGGTGTCGTCGGTGATGGTGCGATAGGACTGACCGACGAAGGCCCGCAGGAAGCCACCGCCCCGGAAGATGATGTCGTTCTGAAGGGCATAGTCCACCCGCGTCCCGCTCTCGATCCGGTCCAACCCGGGGAAGCGGTTGATGCTGAATAGGTTGCCTGCGTCGAATTCGATATCCCGGCTATCCTCGTTGGGGATCTGGTCGTCATTGGTCAGTTGCGGCGCCAGCAGGCCCTGGACGATGGGCGTCATCACATGCCGACCGAAGCTGTAATCGCGGCTGAGCGGCAGGCGGGCTTCCACCCGGGCGAAGGGCAACGCCCGGGCCCGGGTACCGTTGTTTGATTGGGTGGTGACGCCGCTGGGGTTCTGATCCTGGTCAGCGTAGTTATAGGCGACGCCGGTGACGCCCACTTCGGAGGTTACTTGAAGCCCGGGGGCGAACAGGTCGCGGCGGGTCCACGCCACACGACCATCCACCCGCCGGCTGTCCGGGCCGTCCCCGCGCTGGATGCCCAGCGCT
>CAZCBM010000173.1:0-7545 GCA_964496805.1 uncultured Rhodospirillales bacterium | reverse complement strand
CCAACGACGCGCTGATCGCCGGCCAGGGCCTCACCGGGGAGGCGGCCGAGGAGAGCTTCCGCCGCAGCAGCCTCGGCGGCAGCAGCCTCCGCGGCGGCCCGCTCCGCAGCGGCGGCTTCTTCAGCCAGATACGCCTCGCTCAACCGCTGAGGTGCGTCCAAATCCTCCACTTCTTGGGCCTCCTGCTTGCCCTCAAAGCGCAACATCAAGACGTTGCTGGTGGAGGGCTGGCAGTGCAGGGCGGCCAACGCTGCCTGCGCCTTGGTCGTCGCCAAATGGCCATTGACGACCAGAGCGCTGGGCTCAGAGACTTGGCCCAGCCCGCTTGCCAGGCTCAGGGTGGCATTGCGGCACGCGAAGCCCGGCACCCCTTCAATCTGCAGGGCAAAGGCATTGTTCTTGCCCTGCAGGCGCAGGACTCCCCCATAGTGATGGGTGACCACGTCGCCGGGATTGCCATCGGTCATGCTGTCCGGCAGCAGGCCGGAGGTCACCAGCGCATCCAGGGTCAGGGTGTCAAACGGTGGTTCGGGAAACACCTCTGCGACGCTGTTCTGCACCACCCGCAGTTGCTGGAGAAACGTTGCCAGACCATAGCTGGCAATCTCCAGGTCGTTGAAGTCCCGGAAGGTGGGGGACGGTTCGTCGTCGCTGACCGGCTCCAGGGCAAGGGAAAGCCCGGTGGGAGCCATCGGTACGCCTTGAGCCACTCCGGTCGCGGTGGCGTCAAACGCCGCAGCCGGCGGCGGGACATAGCCCGGCGTCACAGCGGGATCGTAGCCCTGGTTGAGCGTGGGATCGTAACCCGGGTTGAGGGTTGGGTCGTAGCCCGGGTTGAGCGTGGGGTCGTAGCTCGGGTTCACGACACCCGCCGCACCGGGGGGGACGGCGTTAGCTGCTGGAAAAGCTGGAGGAACGGCGCCAGGGGCAACAGCGGCATCGTCGAACGCAGCCGTATCGGCCGTTGCCTGATCAACGCTCGCTGGGTCCTGGGCGCCGGCAGCCCCCGGGCTGGCCAGAACCAGCGCCATCCCAACAACACCCCCCCGAGCCATGCGGGCGCCGCTGCGAAGAACAGATGAGCCGGTGATCTTGGTCTGTGTCATGGCCTGCCTCGGTTCCCTTATGCGGCCGGTCCCCCTGAGGATGGGGTCAGTTGGCCAAGCTGAAGCGCCACATCAAGCTGTTGCTGGACCCTGTGCATACTCGGCTCAGGGCCGCAAGAAGTGCCGGATCGCTGGCGCCTTGACCATTCACCGCGATCAGGCTCAGGCCGCCGCTCCGCCCCAAGCCGGTGCCAGTGGTTGTCACCAGATCGATACAGGTGGCGGACGGAACATCGTCGAACTGAATGGCGAAAACATCGCCCCTGCCGGCCACCTGGACGCGCCCGCCCTGGCGATGGGTCATGGTACCATCAGTGCGTACCTGGGGGCTGGCGTCCAGCGTGCTGGGGATGCGACCGGCCTGGTCCATCTCAGCATTGTCGACCCCATCCAGTGAGCCACGCACGCGGTGGATGCCGACAACGCCGTCCGTCAGGGCATAGAAGTCCACCAGGGTCATGGGGTCTGGTGCGGGCTCCGATGCCTGCGCCAGACCGCTGGGTGCCCAAAGGAAAGCCAGCGCCATCGCAAGGGTCGCTTGCTTCCAGGTCGGTGTTCTGTCGCCTCGCGCTGCCGCTTTCATGCCCACACCACTCATGCCCTCCATTTCCCCTTGCGGCTCACGCCTTCGGGGAAATCCTATGCCCTTCGTGTAGCCATCTTCGGTCGCTTTGCCAATGCCCCGTTGTTCTGGGCAAGTTATCTCCGGTTCGGACGCTCAGGGCAGTCCGCCTGTGATCGCATCGCTGGCCGTCCACCGTCGGCGGGTGAGGCCCAGATGCACAGGACCCCCGCCGTGCGCCTGACAGAGGGTCCTAGCGCGGCCGGTGGACAGGGGCAGAGCCATGGGGGGACCGTCCGACCAAGCCAGTTGATCAGGGGTCGCCCCAGGGCCTGGCCGGCTCGCCTCCCAGATCAGCCAAGCACAGGACTCCGGCCCAGGGGGAGAAAGCGCGATCCAGCCAGTCCCGCCCCTCTCGACAATCGCGGGGGCGGGCTGGGAGAGGGTATCTGTGGGGCATTGCCAAGCTTCAGGCGCGCCAGGGGCCTGCCAGCAGGCAAAGGCTTGGCGCGCGGGGTCCAAGAGGATGAGGGCGGCCTGCCGATGGGGTGAAACGCCGTCTGGCCCCCTGAGGTCCAGCGACCAAACCCAGGCTGCTGCGCCTAGACCCAGAACCAGGGCCAGCGCACCCAGGACAATGGACCGCCTCAGGCTATCCACCAAATCGCCACCAGGCGTGGGGTCCGGCACAGGGGGAAGAACCGTGGGGGAGGAGGCAGCCAAGGGCGGTTTGCAGCGCAAGAAGAAGGGGCGGGTTCAGCCGTGCCTTAGCATGCCTTGAAAAGGCTTACAGCTTTCTTCCGCCCCACCCGGTATTCACCCGCCAAAGCCTTGGCCGCGGATCAGTGTGAAAAACTCGCTCTTCAAGGAGCGGTCTTCCCGCAGGGCGCCACGGACAATGGAATTGACCATGGTGGAGCCGGTCTCGCGCACACCCCGCCAACTGACACACATATGCTGTGCTTCGATCACCAGACCCAGGCCCCGAGGCTGCACCAGACGCTCGATCTCGTCAGCGATCATCACCGCGGCCTCCTCCTGGATGTGAGGGCGCGACATGATCCAATCCACGAGACGATTGAACTTGGAAATGCCAATAACCCGCTCAGAGGGCAGGATGCCCACCCAAGCGCGGCCCATGATGGGGACCAAGTGGTGCGAACAGGCAGAGCGCACCGTGATCGGCCCCAGGGTGAAGAGCTCGTCCAGATCCCGGGCGTTGGGGAAGTCGGTCACCGGCGGCGGCGCTTCGTAGCGTCCCCGGAACACTTCCTTGATGTACATCTTTGCGACCCGGCGGGCGGTGTCGGCGGTGTTGTGGTCATTCTCGGTGTCGATGACGAGGCTTTGCAGCAGGTCTTGCATGCGCGCCTGCACCTCCGTCAGCAGAGCCGAGCGTTCGGCGTCGGTTTCGATCACCTGATGAATGGTGTCATTGGCCAGAAAGCTATCGCCACGGGCCAGCAGGCGCTGGCGCAGGACCTCGCTCATCAACGGCGGTTCTGACTGGGACTGATCGGTCTGCGGCGCGCCACTGGGGCGAGTGGTGACGGTCATGAGGCCAACATCCTGGCAAGAGAAGGAACTGTCCTTGGACGCATTGCCATATAGGGGGTGAAAGCCCCGGGGGAAGACCGTTGGTCGCATATCAGCAGCTTGGCCGATAGGCTCTGGTCCGCGCGGCTATGCGGTGATCCGATCGCCCCGTTTGGGGCGCTCAAAGACCGTCGCCAAGGGCGTCTGGGGGTTTGCGGCAGCGAGACGAATGGTGTAAAACTTCTTGACAGACGCTATGGTTTCACGGCTGGGGGTTGGTCACATGATTTCACAGCATCGCGCCTTTGGTGGCACGGGCGAGCGGGGGGCAACGGCCCTAACCTATGGATTGGTTGTGGGCCTTGTGGCACTGGCGGGCTTGGCCGCGGTGACCCGGATCGGCAGCAGTGTGGACACGCTGTTCAGCAGCACCGCGGAGACCATGACCCAAGGCCTGGAAACAGGCCCATCGCCGTCTGACTCCCCGGCGTCCCCGGGCGCCCGTGTCTCCTGCAAGGCAATCCTGGACGCGGGCGAAAGCACCGGCGACGGCAGCTATCAGATTGATCCCGATGGCGCCGGTGGCGAGGACCCCTTCTCCGTCACCTGTGACATGACAACGGACGGTGGCGGTTGGACCCGGCTCTCAGGGCAATTAGTCCTCGACCATTTCACCTCTTCGTTCGGTGGATATTTTCAGAATAATGGCAGTTGTGCCAGGGCGGAATGGCAAGGGGATGCCCTATTCTTCGGTGAGGCGACATTGTGTAACGAAGATATTGCCGCCTACGTAGATATCAACTTGGGGTTCACTTGGAGAGAGTTCTATTTTGATGGATTTACCTCGGTGGAAACCGCTTCCCCCAACGGCACTTGGGACATGGGACCCCGTGGCAGCGGGTCCAGCGCTGTCTCCCTGGGATGGGGCGGGACCAATTCCAGCGGCTGGGGGGATGTGGGCTTTGGGACGGCCGACAACGCGGCACCCACAGTGAGCTATTGGTCGGCAAACAGTTCCAGCCAATCCACCAACGGCCAGACGTTTAATTTTGACGCCAACATTGATGCTGGCACCCGCCTGCCCCGGTACGACACGGGAACACCCTCCACCGTCTTCCGGATTGGTGCCACTCAGACCGGCGGTGATGATGGGGAAGCCACCCTGGTCTGGACGGCGGGATACATTTTCGTGCGCTGAGCGCGGCATGCCTGAGGCGCTTAGCGAAAGCGGGTCCAGCTGTGGACAGCGACCTGGGATCGTTGGCCCTTCGGGGGTGATGCGCTCCAAGCCCGTAAATGACCCAGGGAAACCGGGAAGGGCATCGCGCCCGGCGCCAGCGAACAGCAAACACGCCCCGCTGTTGCCACAGTACCGGGAAACACTCTGGGCGACTGCGTTCCCCGTGGAAGGTCGCGACGGTGAGTATCCGCCTTTCGGTTCCCTTTGTGTCTCAGCGGGTGGCCTCCGATGGCAGCCGGCTGAACGACTGGACCGGGTGTTGGTATGCCAGTGCCTGTATGCTGAGCTACCATTTTGAGGCTGGCCCTCGCGTGGGGCTGCCGGCCCTCTACGGCCAGCAGCAGCAAGGGGCGGCTCAATGGACGGGGCACGCTAGGATATCCATGAGCCAGGTGCCACAGTTGATGCGCAATGAGGGGCTGACCCCGGTGCCCGGGGCCGCGAACTGGGCTTTTGGGCTGCGAGAAGTCGAGGCCCTCCTACAAGAGCGCGGGCCGATCCTCTTCTTTTGGTTGAAATCCCAGCATGGTCGGACCTATGGCCATGCCAGCGTGATCTACGGCACCATGAACGATGTTGGTTTGGTGCTGTACCACGATCCGGAGAACGGACCAGACAGGGGCATGACCGCGGGTGCCTTGCACCGCCAGCGGTTCAAAGAGGTCAACGGGCTGCTGCAGCGGGCCTGAGGCTGGCCTCCCACCGGCAGTCCGCCTCAGCCATCACCCCCCTGACACGACCTGAGATTGATCACCCTTCGGCCAGTACCCGGTCAAACAGCATGTCCACATGGGTGAGGAACCGCTCGGGGCGGAACAGGCTCTCAAAGGCCTCCCCTGTGAGATGCTCCGCCACCACCGGGTCCGCGGCCAGCAGGCCCTTGAGCGTCAGGTCGGGGTCGTCGTGGCGCCGCGCCCAGACCTCCATGGCGTGGCCCTGCACAAGTCGGTAGGCATCTTCCCGACTCATGCCCGCCTGCGCCAAGGCCAGCATCACGGTCTGGCTGTAATGCAGGCCGCGCAACAGGGACAGATTGCGGGCCATCTGGTCGGGGTAGACCAGCAGGTTTTCCACCACGCCGGCCAACCGGTTCAGGGCAAAGTCCAGGGTGACAGTGGCATCGGGGCCAATCATACGCTCCACACTGGAATGGGAAATGTCCCGTTCGTGCCACAGCGCCACATTCTCCAACGCCGGAACCACCATGCTCCGCACCACCCGGGCAAGCCCGGTGAGGTTTTCGGTCAGCACCGGATTGCGCTTGTGCGGTATGGCGCTGGAGCCCTTTTGACCGGGGCTGAAATACTCCTCGGCCTCCCGCACTTCGGAGCGCTGAAGGTGGCGGATTTCCACCGCCAAGCATTCCACGCTGCTGGCGATTTGGGCCAGCACCGCAAAGAAATGGGCGTGGCGGTCGCGGGGGATGACCTGGGTGGCCAGGGTTTCCGGCGTGAGGCCCAAGCGCGCCGCCACCGCCGCCTCAACGCTGGGATCGATGGAACTGTAGGTGCCCACCGCGCCGGAGATGGTGCAGCGTGCCACATCGTTGCGGGCCGCGGCCAAGCGCTGGCGCTGGCGGCGGAAGGCGGCGTAGTGCCCCAGCAGCTTCATGCCGAAGGTGGTGGGCTCACCATGGATCCCGTGGGTGCGCCCGATGCAGGGGGTATGGCGGTGCTCCTCCGCGCGGCGGAGAAGCGCCGTCATCAGCCGGTCCAGACCGGCATCCAGCAAAGTGCCGGCCTTGGCCAGTGTGGCGGCAAAAGCGGTATCCACGACGTCGCTGGAGGTCATGCCCAGATGCACGAACCGGCTCTCCGGGCCAACATGCTCCGCCATGCTGGTCAGGAAGGCCAGGACGTCGTGCTTCAGTTCCGCTTCCAATACGGCGATGCGGTCAGCATCAAAGCCCGCCTTTTGCTGGATCACCGCCAGCGCCTCCGGGGGGATCAGGCCCAGGGCTGCCTGCGCCTCGCACGCGGCGACTTCGATCTCCATCCACAGCGTGAACTTGGCCTCATCGGTCCACAACTGAGCCATTTCAGGGCGGGAATAACGGGGGATCATGGGCAGGGCTCTTGCGGATGGGGAGACAAGACACAGAACGGCAAAGCGCCGGTTGGGCGCCCCCTCCATACTGCGCTGGGCGCCCAGACCCAAGCGCGAACACGGCCGTGCTCTGCCAAACGGTCCGGCCACCTCCCTTCCCGGGCACCGACAGCAGGGTTGGTTCGGTGCTGGCCCAAAGGGACTGGGGGCAAGAAGGGCCGGTGAAGAGTGGCGCCAGGCTGCGACATCCGGGCGGCGTGCGGTAGTCAGTCAGCGGCGGGAAGGGGGCAGGGCTTGGGATAGGGAAGGGGGCCCAGCGCGCGGGTGAGCCAGTGGCGCACCGGTTCCAGCTCCGGTTCCACCATCACCCCCTGCCAGCGGGACCACAGCGCCTCCGTCTGGGCCGGAGCGCCACCGCGGGTCAGTGCGCTGGCCATCAAGGTCGACAGGCGAAGGGCGGTGAGGATGCTCCAATGGTTCTGAACATCCTCCGGCGCCAAATCCGCGCAGCCCGGCAGCATCCCAGCCACGGTTTGCACATCCACCTCCGGCAGCGTGTGGCAGGGGTCCTCCAGCAAACAGACCAGGTCCAGCAACATGGGTCCCCAACCGGCATCCTGGACATCGATCACCACAGGGCCCGTGCCCAGAATGTCGTCCGCCTCTTCTCGGTCGATCAGGTTGGCCAGGGTAAAGTCGCCGTGGACGAACACCCCGCCTGCGGCGACCACGGGATCCAGGAGGGTTTGCCAAGCGGCAAACAGTGCGGCCTCATCCAGGCCCGCTTTGCCGCGGCCAGTCCGACCGGAAGAGGTGTTCACCGCCTTGACGGTCCCCGTCACGGCTCTCGCTAGGGTCATCACGGCTTCGGTTGCCAGGGTGGCCAGACGATCCGCATCATAGACGGGGGCACTCAGGGGCAGGGCATGGCGCGGGATATCCACCATTTGCGCCAGAACGCCGGTTGCCGCCTCCAGCAACGGGCCGGGGTCCGCCCCCTGGTCCAGCAGACGCCCGAATGCGGCGTCCCCCAGATCCTCCAACAGTGCCACCGG
>CAZCBM010000172.1:0-7569 GCA_964496805.1 uncultured Rhodospirillales bacterium | reverse complement strand
GCTGGCAGCGGACTATCAGGGGCGCGGGGTCAGCCTGGTGCAGCGGGGCAACGGCTGGGCCTTCCGGACCGCCGCCGATTTGACCGAGAGCCAGCTCACCCGCCCCACCCAGCGCCAATCCCTGAGCCGGGCCGCCCTGGAGACGCTGGCCGTCGTTGCCTATCATCAGCCCGTGACCCGCACGGAAATCGAAGGCATTCGCGGCGTCAGCCTATCGAAAAGCAGCATGGACCAGTTGATTGAGGCGGGCTGGGTGCGGCCCGGTCCGCGCCGGGAAACCCCGGGAAGACCCCTGACCTGGGTCACCACCCCCACCTTCCTGGACGCCTTCGGACTGGGCAGTCTGCGGGATCTGCCGGGCCTGCGGGATCTGCGGGACGCGGGCCTGCTGGACCGGCGCCCCGCCATGGCCATGGTGAGCGAGAGCACCCAGAACGATCAGGGGGGATTGTTTGTGGATGCGAGCATTGATATCTCTGATGGGTGAAACTCTGGGCAAGGCTGCCTGTGGGGTGACGGCATCGCCAAGGTGACTCTGCCAAGCTTACTCCGGCAACGAGGCTTTGGCAGGATGACGTTGACAAGATAATGTTGCCAACCGCCGGGGTGACCTTGGATTGCTGGCCACGTGATCCGCCCCGCCGGCCCCCTTTGCCCAAACCGACGGCGCAGGCGCCCTGGGCCCTGCCTTCAACCATCAGCGCGGTCCCAGCGGATCGCCAGGGAGCAGACAACCACCATGACCCTCAGTAATATCGGCATCCCGGGCCTGATCATCATTCTGGTCATCGCCTTGGTCCTGTTCGGCGGCAACGGCAAGATCTCCAAGATCATGGGCGATGTCGGCAAAGGCATCAAATCCTTCAAGAAGGGCCTGAAGGACGGCGAGAAGGAAGAGGCCGCTGGCGAAGGCGAGTCTGCCCGTGTGGAGGACAACACCGCCCAGCCCACCACCTCCGCCTCCACGACCACTGCCAAGACCCCCGAGGCCTCCGGCGCCAACAGCGGCTGAGCCTGATCTGATCCTGTTCGTACCCGATTAGGCCCACCCCATGTTTGATTTCGGGACCGGCGAGCTATTCGTCATAGCCGTGGTTGCCCTGCTGGTGGTTGGACCCAAGCACATGCCGGAGGTGCTGCGCACCATCAATGGCTTCGTGCGAAAGGTCCGCTCGCTGGCACGGGACTTCCAAAAGGGCTTGGACGACCTCTCTAAAGAAGCCGGCATGGACGAGCTCAAGAACGAGATGACCGAGCTCAATAAGGCCCGGAACCCTAAGACATGGGTGGAGGACTGGGGCGACGATTGGGATGATGAGGACGACGAAGCCTTGTTATCGGCCGAAGATCAGAAGGCTGCCAAGGCCGGAACCCTGAACAAGCCTGCAGCCGGCCAAGCCAGCGGCGATGGGCCGGACCTCGCCAAAGGCAGGACCAATGGCGCTGACGCCTCCCCCACGTCCAAACCGGGGGCTGCGGCCGTGCCCCTGGATAAGCCCGCAGCCCCCGATGGGGCGGACGCAGCCAAGGCGGTGAACTCATGACCCCGCCTTCTGGCACGTCCAGCAGCGTCCCCGCCCCCGCCCCCAAGGGCGGCATGCCAAAAACTCCGCCCGGCGCCGGCGGGGGCTTTGGTGCCGGTGGCCCGCCCCAAGACCGGGCCATGCCCCTGATGGAGCACCTGCTGGAATTGCGCCAGCGGTTGCTCTATGCGTTTGCGGCCTTCGTGGTTGTGTTTCTGGGTGCCTTCTTCGTCGCCAGTGACATTTTCACCTTTCTGGCGCAGCCCATGGTGGACACCGGCATCTTGGGTGAGAACCCGACGGTGATTTACACCGCCATCGAAGAGAAGTTCTTTGTCAATATCCGCATCAGCTTCTTCACGGCGCTGTTCGTCACCTTCCCAATGATTGCAACCCAGATCTGGTTGTTCGTCGCCCCTGGCCTTTACGAGAACGAGAAGGGGGCCTTTCGGCCTTTCCTGGTTGCCACCCCCATCATGTTTATCCTGGGGGGGAGTTTCGCCTATTACCTTGCGATCCCGGTGGCCTGGGAGTTCTTCGCCAGTTTCCAGCAAGCCCCAGCCGAGGGGGCCGTTGCGGTTGAATTGGTGCCGCGCGCCCGGGAGTACTTGGCCACCACCATGGTCATCATCATGGCCTTTGGCATCGCGTTTTTGCTGCCCGTGTTGCTGGTCCTGTTGATCAAGGCTGGGCTGCTGAGTTCGGCCTTTTTGGCGCGAAACCGTCGATACTCCATTCTGATCGCCGTGGTGGCCGCCGCCCTGCTGACGCCCCCGGATCCAGTCAGCCAAGTCGGCCTCGCCGTGCCGATGCTGCTGCTTTATGAGGTCAGCATTCACATCGGGCGACAGATCGAACGTCGTCGTGGCCAGAGCGATGAAGAAGAGGAAGAGGACGACGGGGACGACGATTTCTGATCGCTGGGTTAGGGTGGCGCTCGCCCCTCCCTGCTGCTGCGGCTTCGCCTCCCCTCCCCCCCCTCTGTGACGGCTGATACCCACCCATGATCCCCGCCGCCCGCATACAGGCCAGCATCGACATGCTGGGCCAGATCTATGACGCGCCCAAGCCCGCCGATGCCACCGTCAGCGCCTTCCTGCGGGAGCGGCGCTACATCGGCTCCAAGGATCGCGCGGCGCTGCTGGATCACACCTATGCCGCGCTGCGCCGCCATGCCCGCCTCGCCTGGTGGTGCGAGCAACTGGACGTACACCCCACCGCCCGCACCCTGATGCTGCTCAACCTCTGCCTGGGCGAGCGTCGCAACCCGGCCGAGATCAAGACGTGGTTCAGCGGCGAGAAGTTCTGCCCCGCGCCCCTGAAGCCCTGGGAACGGGAAATGCTGGACCGCGTGCACCGCTTTCCCCTGACCCCCGAAGAGATGCCCCCCAGTTTCCGGGTGGAATGCCCGCCCTGGGCAGAGGATCTGTTTGAGCAGCAGTTTGGGGACGCCATGCTGGCGGAACTGGCGGCCATGATCGAACCCGCCACCACGGATTTGCGCGTAAACACCTTGCGCGCGCCCTCCCGCGAGGCCGCGCAGGCCCGCCTGGCGGAGGAAGGTATCGAGACCGAGGTCACCGCCCTGTCCCCCTGGGGTCTGCGGTTGCTGGGCCGGGCCAATCTCCAGGCCACCGCCAGCTACCGCGAAGGCTGGGTAGAGATCCAGGACGAGGGAAGCCAGATGGTCGCCTGGCTGGCCGGCGCCAAACCCGGCGAGCGGGTGCTGGATTTCTGTGCCGGGGCAGGCGGCAAGACGTTGGCACTGGGTCAGATGATGGCCAACAAGGGTCGGCTGATGGCCTGCGACGTCCTGGAGGGTCGGCTGAAGCGCGCCCGGGAACGCTTTACCCGCGCCGGGGTGGACACCATTCAAATCCGCGCGCTCAGCAGCGAGGCGGACCCCTGGGTGAAACGTCACAAGGGCGGCTGGGACCGGGTGCTAGTGGATGCCCCCTGTAGTGGTGTGGGCACTTGGCGGCGCAACCCGGATGCCCGCTGGCGGCGGTTGGGGCCAGATCTGGACGAATTGCTGGTGGTTCAGCAGCAGATCTTACAGTCCGCCTCCCGGCTGGTGCGCCCCGGCGGCCGGCTGATTTATGCCACCTGCTCCTTGTTCAGTTGGGAGAATGACGACCAGGTGGCCCAGTTTCTGGATGCTGAGGAAGGGGCGTTCCGCCTGATTCCCGCCCCAGAAGCCTTGGCAGAGACCAGCCTGCCGGAGGAGGCGCGCAGCCAGATGGGAACCACCGATCTGCTCTATCTGACGCCGCTGCGCCATGGCACCGACGGGTTCTTTGGTGCCGTCATGGAGCGTGTGCGGTAAAAACCCTCTCGCCGGGCTCCCCTCCCCCGGGCTTCCCCCCCGGGCTTCTGAGGCAACGCCGAGCCGGGCAAAAGAATACCACAAATGGCTGATACTGTCACCCAGCCAGGAACCGCCCCAACCCTCAGCGTTGGTGCCTGACCATCAGGGACGCACATCGGGCGCGGCGCTGGCCAATCCCCAGCGCTGAGCCAGGGCAGCAAGATCGCCGCGGGCCGCCAAGGTGGACAGAGCCGTGGAGAGGCGCCGGCGGGTGACCTCATCGCCATCGCGCACCAGCAAGTGTAGATCCAGGCTGAGCCCCTCACCGGCCTCCAGAAGCAAGCCAGTGGCCACCGATCGGGGCACGTCCAGCCCCAGGGGCACAGCCACCGACCGGCAATCCCCATCGGCCATGCGGATCAGCAACGCCTCCACCGAGGCCAGTTCCAACACATGCCAGTCCACCAACTTGTCCAGGACCGGTGCACTGACCTGTTCGGCGAGACTACAGACAGCCAAATCAGGGTTGTCCAGGGGCGCCCCGCGCAGCGGATAGACCGCCAGCGCCAGCGTGGCATAGGCCGGGCTCACCCGTCGCGGGGCGGTGGCCGGGTCTGCCAGGGCGGGGCCAAGGGTCACCAGGGCATCCACCTGCCCACTTTCCAGGATGGCCAACCCTGCGCCATGGGGGATCTCCGCCACCTGGGGCACCTGCCCCAGCTCTGCCGCCAGCAGGCGCACCAGATCGATCTCCAGGCCAGCCCAAGCCCCCTGCCCCTGACGATCCGCCAGGGGGTGACGGCGATCATCAAGGCCAATGGTCAGGGAGGCGGGCGCGGCTGGCTCCGCCTGAGCCACCGGACCAAGACAGAGGGCAATCACCAGGATCAGCGCGACAGGAAGCTTGCGCAGCCACAGAAGGGGCACGGGAACCATCACCAGTCATTGCAGGAAGGGCGCAACAGGGGCGTCGCCCCTTTTTAAGTAGATCAGGACCAGCCGACGCAAGGCCTCAAAAGGTTAATTGTGCCAAGGGTGCAGAAGTGCTCTCCTTTACGCACAAAGCAGGGGCGGCGTTAGAGCGCGTCGCGACGGGATAGAGTCTGCTCCAGCCCCGCGCCCCCACCTGGCGTACCTTTGGCCGGCCACCCATTGCGATGATACTCCCGTGGGTGGCCGGGTGGGGGCGTGGGGTGGTCAAGGTAGGTGGGACGGGCTCTAGTTACCCGCCGCGCCCGGTCCTTCCCCCGCCTCTCCAGCGGAGGCGGTGGATCCATCCTGCTGGTCACCAGCGGCGGCCGGCTCCTGCTCCTGAGGGGCGGGGACATCTGCTGTGGGCAGTCCCTGGCGCAGTTTCTCCAGGAAGCCATCGAACAACGCCGCCTCGTCAATTTGGCCCTGCACGGCGCGCACATCGGCGGCCACGGCATCCTGATCCGGCCGGGTCAAGATGTCGAAGGCATAGGCTTGGCGTGTCTCGCTCATCGCCTCCAGATAGTCGCCCCGCATGGCCGCCAACTCCAGCGAATCACCCGCCAATGATAGGGCCACGGCGCGGTTCAGGACCAATTGCGCCTGAGCATCATCCAACTCGGTTCCGGCGGTGGGGGGCAGCAACGGCAGCAACGCCTGGGCCGCCGCGGGCCACCGCGCCGCAGCCCAAGCAATATCCGCCTTCAGCCGGGCCACATCTTCCCCCGCCAGCGGGGCCAGCGCGGCCAGGGCCTCGTCCGCGCGCTCCAAATCCGCCAAGGCATTGGCCCGCAGCAAGGTCACCTGCCGCATCGCCTCGGGGTCGCCTTGCCCCCGGACCCTCTCCAGCACTTCCAACGCCATCTCCGGCTTATTGGCCAGCAGGTGAATGGCCGCAAGGCGGGTGCCGAGGCGGGCAACTTCCTGAGGATCATCATAGAAACGGAACTGCTTTTCCATCAGTTCTGCGGACAGGTCCAACAGGTCCAGCGCCAACATGCGTTCCGCCAGCGCGTTGATCACCCGCGCCCCCAACGCGCCCTCTGGCGCCAATTCCTCGTAGTCGCGATAGAGGGCATAGGCCTCGATGGGGCTCAGATCCTCCACCCGCCCACTATCCAGGAACAGGTTGGCGAAGCTGTCGGTCATCTCCGCGGCCACCTGGCGCGCCACGTCCGTGCCGGGGAAATAGCCAACAGCGGTTTTAAAGGTGTCGAAGGCCTCCCGGGGTTGTCGGTTCTCAAGATACAGCCGCCCCAACTGGCGCAAAACCTTTGCCTCCAAGTCGTCACCGCGCCAACCAAAGCGCAGTTGTTCCAGGCGCTCAATGGCTTGCGCTGCCGTGATTTCTCCTTCCGGTAGCCCCACCTCGATGATCCGGAGCAAGGCCTTGGTGCGGAAGAACCAGTCTGTACTATCGGCCGCGCGGTTGAGGGCGATCAGCGCCAGTTCCCGTTCACCACGCAGGCTGTGCACCTCCCCCGCATAGTAGTCCACCATGCTGGGGCGGGCAGCCACCCCCCGGCGCAGCACGGGACGCAACACGGACAACTCGCTCTCCAGCAGGCCAGCGTCACCGGAGGCCAGGGCCAGCGCCAGCAGATCTGGCGCGATCCGGGCCTTGATGGCATCGGGATAGGTTTCCACCAGCGTTCGCCCCTGGCGGTATCCCTCCATGGCTTCGGCGGTTCGGCCCAGACGATTGAGCGCCAGCGACCGCCACAACAAGGCCTCATCGCGGTCCCGCACGCCATCCTGATAGAAACTGTTGGCGGCCTCCACCGGGCGGAAGCTGAGCAATTGGGCCGCCCCCAGCAGCGCCTGGATCTCGGGTTGATCGCCCAGCACCGGGACCGCCTTGATCGCCCGTTGGATCTGTCCCAGCGCTTCGGGCCCCAACCCATGGGACAGATGCATGCGGGCATGATCCAACCACGCATAGGCCTGCTGATCGGGGGCCGTCTCCATGATCAGTTGTTGCAAGCGGATGTCCGCTTCCCGCCAGGTCTCACCGGCCCGGCCCGCCCACCGCTCGAAGTCGAAGACACGGGCGGCGACACCGTCACGAGTCTCCAACGGGGAGACCAGATGCGATATGCCGTCCAAGCGGGACAGGCGCAGACCGTCCTGCGCATCGCGGGTGATCAGGACGCCGTCCTTGGTCCGTTCAGCCGTGACGCCGTCAGCATTGGGCCGCACCGCCAGCCCGACATAGCTGGCCAGGATGGTGGCATCCAGCGTCTCTACCGGGCGATCCAGCCCCACGGTGGGGTCATCGCTGGTGAAAATCACCAACTCGTCCAGGACGACCGGGTCCTGCAGCATCAAGCGATCCAGCGTCGCCAACTGCGCCTCCAGGGCGCGGCCCCCGGCCTCATCCACCGACAAAGCCACCGGGACAGGGGTGGGCGGGACCACCTGATCCGCAATCTGGATCTGCCAAAGGCGCCCGTCCCGGCGCACCGCAACCTCCGAATCCTTGGGCAGGGGGAAGCGCAGGGCAAGGTTTCCGTTGGCCGAATACTTCTCGTACCCGCTGAGGATGCTTGCCTGGGTGCCGCTGATGAAGGGACTGAGGGTGAGGGACTCCAACGGCAGCATGACCCACAGGTGGCGCCCCCGGCGCCAGATGGCCGCCGGAACCCCCTCGCCGGGGTCGATGCGGATTTCGGTGATATCATCCACCGGCGTTTCGGTCAGGAGTTCGGGCAACTGGCGGGGGGCGATGGCGCCCGGCAACGCGTCACCCACCACCGGGTCCCGACT
>CAZCBM010000171.1:0-7576 GCA_964496805.1 uncultured Rhodospirillales bacterium | reverse complement strand
TAGTAATAGGGAATGTTGAAACTGCATTTTTATGCTATCATAGGTCCTATCCGAACATATTCCGTTGCATAGAAGAATACCGTGCAGTGCTTATCAGTACAGATGTCTACAAACGCCTTAGCGCTATCGAATTCAGCGCTCTATATTGTACCTATCCCTTGGGTTATGCCTTCCCGGATGGGACCGCTTACCATCCATGCTACTTTCCAGACTGGCCGCCGCGAAGGTTGGAGCGGCCCCAACTTTATGAAACGGAGTCATGGGAAAACAACGTTTGGAACCCAGACGACTGGTTTAAGCATCATGCTCTATTTCTGGAACTGCTGTCCAAAACTCCACCCGTGGAGAAGATCGCATAACGATTGTCCATATGCCCCCAGACGCAGATCTCTTCGCGCACTGAAACACCCCCAGTCCTGTCCCGACGACAAGCCCCTGTCCCAGGGCTGAGGAACACCAGCCGCATGCGCCGCCCCCTCAGGAACACGCCACCGCCCTCTCCCCCCACTGGCCAGGGCCAAGCCAGCCCGCGGCTCCTGGGATCGTCCGCAGCATTTGGTGCTTTCCCGCACAAATGATGATTTTTCTCTCTCTTCATGATAATTGTCGGACAAACATCTCATTGTCGCCACGATGATGGGTAGGCCACCCCTATGGCTGGTTTTCATCCTGCTTGCCGTGCCTCTCCCCCATGTCCCTTGCCTCGCCCGAGACGGGATCGCCTGTCTGTGCTGTTCCGCTGCCGGCTGTTTCGCTGCCAGCCGACCCTCCGAAAGCCCCTTCGGTTCCCCTCACTGGGCGGGTTGAGGGGCCGACGCTGGTCCTCGCCGCAGGGATCTATGGCCTGTGGGGCTTGGCGCTGGTGGCGACCCCGTGGATCGGCTGGGGCGGTGGTCTGATCCTGGGAGCCTGGGCGATTGCTTGGCACGCCAGCCTTCAACACGAGATCCTGCATGGCCACCCCACCCCCTGGCGGTGGATGAACGCCCTCCTGGCCTGGCCGCCGCTGAGCCTCTGGTTGCCCTATTGCGCCTATCGCGAAAGCCACCTGGTCCACCATTGCGATGAACGCCTGACGGATCCGCTGGCCGATCCGGAGACCTGGTACTGGACCGCCGAGGACTGGGCCGCGCTTAGCCCGGTGGCGCGAACGCTGGTGAGAGCGCAGCAGACCCTGTTGGGCCGACTGACCCTGGGGCCCGCATGGGTCATGGGCACGTTTTGGCGCCGCCAAGCCCGCCTGATGCGCGCCGGCGATGGCGATGCCTGGCGGCGATTGCTCGTCCATCTGCCGCTGGCGCTGGGTGTGGTCGCGCTGGTTCAGGCCGCCGGACTGCCCCTCTGGCTCTATGCCGGGATGGTTTATGGCGGCACCGGGCTGATGCTGCTGCGCAGCTTCGCCGAGCACCGCGCCAGCCCGGACCCAGCCCACCGAACGGCCATTGTGGAGGATGCCGGGGTGCTGGGCTGGCTCTTCCTCTTCAACAACCTCCATGTGGTCCACCATGACCATCCGGGACTGCCCTGGTATCGGCTCCCCGCTGCCTACCGAGCCCATCGGGAGCGGTTGATCGCCAAGAATGGGGGGCTGGTCTATCGGGGCTACCGGGAGGTGGCGCGCCGCTATGGGCTAAGGCCCCACGATCAGCCAGTCCATCCGGCCAGTCCGTCCGGCCAGTGCATCCGCGCCGCTGACGCCGGGGGGGCCAAAGGCACCACGGCGGGAAACATCTGATCGCTCACAAGGACTGAACAGCCCGGACGCAGCCTGTTGAGCACAAGGTGCTTCACGCCTCCCCAGCGTGGACACGCAAATAGAGGGGCGCCAGGGCGCGACGCTGAGCCTCCGTTTCCTCCACCTCCAGGGCGTAATAGCCGATCTGCGTGAAGTAGAGCACCCGGGCACGGATGAACGCTTCCTCCGCGGCCACGCCATGGCGAGCGAACATCCGGGTCAGGGCCGCCACCCGCGCCTCATCGGCCGCCCGCACCGCGGCCCCCACCGCCCCATCGCTGCGGCCCCAGGCGCGCACACTGAAATCCAGGCGATGGTCAAACCCCTCTGGGCTCACCCACAACTCGAAGATGCCCATAATGGCGGCCTGAAGGGTATCCGCCGGGGCGTCGGCGGCGCTCACCACGGCGGCGGTATTGCGCTGCGCCCACACCGCCAACAGGGCGTCCGTCAGATCGGCGCGATTGCGGAAGTGCCAATAGAAGCTGCCGCGGGTGATGCCCAAGTGCTCGGCCAGACTGGCGATCTTCACCGCCTCGATCCCATCGCGGACAAGCACCGCCAGGGCGGCCTCGATCCAGGCTCTCCGATCCAGCGAGGTCTCCCCAGCGGGCGCGGGATCAGGCGGGGTGGACATGAACAAAGCGCTCGTTCTCTGGGGGGCACCATACAGTTCTGTATGGACAGGGTCTTGGCCGTCAAGCTAGAGCCATGGGTGTGGCAAATGAGTCACCGCCTTGCCTGTCCACCGGGCTCTCTCCGGTCTGCCCCGTTCCGCCCCCCCGGGCGCCGTCTGATCCAGTGGGGTGATCCCCGGGCATACGGACAGGGGGACGCCGTCTGTCCCGCGCGCAAAGACCCCGCGCGGCCCTCACGCCAAACCGTCAACCCCCTCGGGAGGCCCCCCATGAAGTCCCACGTCCAGGTCGCGGTCATCGGCGGCGGTGTTGTCGGCGCCAGCGTGCTTTATCATCTGACAAAGTTCGGGTGGACAGATGTCCTGCTGATTGAACGCAAGGAGCTTACCGCAGGCTCCACTTGGCATGCGGCGGCGGGCTTCCATGCCATCAATGGGGACCCCAATGTCGCCGCCCTGCAGCGCTATACCATTGAGCTGTATAAGGAAATCGAGGAAGAGAGCGGCCAAGCCGTGGGCTTGCACATGCCCGGCGGCATCCAAATCGCGGCCACGCCAGAACGCTGGGAATTCCTCAAGGCGGCCTGGGCGCTGAACCATGTGCTGGGGCTGGAGAGCCACCTGCTCACCCCGGAGGAGATCAAGGCCAAGGTTCCGATCATGGACACCAGCGACGTGTTGGGGGGCCTGTACGACAATCGGGAGGGGCATCTCGACCCCTACGGCACCACCCACGCCTACGCCACGGCAGCGCGCAAGAAGGGCGCGACGGTGGTCACCAACAATCGCGTGCTGGAACTCCACGCGCAGCCCGACGGCCATTGGCAACTGGTGACCGAGCAGGGGACCTTTACGGCCGAGCATGTGGTCAATGCCGGCGGCCTGTGGGCGGATCGGATCGGCCGCATGGCGGGGGTGACGCTGCCGGTCGCGGCCCTGGAACATCACTATCTGATCACCGAAGGGCTGCCCAGCCTGCAGGGGCGGGCTGAAGAACTGCCCATGGTGGTCGACCTGGACGGCTTCACCTACATGCGCCAGGAACATGATGGCGTCCTGCTGGGCGTCTATGAGTTGAACACCAAACATTGGAACGTGGACGGCGTCCCTTGGGATTTTGGCATTGAGTTGATCCCAGAGGATATCGACCGCATCGCCCCGCAACTGATGGTGGGCTTTGAGCGCTACCCGGAGGTGCAGGAGGCTGGGATCAAGAAGTGGATCAACGGCGCCTTCACCTTTACCCCCGACGGCAACCCCCTGGTGGGGCCGGTGCCCGGGCTGAAAAACTTCTGGTGCGCCTGCGGGGTGATGGCGGGCTTCAGCCAAGGGGGCGGCGTGGGCCTGGCGCTGGCGGAATGGATGACCGAGGGGGAGATGACCCGCGACATCCTGGGTATGGATGTTGCCCGTTATTTCCCGGAAGCCGCCTCTCGCCCCTATTTGTTGGCCAAGACCGGGGAATTCTATGCCCGGCGGTTCAACATGAACTACCCCAATGAGGTCTGGCCTGCGGCGCGGCCACTAAAGACCAGCCCCCTCTATGACCAGCACAAGGCCAAGGGGGCCGTGTTCGGGGTAAGCTATGGGCTGGAATACCCGCTGTGGTTCGCTGACAGCCCGGAGGCGGCCCAGGAGACTCCCACCTTCCGCCGCTCCAATGCCTTCGGCCCCGTTGGTCGAGAGGTCGAGGCTGTGCGCCAGGGCGTGGGCCTGATCGAGACGGCCACCTTCTCCAAGTACGAGGTCACGGGACCGGGCGCGGCGGCGTGGTTGGACCGGCTGCTGGCCTGCCGCCTGCCCCCAGTGGGCCGGGTGCGGCTGGCCCCGATGCTGGGCACCAAAGGCCAGCTCATGGGCGATCTGACCCTGGCGCGCTTGGCCGAGGATCGGTTCCTGCTGATGGGCTCGGGCTATTTACAGGCGTGGCACATGCGCTGGTTCAACGACCATCTGCCGTCCACCGGCGGGGTCACCGTGCGCAACCTGTCGGAGGCTTGGTTGGGCTTGGCCTTGGCAGGACCGAAAAGCCGGGACGTGCTGGCGGCCCTGGCCAACGGCGCCAATGTCAGCAACGACGCCTTGCGCTTCATGGCTGTGCAGGAAATGGACATCGGCTGGGCGCCCGCTGTGGTGGGCCGCCTCTCCGTGACCGGGGAGTTGGGCTACGAAATCCATGTGCCCGCCGCCTATCAGCGGGGGCTGCACGCGGCCCTGATGGCGGCCGGGCAGGCCCATGGTATCCGGGAGGTGGGGCTGTCGGCCCTGAACAGCCTGCGTCTGGAGAAAAGCTATGGCATCTGGTCCAAAGAGTTCACCACCGACTACACGCCCAAGGCCAGCGGGCTGGATGCCTTCGTCGCCTATGACAAGCCGGACTTCATCGGCCGCGAGGCCGCCCTGGCGGACCGCGACGGGACCCCGCCGCGGCGGTTGGTGACCCTGGCCATCGACAGCCCTGATGCCGATGCCTTTGGGTTTGAGCCGGTGTGGTTGGGGGATCAGATGATCGGCCACACCACGTCCGGCGGCTATGGTCACCATGTGGGGCTGAGCTTGGCCATGGCCTATGTGGATAGCGCAGCACTGGACGGCCCATTGTCCGATGATCCGGCCGTGGAGGTCCACATTGTCGGGGAGCGCTGCTCCGCCCGCCTGCTGCGCGATGCCGCCCATGACCCCCAGGGCCTTCGTCCGCGGATGTAGGGAGGGGAACGGCCGCACAGGGCCAGCGGGCGCTGGTTCCGGGCGTGCCACGGTGGCATGATCGGCGCACAAAGGAGCCTCGCCCATGACCCTGCTGATCCTTGGCCTTGCCCTGTTCATCGGTGCCCATGTGCTGGCCACCACACCGCTGCGGACGGTGGCGGTGGCCCGGTTGGGAGAGGGAGCCTTTAAGGGCCTGTTCTCCGTGGTCAGTCTGGCCGGCCTGATCCTGGCCGGGATTGGCTATGGCTCAGGGGCGCCGGTGCAATGGCACGGGGAGTGGCCCATCGCCTGGACCCTGTCCCACCTGCTGCTGCCCGTCGCCGCCATTCTGCTGGTCAGCGCCTATAGGCCAGGGCATATCCGCGCCTGGGTCCGCCATCCCATGATGGTCGCCACCTTTCTGTGGGCGTTGCTGCATCTGCTGGGCAATGGCGACCGAGAGAGCGTGATCCTGTTCGGCGCCTTCACCCTGTGGAGCCTCTACGCGCTGGTGAGCGGCTTTGCCCGTGGCAAGCAGCTCACGGTGGGCGGCACCACGCCCCGTTGGCAAGCCGATGCCGTGGCGGTGGGGGTGGGCCTGGGTCTCTATGCGGGACTGGTGGCCCTGCATGGCTGGCTCACCGGCGTGGCCCTGTGGTGAAAACGCGAATTCTGCGCCGTTGACACACCGCAGTGGCTGTGGAATGGGTCCCGACCGTTGGCTGGATCGGCAAGGGAGTGCCAAGGGATGAAGTTCGGCAAGTACGGGGGCCTGGCCCTGTGCGTGGTGATTGGCTTGGGCTACTCGCTTTACAAGAATCGGAATGACTTGGGTTTGGACTCGCTGGGATTGGCGGGGCTGCTGTCCTCCGTCGCCCCGGAGGACTGGGCCCGCTACTGCCAAGTCCTGCACGCTGAGCAGGCGTTGGTCACACGCTACTCTCTTGAAGAATACGAACTGGCGAAGGACGTCATGGAGGCCCCGCCCACCCTGGCCAGCGCCGCGAGGGCCTACATCGACAGTGCCGCCGGCTGTGCCTGCGCCACCCGGGCCGATGGCGACAGAGCGGAGACTCTGGACAAACTCGACAGCACCCTGGGCAAGGCCGCAGATGATCTGGAGGCGGTCAGCAAGGCCTACGCTGATCTGGCCGCGATGGAGTTGAGTCCGGAGAAGGATGACGCTCTGGTTATGACACTGCTTTTGGAACGGCAGATGGCTCAGGTTTCCACCGCCAGCCAGACCACCGCGAGCCGCCTTTCCACTGCCGCCCAGAACCCGACCGACCAAGGGGCATTTAGAGCCGTTGATGCCATCGCCCGGCAGGGGGCAACCCTTCGCCAGACCATGGGAACGGGCTTCCGGCGGGGCGCGGAAGACCTGGGCCTGGCCATGATGCATGAGGCCTTGCTCTCCGCCTCCAGCGGTGAGGGGGCGGCGAACTGTGCTCCCTGAAGGCCAAGCACGTCCCCTGAACGCGTTTCGGTGAGATAGGGTCCACGCCAGCCCCACGCCTGCTCCTGGCGTACCTTTGGCCGGCCACCCATTGGTACGATACTGGCGTGGGTGACCGGGAGGGGGGTGGGGTGGTCAAGGTAGGTGGGACAGGCCCTGAACGCTGAAAAGCATCATGCCCTGATCCGGGGGCGTGAGGGGCGTGGCGGACAGGGGCGTGAGGGAAGTACTCCTGGGGCCTTGCGCCGCGGGCAACAGCACCCGGCACCGTTCAACCGGATGCCGCCATCAACCGGCGTAGTGATAGGCGCCCTGGTGCAGATTCACCCTGGGGTGCAGGTCCTCGATGGGACCCAGATAAAGGTACATCCAGGCCCACAGGGTCTGACCATCGGCCAGCCGAACCGGCCGCCAATGGCGGTAATAGATGGTTGGGTGATCCTCGAAGCGGTCCAACAGCAGGACCCGATCCACCGGAATGCGATAGACCTCCCCCGCCGCCCTGGCCGGGGAAAGCCGGCCCCCCTGGGGCGTCGCCAAAGGCAACACCGTCTCCCGCAGATAGGGATAGGGCCCCTGGCACCACAGGACGAACGCCGCCTCCGCCGTCAGCGCCGGGCCCAGCCAGGGGCAGTCCGGCAGCAGGTTGTCGTGCACACCGCCGCGCATCAGTGACCCATAGGTGAACAACGGCACATACCCACGGCTGGGCGGCGCCGGCGCCGTAAGCGGATCCGGGGGATGTCCCAACCGGGCGAACGCCCGATCCTCCTGTGCTGTGGTCAGCCACATGGACGGACCCTCCACCGTTCCACAGAGCGTGGTCCCCCGAAGTGGCAACGCCACGAGGGGGATCTCATCCGAGCGACCACCAGAAGACGACAGCGGGGTCACCAAACCCACATCGGTGTCCCCTGTTGTAGATCAAGGGCGGCCCGACCGGGACAACCTGAGGTCGGCGACCGGCACGACCCGAGGTCGGCGACCCGAACGACCCGAGGTCGGCGACCCGAACGACCCGAGGTCGGCGCCCTTGTGCCTGTAAACCCTCGCGCCGGCA
>CAZCBM010000170.1:4086-7641 GCA_964496805.1 uncultured Rhodospirillales bacterium | reverse complement strand
GGGGAGACGACGCCGGCACCATATCGGCAGCGGTTCACGGGCGCCAGGGGCCACAAGGCAGCGGACCAGAGGGCGGAGCAGCGTCGGGTGGGGGCGTGGGGTGGTCAAGGCAGGTGGGGCAGGCCCTAGCGCCAAGGTCGCCCTCAGCTCTGGCCCTTGTCCTGGTTCGGGCTCGTTTCCCGATGGGGGAAGGTGCCTCCGGCCAGCCGCCAGACCAGGGGCGCCAAGGCGATGATCAGATAAATCCGCACCGCATGATGCAGGCTGACATAGGCCGCGTCATAGCCCAGCGCCAGCGCGATCAGGCTCATCTCCGCCAGCCCGCCCGGCACAAAGGCCAACATCACCTCAATCCAGGAGCGCGACAGGCCAGCCCCCAGCACCCCCGCAAACAGGCCGGTGACGGCCAGCATGATGACGAACAGCAGCATCGCTTGGCGCAGCATCGTCTGCAGGGCAGACCATTTCAGCCCGCTATAGCGTGACCCGACCATCGCCCCCAGCAACCATTGGGCCACATAGATCAGCTCAAGGGGAACCTTGGCCTCGCTCCAACCCGCCCCGTGCACCACGCCGGAGAGGATCATCGGCCCCACCAGGGGGGCCGCCGGCAGCCGCAACCGGGCGGCGATCAGCACCCCGGCCACGCCGCAGAAGATCAGCACCGCCGCATCCACGAGGCCATAGTCCAGCAGGCTGGCCTCACTGGGAACCCGTCGACCCAGGCTCACCTGTTCCACCACCTGCACCAGAAAGGGCAGGGTCAGGACCAGCAGCAGCACCCGGGTGCCGTGCATCAGGCTGATGAAACGGTCATCGCCGCCGGCCTCCCGCCCCAGATACACCATGGTATAGAGGCCGCCCGGCATGGTGGAGAAGTAGGCGGTCGGGAGGTCCTTTTTGGCCAACCACCGCAACGCCGGCACGCCCACCAGCGCGGTCAGCGCCACAAACGGCACCATCAAGGCCAGACTGAACACCAACTCGCCCCCGCCCTCCTGCACCAGCGCTGGGGTGAACGAAGAACCCAGCAAGACCCCCAGGGTGGCACGGGTGGGGTCCTCGACAGGTTTGGGCGGTGCCAGGCGCAGACCCGCAATCCCGGCGATCAGGCACGCCAACATCCCGCCCAGCATGAAGGGCAGCGGCAGCGCCAGCAGCCAAAACACCCCACCGCCCGCGCCGGCCACGCCCAGGGCAGTGGCCAAGGCAGGCCAGTCCGTGCCCCCGGCCTGTGACTCCGATGGCGGCTCTGGTGGCGGCTCTGGCGGTGACGCCTGCGGGCCCATGGTCGTCGGCCGCTGCGCGGTGCGCGTGGGGTCATCCGTCATGCCGCAGCCCCTGCGCCAGTACCTCCGCCGCGTCCCTGTCCTCCAGGGCCAGGATTTGACGGCAGATGTCATAGCTGAAGCCCTGGCGGGCCAATGCCGCCAAGTCCCGCTGCACCCGGCCCTCCCGCTCAACCTCGGTGCGGGCATAGGGTCCCAGTCGGCGACGCTGGGCATAACGCAAGGCGGCCAGCAGGTCCGTCTGGCCCGGGGCCTCGGCTAAGGCGGCGAGGCTTGCCTCCACCACGTCCGCTGGCACCCCCTTTTGGCGCAGATCCTGGCGGATGGCGCAGAGGCTCTTGCCCCGGTTCTGTAGCGCCTGCACCCGCCCCCGCGTCCAGGCCCGGTCATCGATCAGTCCCGCCTGGGTGAGCCGGTCCGCCACCTGGGCCGCCCGCGCCTCCATATCGCCAAGGCTCTCCGGCACGAATGCCCCCGGCTTCGCCGCCCGCCGCAGCAAATAGGCCAGCAACCGGGCTCGGGTGGGCACATAGCGCTCCGCATACCACTGGCCCATGGCCAGCAGGCGGGCATCGGTCAACGGTTTCGGGGTCGGCGGCCCGCGCCTGGAGCCCTGGGATGAGGGGGGCTGAGGTCGTTGCTGGGGCCGGCGATGGGAGGGCGCGTCAGTCATCCAGGGCGACGGCAACGTCCACGTCCCGCGGCCGCAGGAACAACTGCAATGTGCCATCGGCCAAGCGCAGATCCCGCCAACTGTCCACGGGGAAGTCCAGCACGGCCAGCGCCGCAGTGGGGAACTTTCGCGTCAGCAGATGGTATCCCTCGCTGCCCCGGTTCGCGCATAGCATCGCCGCCAGCATCTCCAGACCTGGATTGTGTCCAACGATCATCGCCGCGGCATGGGAATCCGTCGGGTCGGCGGCCCGCAGCGCGCCCAGAATATCATGGGGTTCGGCCATGTAGATCGCGCGGCTCGTGACCACTGTGGCATCACCCACCGCGGCCGCCCCCAACCCCTCCAGCGTCTGCTGCGCCCTGAGCGCGGTGGACACGACAATCAGCGGCACTCTCAGCCCGCGCTGCACCAATTGCTCCCCCATCATGGGCGCCACCCGCTGCCCGCGCAGGTTCAGCGGCCGGTCATGGTCCAGCACATCGGGGGTGCCCCAGTCGGACTTCGCATGGCGCAACAGTTGCAAGCGTTTCATGGAGGCGGGCAATCAGGTCGGCTCAGAAGGAACTGCCGGAGGTTCTAGCGGCTGGACGCGGCCGGGGGAAGCCAGTCCTTTTGCCCTGCGGTTTGTCATCCCATGGCGATTGTCCCGCAAGGCAGTAGGAAAATGCAGAAAGCTGTTTTACACTCACACCGTCGGAAATCAGCCAGGCCATCATGACGGACACCGCGCCTTTCCCCCCCGCCCCATCGCCTCACCCGGCCCAAGCGCCGGCCCCTCAAGCGCCGCCGACGGTGACGCTGATCCTTTCCGGTGGGATTGCAGCCTATAAAATCCTGTGGCTGATCCGGCGGCTGCGGGAGCAGGGTATCATCGTGAGGCCGGTTTTGACCCAGGCCGCAACGGAGTTCGTGACCCCCCTGAGCGTGGCCAGCCTGGCGGAGCACAAGGCCTACACGGCATTGTGGAACCTCACTGACGAGGCGGAGATGGGTCATATCCGGCTGGCCCGGGACAGTGACGCCATTCTGATCGCCCCTGCCTCGGCAGACCTGTTGGCCAAAATGGCTCACGGGCTGGCCGATGATCTGGCCTCCACGCTGTTGCTGGCCGCCGACTGGGGGCCAACCGGCCCACCCATCCTGGCCGCCCCGGCGATGAATCAAGCGATGTGGGCCAACCCGGCCACGCAGGCCAACATGGCCACCATGAAAGCGCGCGGCCTGCGGCTGATCGGGCCAGCGGACGGGGACATGGCCTGTGGGGAGGCTGGCACCGGACGCATGGTGGAGCCGGAAGACATCCTGGCGCACCTGCTGGACGCCCTGGCGCCCAAACCGTTGCACGGATTTTCCGCCCTGGTCACGGCGGGCCCAACCCAGGAACCCATCGACCCGGTGCGCTACATCTCCAATCATTCCAGCGGCAAGCAAGGGTTGGCCATTGCCCAGGCGCTGGCCCGGGCGGGTGCCAACACGACCCTGGTCCACGGACCGGTGCAGGCCCCGCTGCCCCACGGGGTGACCGCCATCCCGGTGCTGACCGCCCAGGACATGCTGGACGCCGCCGAGGCCGCCCTGCCGGTGCATGTG
>CAZCBM010000170.1:0-4076 GCA_964496805.1 uncultured Rhodospirillales bacterium | reverse complement strand
CGGCCGTGGCGGATTATCGCGTGGCTCACGCGGCTGACCAGAAGCTGAAGAAGGGCGCCGACGGCCCCCCGACTCTCACGCTGACCGAGAACCCGGATATTCTGGCGACCCTGGCCCGGCGGCCCCATCACCGCCCACACCTGGTGATCGGCTTCGCCGCAGAGACCGAGGCCCTGATCCCCCATGCGCAGGCCAAATTGGCGCGCAAAGGCTGTGACTGGATCCTGGCCAACCTTGTGGGCGGCCAAGCCGTGTTTGGGCAGGACGACACGGCGGTCCATTTGGTCCATGCCGGTGGTGTGGAGGACTGGGGGGCGCTGCCCAAGACCGAGGTGGCCTCCCGTCTGGTGAACCGCATCGCCCAAACGCTCAACGCCCCCAGCCCCAGCCCCAGCCCAGAGGTCCCATCGTGAGCCTCACCGTCCCAATTAAGGTTCTCCCCCACGCCCAGGGCCTGGCCCTGCCCAGCTACGCCACCCAGCACGCCGCTGGCCTGGATGTGGTGGCCGCGGTTGAAGAGGACATCAGCATTGCCCCCGGCCAGATCCACTTGATCCCCACCGGCCTGGCCATCGCCCTGCCACCCGGCTTTGAGGCCCAGCTCCGCCCGCGCAGTGGCCTTGCCCTGAAGCAGGGCATCAGCCTGGTCAACAGCCCCGGGACCATCGATGCCGACTATCGCGGCGAGATCGGGCTGATCCTGATCAACCATGGCCCTGCCCCCTTCACCGTGACCCGGGGCATGCGCATCGCCCAGATGGTCATCACCCGCCACAGCACCGTGACCTGGCGCCCCTCCGACAGCTTGCCGGAGAGCGCCCGCGGCGCGGACGGCTTCGGGTCCACCGGCATCACTTCTACGGACACCACTTCTACGGACACCCCGTCCTAATCCCCTGCTGCCCTGCGACCTGCCCCCCAAAAGGAGACGCCCCCCATGTTCCGCCTATCCCGCCGTGTGGTCTATGCCATTGAGGCCGTGCTGGACATCGCCTGGAACGGCACCGATGGCCCCGTGCGCAGCGCGGAGATCACCCAGCGCCAGGACATCCCCCGCCGCTATCTTGAGCATGTGCTGCAGGCGCTGGTGCGCGACGGCATTCTTGCCGGACAACGGGGCCCGCGGGGTGGCTATGTCCTCAGCCGTGGACGGGATGAGATCACCCTTGGGGATATTGTTCGGGTGGTGCAGGACCTGGACAGCGCCGAGGATGCCGTGGACGTCAAGCTGCGCAGCGAGTTAGGCACACTGGTGGTCCAGCCCGTTTGGCGGGAGTTCACCGCCTCGGTCTTTGAGCATCTGGAGAAGGTGACCATTCAGGACCTCTGCGACCGCGCCCGCGCGGAGGGGGTCGCCCGTGCCTCCACCCCCGCCATCGACTTCTCCATCTGAGCCTTGCTGAACTGGCCTGCTCTCTTTCCGCCGCCCCTTCCGCCGGAGCCCCCCATCCATGACCGATCCCGCCCCCGTCGATGCCCGTGGCCGCATCTATGACAGCATCCTGGACACCATCGGCAACACGCCCCTGGTGCGCGTGCCGCGCCTGACCGAGGCCTATGGGTTGAAGGCTGACCTGACGGTCAAGCTGGAGTTCTTCAACCCGCTTTCCAGCGTCAAGGACCGCATCGGCCACGCCATGATCACCGCCGCGGAGTCGGCCGGCGTCCTCAAACCCGGCGGGGCGATTGTCGAGCCCACCAGCGGCAACACCGGCATCGCCCTGGCCTTTGTGGCGGCTGCCAAGGGCTATCGCTGCATCCTGGTGATGCCTGAGAGCATGAGCGTGGAGCGCCGCCGCATGCTCAAGTTGCTGGGGGCCGAGCTGGTGTTGACCCCGGCCGCGCAGGGCATGAAAGGCGCGATTGCGGAGGCCGAGCGCTTGGTGGGAGAGATCGACGGCGGCTTCATGCCCCAACAGTTCCAAAACCACGCCAACCCCGACGTGCATATCCGCACCACAGCGGAGGAGATCTGGACCGATACCGGCGGCGCGGTGGACTATCTGATCAGTGGGGTTGGCACCGGCGGCACGCTGACCGGGATCTCTCGGGTCATGAAGGCGCGGCGACCAGGGTTCAAAACCATCGCAGTGGAGCCCGAGGACAGCCCCGTCCTGTCCGGGGGGGCTCCTGGCCCCCACAAAATCCAGGGGATCGGGGCCGGCTTCGTCCCCGGCGTGCTGGAAACTGACCTCATCGACGAGGTGATCCCCATCAGCAATGACCAAGCCTTCAAGATGGCGCGGGAGGTGGCTGCATCAGAAGGGATGGCCTGCGGCATCAGCTCCGGCGCGGCGCTGGCGGCGGCCATCCAGGTCGCCCAGCGCCCGGAAGCCGAAGGCAAACGCCTTGTGGTCATCCTGGCCAGCTTTGCCGAGCGCTATCTATCAACGCCCCTGTTCGACGGGTTGGATTGAGCCCAAGCGGAAAGCCCGGGGGCCTTACGCTGCCGGTGGGCTCGCTCCGGGTCGCTGGGCTTCGTCCGGTTGGGCTTCATCCGGATGGGCGTCATCGGAATCGGAACCGTCCAGAGGGGCACCGTCGGGGGGCGCCAGGGCCTGGCGGGTCTCGCTGCCGTCGGATTTCGCGGCCTCCACCAGCATCATCCGCTGCGGCGCGGGTGGCTCCACCCCTGGCGGGGTTACCCGCAGCAGGGTGATCTGGTGACGCTGCCGGCGCAGGATGGTGAAGGTAAAGCCAAAGAAAGTGTAGGTCTGGCCAATCTCCGGGATGCGCCGTGCCTCATACAGCACCAAGCCTGCAATGGTGGTGTAGGTATCGTGGGGCAGGCCCCAATCATAGCGGCGGTTGAGGTCGCGAATCGGCACGGTCCCCTTGACCAGCAACGTCCCGTCGCTCTGCGGGCGCACGCCCACCACGGGTTGATCATGCTCATCGGAGATGTCGCCGACAATCTCCTCCAAAATGTCCTCTAGCGTCACGATCCCCATGACCGTGCCGTACTCATCCACCACCAACGCGAAATGCTCCCGCCGGCGGCGGAAGTTTTGCAACTGGTCACTGAGCAACGTGGTGTTGGGGATGAACCAGGGATCGGCCGCGATCCGCTGCACATCCAGCTTTGCATAATCCCCGCCCACGGCCTGAAGGGCGCGCAACAGCCCTTTGGCATGGAGCACACCGATGATGTTGTCTGTATCTTCCTGATACAGCGGCAGGCGGGTATAGGGGCTCTTGAGGACAGCTTCCACGAGCTCCTGGGCCGGCATGTCGGCGTCCAGGGTGGCCAGTTCACGGCGGTGAACCATCACCTCCTCCACCGTGATCCGCTGCAGGTCCAGCACGCTGTGCAGCATGTTCCGCTCAGCACGGCTTTCCTCCTCCGTGCTGCCGCGATGCAGTTCAATGGCGCCCCGCAGTTCCTCGGATGAGTCTGCATCCTCGCCACTGGGGGCCGCCCCCAGGGCCCGCAGGATGGCCTCGACCAGATGGGTGATCGTGGACACAACCGGGGCCAACACCCGCACGACAACGCTCAGCGCAGGCGCCACCACCACGGCCGCGCGGTCGGCATGGTGCACCGCATAGGTCTTGGGCAGGACCTCTGCAAAAATCAGCACAAGCAAGGTCATCGCCAAGGTGGCGTAAGCAACGCCTGCCGGGCCAAACAGTTGGGTCAAGACCGTGGTGGCCAAGGTGGTGGCCAGGATATTGACCAAGTTATTGCCCAAGAGGATGGCGCCGATCAGCCGCTCTTTGCTCTCCCGCAGGCGGTTCACCAGGGCCGCCCGAACTTCGCCGTCCTTCTCCCACTGATGCATGCGCGCCTTGGACGCCGCGGTGAGCGCGGTTTCCGAGCCAGAGAAGAAAGCCGAACAACACAGCAGCAGGATCACCACAAGGGAGATCATATAGAGGTCCATGACGGGTCCCGAGATTGACTGGCAAGAAGGGGGTAGGGGCAGGGCAGTCCCTGCCCTCCGGAAGATGTATGTAGCCGCCCGGCCCGCGTCAGGCGAGGGGGCGCACAGACGCCGCACCACGGATCAGGCCCAAAGCGGCCCTGCGGCTACTCCCCTGGCTCCATCGCGGCCGGGAAGGTCTCCGCCCATTCG
>CAZCBM010000169.1:0-7697 GCA_964496805.1 uncultured Rhodospirillales bacterium | reverse complement strand
CGCGGTTTGGCGTCTGGGAAGAGCGGCGGGTGGTGCCAGCGGTGCCCGCCCCACAGCGCGTGCTGGCACCCGCCAGTAATCCCAGCGCTTCAGCCTTTGTCCTTTCGGTCGTGGCCCGCAGCCTTTGGGGTCAGGGGATCAGCCCATCCTGTGTAGAGAGGCGGCTCCGTCCTACAGCAGGGACACCGATTTGGAATCGGTGTCGCTGCTGCAGTTTTCTGGTGGTCGCTCGGATAATCCCCTCCGTGGCGTTGCCACTGCGGGGTCCTACGCTCCAGTTTCCCCAGTCCCCCAGGAGATCCACCATGATCCAATGTGTCTGCAGCGCGGTGGGACAACGCGACGCCATCACCTTCATCAAGGATCAGTTGGACGGACGCGATCTCAGTGACCCCAAGGCCACCCGCGGCGTCTCTGCCGCCTTCTACCGGGAGCATCATCCGGACGGAAAGCCCGCCTGCGGCGCCTGCGCAAAGGCCATGAAGGAATTGATTCAGGAGGTGGCGGAGGGCATGGGCGCCGCGGCGGCGGACGGATCCCGGCGATCTGCGGCGGGAAAGACCGGCTGGACCCAGGGCCTGACGGCCAGCCCCACAGGGCCGGCGACCCCAAGCCCGGCCCCGCCTCGTCCAGCATCACCGCCGGCCCCCTTGCGGGCCCGGTAACGGATCCGACGGGATACCGGTCACCATCAACGGCTTGGCCTCGCCGCTCTGGCTTGGTCGCGCCCTCCGCCGTGCCCTCCGCCGTGCCCTGCTCCGTGCCCTCCTTCGTGCCCTCCTTCGTGCCCTCCTTCGTGGCGTTGTCCCTTTGGGGTCCTACGCTCAAGGGCAGGCGCTTTGGCCCTGGCGGCGACGGCCCGCACCGCCTTGCCAGGGATGGCGTCAGACTGGGTTCTCCACCAGACTGCCGGCACTCTTGGCCAGGGTCTGCGCCCGCTGGTACCCGACGCGCTCCGGAAAGGCCAGATGGTAGCTACAGCCATGCCCTGGGCGGCTGATGACCTCAAATCGCCCACCATGCATCTCTGCCAGCCCCTTGATAATGGATAGCCCCAGGCCCCCCGCCAGGGTCTCCTGCGCATAGTCAAAGCTGCCCACAGACAAGGGATCCATGATCTGAGCCAATTGACTGCTGCTGAGCCCCTGGCCTTCATCGCGAAGGCTGATCATTGCCCCGCCGGACACACCGGGTCTGGTCCGGATGAGGACCTCAGCCCCCCGCGGGCTGGAGCGCACAGAGGTTTGCAGCAAATGTTGCAGCATGTGCCGGAAATAGCGCGCATCCACCACCACCACATCTGCTGCGGCATCGATATCCAACTGGATCGTCAGGCCCTTGTCCTGCACCACATGGTCCACTTGGCGCAGCAGGACCTCCAACTCCGGGCGAAGGCTCACCGGTGTTGGGTCAATCTCCAGCAAGCCCGCATCGATCCGGCTGAGATAGAGGACGTCATTGAGGATACGCAGCAGGTTGCTGGCGGCCTCATGGATATGATTTCCGTATTCCTGGACCTCTGTGGCGCTCACCCGTCGCAGATCGGGGTTGGACAACAACTCCGAGAACCCGATGATGGCGTTCATCGGGGTACGCAATTGATGCGCCATCGTGGCAAAGAAGGCGCTGCGGGCCTGCGCCTCCGGCCGGGCCTCAAACCGCCGCCCGCCCCGGTTGGCGACCTCTTCGCCCGTTTTGGGAAGCACAATCAGGGCGCGCACACCGTCTGCCAGACATCCAAACGGATGCAAGAGCACCGGCAGTTGCACACCCTGTGCTGTGACGAGGATAGCTGTTCCCTGTTGGTCCAGGGCCGCGTGAAAAGGGATGACGCGCGCCAAGGGTTCCCCGCTGGGATCCCCTCCCCACAGGCTTTGTGCTGCTTCCGTCGCATAGGCGATGGTCGGCTCTGGGCTGCTGGCGACCCCCAGAAGGGGCAGCTGGGCTGCATTCTCTTGCGCCACCTGCGCCAGCGCGGAGGGAAGGGGAGGGTCAAAAAGGGTCATCGGAATAGGGGGCTTCTCCGGAGGGCGATTCAGGCCAAAAATCTCTGATTGAGAGTATCTTATCGGCCGTTCTTAAACGAAGATTTAGGCCCCCAAGGGCACCCTGAGGGCAATCGTTCAGGATTTGCATCAACTGCCGGAGGTAGCCCATGATGCGCGCCTATCAGGCCGGCGTCTGCGCCGGGCTCATTGTTCTGGGACTGGGGTTGGGGATGGCCGGGGTGGGCCTGCCCGCCGCCCGTGCCAACGACTATCTCAGCGCCAACCGCTGGCAGGCCATGACGCTGGAGGAAAAGCAGGCGCAGCTGCGCCAGCTGGCCCAAGTTGCAGAGCCAGAAGAGGCCGGCCCCTGGCGCCTGAGACCGTCCGTGCGGGGCATGGACTACCGCGACCTTTATCAGGTGCGGCTGCCCAGTCACACCCAGGGGGCCCCCTCCACCGGGGCAGTCCGTCGGGTGGAACGCCCGCCGGTGCGGCTGCCCTGGGAGCGGTGAGCGCCGCCAACGCTTTCTTGCCTGCGCCAAAGCCCCCTGCGCCGCGACACCCCGGCACCCTCCCCTTGCGCCGAGCCCCGGCTGAGGACACCTGTCGAGGGTAGGGAGGTCCCTCACACCACCGCCGCGGCCTCCCGTGCTGTCTTTGCCGGAGGCTCGCCCTTGCATGTCTGCCACCGCCCCTGCCCGCTTCCAGGGCCTCAGCACCGCTGAGGCTGCCGCTGCCCTTGCCCAGCATGGCCCCAACCGTCTGCCGGAGCCCCCCCTACCCAGCGTGCTGACGCTGTTCGGGCGCCAGTTTCTCAGCCCCTTTATCTATATCCTGATCGCCGCAGCCGGGGTCAGCTTCGCCCTGGGGCAGACGTCCAGCGGCGTTTTCATCACCGCGGTGCTGCTGCTCAATGCTGTCATCGGCACAGTGCAGGAATACAGCGCCCAAAAATCCGCCGCCGCCTTGCGCACCATGATTCGCGGCGTGGCCCATGTGGTCCGCGATGGGGTGGCGGTGCGCGTGGATGCCGAGGCCGTGGTCCCCGGGGATTTGATCCTGCTGTCCAGTGGCAACAAAGTCCCCGCGGATGTGGACCTGCTGCAAACCCACACCCTGGCAGCAGACGAGTCGATGCTGACCGGGGAAAGCCTGGCCGTCACCAAGGATGCCGCGGCACCGCTGATCCCCGATGCCCCTCTGGCAGAGCGCCCGGCGCAGGCCTTTGCCGGCACGCTCATCACCCAGGGGCGGGGCCAGGGGATTGTCCGCGCCACCGGCCTCAACACCCAACTGGGACAGATCGCCAAATCCGTTACCAAGGCACGGGTCAGCGAACCGCCGCTTACCCTCCGCATCCGCCAGTTCACCTATCAAGTGGCGGCTGCCATTGGTGTCGCGATCCTTCTGTTGGTGGGCATCCTGCTGGCCCAGGGCGGCTATGGGACAACAACCATCATCCTGATGGTCATCGGCCTCGCGGTCTCCACCATTCCGGAGGGATTGCCTGCCGCCCTGACCGTTGCCTTGGCCATTGGGATGCGCCGCATGGCCCGGCACAACGTGATCATCCGCAAGCTGGTGGCGGTAGAGGCGCTGGGCTCCTGCACCTTCATCGCCTCCGACAAGACCGGGACACTGACCGTCAACCAACTCACCATTCGGGGGCTGCAACTGCCCGATGGCACCCACTTTGACGTGACTGGGGAGGGCATTGCACCCGGCGGCAGCATCGGTGACGGCACCGTTCCCGAGGCTGTTCAGGAGCTTTGCACGGCGGGTGTGCTGGCCAACGAAAGCCACCTGGACTATGCCGGCGGCGACTGGGTGGCCGATGGCGACATCGTGGACGTGGCGTTCCTGGTCTTGGCCAAGAAGGCGGGCCTGTCGCTCTCGACCCTGAGGGAGAGCCAGCGCCAGTTGGACCTGATCCCCTACGAGAGCGAGCGCGCCTTCGCCGGCAGCCTGAACGAGAAGGACGGCCAGGTGGTGCTCTATGCCAAGGGCAGCCCGGAGAAGATGCTGGACCTCTCTGAGGCTATGTTGGTGAACGGCGAGCGGATGCCCCTGGATCGGGCGGGCATTCAGACCCGCTTTGAAGCCTTGGCGTCGCAAGGCTATCGGGTTCTGGCGCTGGCCCGTCGCGTGATCGAACACCGCCCGGAAGGAGAATTGGAGCGGGTGGCCGAGGGCATGACCTTGCTGGGTCTGGTGGCGATGATCGATCCCATCCGCCCCGAAGCCCTGGACGCCGTGGCCAAATGCCGGGCGGGCGGAATCCAGGTGGCCATGGTCACCGGCGACCATCCCGCCACCGCCCGCGCCATTGGCGCTGAGTTGGGCCTCTGTGACCCGGATGCCCAAGTGGTGACAGGGCAGAAGCTGCGCGAGGCTGAGGCCGAGGCGCAACGGCTCGGGGATCCAACGCTGGTGGATCGGCTGATCGCGCCGGTGCGTGTGTTTGCCCGGATTGAGCCGGCGCAGAAGGAGCAGATTGTCGACAGCTTCCAGCGCGCTGGGCACTTTGTGGCCGTCACAGGCGATGGGGCCAATGATGCCCCTGCCCTACGCCAAGCCCAGGTGGGTATCGCCATGGGCGACCGGGGCACGGACGTGGCGCGGGAGACCGCGGACCTGATCCTCACCGACGATAACTTCGCCAGCATTGTTGACGGGATCGAGCAAGGCCGCATTGTCTACAACAACATCCGCAAGGTCATTGCCCTGCTGATCGCAACGGGGTTTTCGGCGATCCTGCTGTTTCTCAGCACGGCCCTGGCCGGGCTGCCCATGCCCCTGCTGGCAGTGCAACTGCTATGGCTGAACTTGGTGGCCAATGGCCTACAGGACGTGGCACTGGCCTTTGAGCCCGGCGAAGGCCATGAATTGAAGGCTCGCCCCCGCGATCCAGCGGAACCGATCTTTGATCACCGGGTGCTGGAGCATGTGGTGATAACCGGTGCTGTGATGGGCCTGGCGGCGTTCGGCACCTTCTGGTGGCTGCTGGAGCAAGGCACGCCCCTGGAAGAGGCGCGAAACGGTGTCCTGATGCTGATGGTGTTGTTTGGCAATCTGCACGCGCTCAACAGCCGGTCGGAGACGACCTCCCTTTTTCGGCTGCCCTTGATCCGCAACCCGTTCCTGCTGGTGGCCGTGCCGGCCGCGCAACTGATCCATATTGCGGCCATGTACACACCCGGTCTGAGCACGGTGCTGGAGATCCAACCGATCCAGCTCAGCACGTGGGTGAGCCTTCTGGCCATCGCCGCAAGCCTGGTCCTGGTGGAAGAGGCGCACAAAGCGTGGCATCGCCATCGCGCCCCCTGATGCCAATAGCAGAGGACACCGATTTGGAATTGGTGTCTCCTGCTTTCGTTTAGGGGCGGTCGCTCGGATGATCCCCTCCACGGCAAAGCCCCTTCCGGGTCCGACGCTCTCATGCCCCGCACAGCGGAAGCCGAGGCAAGGATGGCACAGGGTCAGAGGGTGCAGGGGTGCAGGGCTCAGGGCACTGCCTTGCTCAGGGGCTTGCCTGCTCCGCGCGCAGCGCTTCCAGCTTATCTTGCCCCGCCAGCATCAAGGCAGCGACATCCGCTGGGGAGGAGGGGGGATAGGCGCTCGCAGCCTCAGGCCGGGGGACAGCAGGCAAGCCGCTGGCAGACACGGGGTGGCTCCCTCCCTGGTGCGGGGAGGCAGGCATACCGGGAGGCTGGGCTCGCGCCACCGCCCGCTCCCTTTGTTGAGAGGCCAGGGTCTGGGCCAAAAACGCGGGATCCACCAGGGCCTCGAAAACATGCCGCCCGTTGGCTGCCGGCGCCAGAGCGGTTTCGGCATTGCCGGACATAAGGGCGCCGGGGGAGGGCTGGTCAGCATTGGCGGGCGCCGCCGCCGTGGCCTTGCTGTCAGCATCCGCGGTTGCGGCAGGCAACCAGCCCCGGGCGATCCTCTCCTCCCGGGTGGGCAAGGGCGGTGGCCCCCCGAGGCCCAGTCCGGCTGGCACGGTGTCCGCCGCCGAATTAGGGACCATCTGGTCCAGACCGGCCCTGCCCAGCAACAGCGTGCCGCGCCCTTCTGCCCCCACCGCCACCGGCACGCCTTCCCCGGCTGCGTCGTCGGAGGTCGTCGCCGCCTGAACGGGCGTGGACTCCTGGCTGTCATCGCCCCCCAGTCCCACCAGCGCCAAGGCATGTTCGTCCGCTGTCTTGCCAGTGGTGTCGGAAAGCACGGCATTGGCCATGCCCATGACAAAGCCGATCGGCCCACCATACAGCAACCCCCCAAGGACCCGTGATGCCCCCGTGAGCTCATCGCCACTGACAGCCCGGTAGACCGTACCCACCACCGGCACATGGTGCAGGGGGTTGATGACATCCAGCACATCACCAAAGCTGATGTCGCGATCGATGCCCGGCTCTGCGCTGCCCGTGTCCCGACCAGGCGGGATCAATTGCAGGTGGTCACCGAAATGCTGGGGCGGAAGGGTGTTCGCGGTGATGCTGGTCATGGCACGGCGTCCAGGCTTGTGTCGGTTTCTCCGGTGGCGTCATGCCTTGCCCGTGACGAGGCAGGATGGCACGGCCTTGCTCCTGGCGCGTGAGATGCAAGAGCCGTGCCAACCCTCTGGCTCACCAGCCGTTCAAGGACTGGTCAGGGTAAGTGACAGGCCGATGGCGCTCAGCCGTTCCCCGCCGGCTTGACAGTGACCCGCGTGCAAGGATTGATGGTGGTCATCACAGGGAAGGCATCACCTGGATGCTCCCCCGCACTTTTTCTGGAGACCCTGGCATGGCCACGGAGAAGAAGATCCTGCTCGTCGATGATGATGAGGCGCTGCGCGAGACCCTGGCGGAACAGTTGGAGATGCTGGAGGATTACCAGACCCATCTGGCCGGCACGGGCTCAGAAGGGATGGCGAAGGTCAAGCAGCATCAATATGACGCCATTCTGCTGGATGTCGGTCTGCCGGACATGGATGGCCGCGACCTCTGCCGGATGATGCGCCGCGCGGATGTGAAGTGCCCGATCATCATGCTGACCGGCCACGACACCGACGCCGACACAATCCTGGGCCTGGACAGCGGCGCCAATGACTACATCACCAAGCCGTTCAAAGTGGGGGTGCTGTCTGCCCGCTTGCGCGCCCAGGTGCGGCAGTTTGAAACCAGCGAGGACGCGTTCTTCCATATCAGCCGCTTCACCTTCCATCCGGCCAACAAACTGTTGGTCGAGAATGAGACGGAGAAGAAGGTCCGGCTGACGGAGAAGGAGACAGCGATCTTGAAATATCTCTACCGCGCCGGTGAACGCCCGGTGCCAAGGGATACCTTGCTGGATGAGGTCTGGGGCTACAACGCGACGGTCACCACCCACACCCTGGAAACCCACGTCTACCGCCTGCGCCAGAAGATCGAGCAGGACCCCCAGAACCCGGAAATCCTGGTGACCCAGCCCGGTGGCTACCGTCTGAAGGCCCAGCCCAAAGAGGCGGTCTGATGTCGGTGCATCGGAGTGTAGGACCCTGAGGGGGCAACACCGCGGACGGGATCCCATCCAAGCGAGCACCAAGACACGGGAGCAGGGGTGCCGATTGCAAATCGGTGCGCCCTGCCGGGGGGGGCGCCAGGGTGCGCCTCCAGGCGACTGCCGGTGCAATTGCCGCAGAGGGAGCGCCCGCTCCGTCGGTGGCAGCTCCCTTAGGGTGGTGAGGGC
>CAZCBM010000168.1:0-7724 GCA_964496805.1 uncultured Rhodospirillales bacterium | reverse complement strand
ATCCAAGTTGGAGGGGGGGCTGGAGCGGGCTCTATCTCACCGAAACGGGCTCTAGTCGCCGGACGGGACCAGCGCCTTCACCCAGAATTGCATGGGTTTGTCTGTTTCCTGGTCTTCGTCCAAGTCCTGCCAACGGAAGCTACAGGTGGCACCGTCCAGCCGCTCAAATCCCCGGTTGCGCCAGAAGCCATCCAGCGGGCGATAGCCCGGGGGGCGGGCAGGGTGATCGGCTGGCCGCACCACCCCACAAAAGACCGCGTGGGTGAAGGTGCCCGACGCGCGGGCGGCCCGCTCCCGCAAGTCAAAGAACTGCACGCCGATGCCGCGCCCCCGGAAGGCGGGTTCCAGAACCGACTCTCCGAAATAGAAGACCTTGGAGACCTCCAGCCCGGCTTGGGCAACAGCGGCTTGTACCTCCGGCGGTTCATGAATCAGCGGCAGGGCTGTTGCGGCGCCCACGGCCTCTTCCCCATCCAGGGCCAACACGATCACGGCCCCTTCCGACCGCGCATAGGTGGCCAGATAGGTGGCCTCATAGTCCAATGAGCCTTTGTAGAGGTAGGGAAAAGCCTCGAACACCTTGATCCGCAGCCGCGCCAGGGCCGGTAGCCAGCGCATCAGCGACTCACCGCTGAGCGTGACAAAGTCGATGGGGCGCGTGCTGGGGGAAAGCATGGGCGGGGGTCTCACCGGTCTTCAGGGGAGGGAGGGGTGTCGCTGCTGCCGTCAGGGCCATTCTTGGAGCCATCGCCGGAGCCATCCCTGGGCTGATCGCCTGAGCTGTCGCCGGATTGATCGCTGGAGCCACTGCCGGAGCCACGGCCGGAACCACCGCCGGAACCACTGGGCGAGCCACTGCCGATGTCATTGTCAGGGGCGCTGCCTGGTCCATCGTCGGGGCGCTGATCCGGCCCCGTTGAGCCGTCTGCGCCCCCTTCCTCCGAGTCGTCGTCCAACTCAAGATCGGGCGTCAAGTGCCGCATGATGGCCGCAGCGCTGCGCCGGGCACCATCCAGCCACTCCGGGTGAGGGTCACGGCGCCCCCCCTCCAAAAGATCGGTGATGGCGGCGGCGCAGACGCTGTCGCTCACCAGGATGGCGGAAAGCCTATCCGCCATGGCGCGGGCCCGGATCCGCTGTTCCTGTTCCGGGCCCTGACGGGGGATCAGCAGGGCAGGGACGCCAGAGGCAATGATGTCCGTGACCGTGTTGTAGCCGGCCTGGGAAATGGACAGGATCGCGCGCCCCAGCAGCGCTGGAAAATCCGCCCGATTGTCTTCAATGACAATCTTGCTCAACGCAGCGGCCTGCTCCCGCAGGTCTGCGGCCACGCTCTCCGGGACGCCCGGTCCCAACAGGAAGCGCCATTTGCGCGCCATGCCCACGCCGCTGGCACGCACGGCCATGGCCTGACGCAGCAGGGCTTCCCCGTCGCGGCCGCCGCCGGCGGAGACGATGATCTCCGCCCAACCCTCCTTGGCCGGCGGCAGACGGTCCAGGCGGCTGTGATCGTACACATAACCGGTGGGGGTCAGCTTCTCCGCAATGTCGTCCGCGGCCCCGAAGGCGGCATTGAACGGCACGACCTCGGGCCAGCCATGAACCAGCACCTCGTCCACCTGATCTGCCACCAGCTTGGCAATCTCCTCCTCCCGACCCGGTTTGGTCTTTGGCTCCGGGATATCGCGGATGGAACAGAACACACGGGCCGGCTTGTCTTGTGCCTTCACCGCCGCCACCAGGGCCAGCAACTCATCGTGGATCAGTCGGCGGCCGAAGGGCCACGTCTCAATCACCACGGCATCGGGGGTCAGGTCCTGGGCCAAGCGGACCAGTTGTTCGCGCCGCTGGGCCAGGACGGGTTCACTCACCGGCTGGTTGTCGGCGGTCAACAGGGCTTGGAAGGACTGATCTTGGGCCTTCACCGCCGGGGTCAGCGGATGCACCTTGCCCGGCAGGGTCAGCCCCGGAACGGCCACGCCGCCCGTGGCCACATGCACCTCAGCCCCCTGTACCATCAGCGTCCGGGCCAGGGCCGCCATGCGTTGGAGGTGGCCAATGCCCCAGAGATGTTGAACATGGATAAGCACCCGCATTCCCATGGGCGAGGCTCCTTACGCTTGGGCTGCCAGGGGCGGCGCTGAGGGCGCAGCGGGGATCGCCGCTGGGGCCTTCAGGCCAAATCGTGCCAGCAGGGGTTGGATCTGTACCGAGAACTCGAATTGGGTCCGCACCCGTACTTCAATGGCTGCGGCAAAGCGCTGTCGCAGGGGGGCATCGCTCAGCACCCGGGTCAGCGCGGCGGCCAGTGCGGCAGGGTCCTCCGGCGGGACCAGCAGGCCGCTCTCGTCATGGGTGATGAACTCCGGAATGGCCGAGACTTCCGTTGACACGCAACACAGGCCTTGGCTGGCCGCCTCCATCAGCACATTGGGTAGCCCATCCCGATCACCATCGGCATCAATGCGGCTGGCCAGGACGAAGATCTCAGCGGCCCGATAGGCCTCAATCACGGCGGTCTGAGCCTGGGCACCGCGCCAAGTGATGCGCTCTGTCAGGCCCAGGGCGGCGGCCTGGGCCTTAAGCGTCTCCTTCAGGGGGCCGCCGCCGATATGCTCAAAGTGCCAGTCCACCTCCGGCGGCAACAGCGCCAGCGCGGCCAAAAGCGTATCATAGCCCTTCTTGGCCACAAGACGACCGACGCTGACCAAGCGCACGGGCCCTGAGGCGTCGGCGGCCGCAGCGGGCCGAGGGACAGCGGCAAAGCGGCTGAGATCCAGCCCATGATACATCAGGAACACCCGTTCGGGCGTCACCGCCAACCCCTGCAAGTGGCGGACATTGGTGGCGGTGCACGTGGTCAACCAGACGCAATCGGCCAGTTTCTCCCGCTTCTCCCAATCAGGGATGGTCCAAATGTCCCGTGCATGGGCGGACAGCGCGTAGGGCACGTCTGCCATGATGCTGGCATAGCGGGCGACTGAGCCCGGGGTGTGCATGAAGTGGGCGTAGAGGGAGGCCACGCGCGGGGCAATCTCCGCGGCCAGCACACAGGCCTGCCCAAAGCGGCGGATGCGGTTGCGGGTTGGGTCGCGCCGCAGGTCCCGCAGCCACTGCCGCCGCGCCAACCGATAGCCGGGCCGGCGCCGCACCTGCCACCAGGCGCGCAATACCCTCAACGGCGCCAGGTGCAGATATTCGGGCAGATAGGTTACCGGGGCGGTGACGGCATCATGGATGGGATGGGTCTTGGTGTCGGTGGGATGGCGCAAGCTCACCAACTCAAAGTCCAGCCCCGCCTGCTGCAAGGCCAGGATTTCCTGGGCGATGAATGTCTCCGACAATCGCGGCCAGCCCTTGAGTATGATCGCGACCCGCCCCGGGGGCAGCGCCTCTGGCGGGGGCGATGGATGGGTCATTGGGTGGTGGGGAGCAACTGTTGGCGCAGGGGCGCCAGGGGCTCTCGCTGGGCGATGGTGCCGTAGATGCCGTCTGCCAGGGTGAGCGCGGTCACCCGCCAGCGCGCTTGGTCCCACAGCAGGGTCAGATGAACAGTGGCCAGGGGCGTGTCCCCCAGCCCACAGGCCAGCGTCAGGCTCTGATAGCCGGCAACGGAGGGGTACTCCTGGCAGCGTACCACCGGGGCCAAGGCCGCCATCAGACGGCCCAGGGTCTGTTCCCCGGCGGGCAGGGCCGCAATGGCCGCAGCCACCGGGCCGCCGGGCTGATCTTGCAACAGAGGGGACTGGCTGCGGGCGGCCTCGGCCAGATCAGCCTGAAGGGCTGTCCAGTCAACCAGTCGGGCCAGGGCGGCTGTGTCCCCCGCCTGTGTTGCCTGTCGCAATTGATAGACGGTGAACAGCCCATAGCCATAGGCCAGCAGACCGGCAAAAACCGCGATGACGGGGATCCACAGCAGGCGCTGCATCGGGACAAACCCTGGGCCAGAGACAAGCGGAAGCGACTGGCGCCCTCATGCCACGGCAGGGCCTGTCCTGACAAGCGCGGCCCACCGGGCTTTGATCGCGGTCATGCTGACGCCTTGATTTGCCAGCAAGGGCAAGAGCGGTCATACCCATGGCCCCTGTCGTCCCCCGCCTGGAGCCCTCTGCCTATGCGCCTCTTGCCCTTGTCCGCCGCTGCGGCTGCCCTGATCGGTCTCACCCCTGCCGTCGCCCAGGACTGGATCGTGCGGGATTTCGTCAACGCGCCGCCCTTCATGGCCGCCAACTCTGAATGGCCCTTCATCGGTGGGGTGATCCTGGCGACACCCACGGAGGCGGGCTACCGCGTGGGTCTGGTCTGCTATGATGATAGCCTGACCTTGATGGACAGCTCACCCCGGACCGATGAAACCGGCGCCCAGGGGCCAGTGACGGTCAGCGTCGGCGCGATCAGCCTGGACCTTAGCTATGAGGTGCGCCACGCCCAGAGCGCGCGGCGGGTCGCCCTGCCGCGCACGCGCGCGGTGCAGGCGTTGCGCGAGGCCTTGCTCACCGCCGATAGCTTGACCCTGCGCTATGCCGATGGCCAGACGGTGACGCAGGATCTAACCGGCTACCGGGCTGTGGAGCCAGTGCTCCGGGTGGCATGCAATGCGACCCCGCAGAGCGAGGAGGTTGCCCTGACCACCTGGCGATTCGAGGATTACTTCTCCAACCCCAGCGACGACCCGGAAGCCACCAATGACGAGAACTTCCCCTATGTGAACGGCCAACTGCTGGCGACCCACGACAGTGGCAACGCGTCCCTGGCGATGCTGTGCGAGGGTCCGCGGATGACCATCGTTGATCATCGCGGGGCACCGGAGGGAGAGGGAACGGCGACCCTGTCCGTGGGAGACACGGAGCTAACGGGGTCCTATGTGGTCTGGGAGTTGAGCGGCGACACCCACATCAGCCTTGACGAGTCCACCACACAGATCCTGTTGGGGGGGATGCAAACCGCCGAGGAGAGCGAGGGCTATCTCTTGATCCGCTATGGCGACACCGGGTCGGAGACCTTCACCTACCTGCACGGCTTCACCGCCGCCAGCCGTCTGGCCCTCGGGGCATGCCTCTGAGCGATAGGGGCCAAGGGTGCGCTTATAGCGCGTTGCGCCAAGGGGGAGTCAGCACCAATCTCCCGCCCCCGCCCGGCCACCCACGGGAGTATCATCGCAATGGGTGGCCGGCCAAAGGTAAGCTGGGTGGGGGCGTGGGGTCGTCGAGGTCGGTGGGACAGGCTCAGCCGTCGCCTTCGCGGCTGAGTGCCCATTTGAGGAAGGTGGTGCCGGTGTCCTGGGTGAGGGCCCGGATCACCACCTGTTGGCTGCGGCGCACGGTCAGTCCATCGGGGACGTACAAGCTGTCTTCCAGCGATAGCGCACCGCCACTCACGCGCATGCGCCAGCCCTGGCCGGGGGACGGCCGGATCAGAACCTCCCGCCCGTCCTGCACCAGAGCCGCCGCGGCCTTGGGGTGCAGGTGGAAGCGCAAGACCACCTCGTGACCTCCGGGACCCAGCAGCGCATCCTCGCCCCGCAGATCCTGGCCCTCGCGGGACAAGAACAGGCGGCGGCGATGGGTCAATCCCAACGCGGCCAGATAGCCCTCGTGGGCAGCCGACACGCACTGGCCCTCCGGGGCTGCGCGACGCTCGGCCTGAAACGGGTCCGGGCAGGCGCGCAGGCGTCCGTTGGCATCCTGGCTGCAAGGATCGCGACCATCGACCGTCAGCGTGGAATGGGCGGCACTGCCGCGCAGCGCGCCGGTCAGCGGCCCGTGGGCGGGGCAGCGCCCGCAATTGACGATGATCCTATCTTTGCCGTGGCTGAATTCGAAACTCAGCAGGCCCGCATGGGCCGACCGACCCCAGGCCCCGGCCTCTGGGGCGCCGGTATCCATCAGCAGCAGGGACCGGCCACAGGTAAGCCGTTCGAAGCCGCTATGGGGCAAGGAGCGGGTGGGGCGCCCCCTTGCCTCGGATTTGGTGAGGACCGCATCCACCGCCAGCGGCGTTTCCTCCCGCCCACCATGGAAACAGGCCAGCGACTGATCATTGTGGCGCAGGAACCGCACCGCCGGGGCGGCCCTGTCGATGGTCTGGGTCAGGCCAGCGGGCAGCGGCAGCTGCGCCAGGCGCAGGGCGTGACGAATGTCCACCAGATGGGCCAGCGCCTCCAGCAAGGTCGAGGGAGAGCGGGAGCGATGGTGCCCATCGGGCAGGAAATCGGCGTCCAGGCTGCGCGACAGGGCCTTGAGGCCAAAGTCCAACCGCTCCTCCAGCGGGCGCAGCGCCAGGCTGGCATGGATCAGGGCCTTGGCGGCAATCAACCGGTCCGGGGCGTCCACTTGCTGGCTCACCCGGTGCAGGTGTTTGGTCTGCCGCACCAAGCTGGCAAAAACGCGGGAGCGGAACAGGTCGTCGGCGCTGGCACAGTAGAAATCATGAAAGCCCAGCCACGCGCAGATGCGCTGGGCCAAGATGTCCGGCCGCCAGGTCAGCCGGTCGAAGCGATCCTCCGTCCCCAGCCAGCCGGCAATCGCGGCGCGAGCGAAGCGGCGGGCGGGATCGCTGCCCACGGCCCGCAGGTGGCGCAGCCAGTCGAACCCATGGAGCGCCGCCATCCAGGCGTTGGAGGCCCCGTTGGGTCGCCAGACCGGCACCTCCCCCTGCAAGCGCTGCCCGGCAAACGCAAATTGCCCTTGGAGCAGGGCCAGGCCTTTCTCGCCGTCCCCTGGCCACAGGTCCCCAGGCACCAGATCCAATTCCACCGGGGCCGCGCCACCCAGGCTCCACTGATACAACGGTGTGCGCCAAGCGGCGGTGCGGGCCGATTGACCCAGTCTTTCCAACCAGAAGCCAGACTTCTCACCCAGGGACATGGTCATGCGCGGGTCTCCCACCCGGCCAGGGGCCGGTCAGCACAGCGGATAGGGGCGCTCCAGGCGGGGGCCGGGGCGGGGATCTGGAGGCAAGGCATAGGCAACGCAGCAGCAGCGGGGGCCATGAGAAACAGGCAATCCTTGAGGCAGCAGAGACCGCGCCGCCCCCATCCGTTTCGCCATCAGGGGGCCTTGCGCAGGCGTACAGCGTAGAATCCGTCCAACCCGCCCACCTCGCTGAGGTGGCTGGGCAGTGCTCTCATTTCGCCGCGACTGGATAAAATTTCGGTTAAATCAAATACTTCTGAGTTGTTAATGGAGTCGATTGCTAAGTTGGGGCAATCCCCCAGCAGCCGGTCGATCTGGGCCTCTCCCTCGGTCTTCAGGACCGAACAGACGCAGCTCACCAACGTGCCGCCCGGGGCCAACACTTGATCGGCCACATGGCGCAGCAGCGCCGCCTGGGTCTCCACCAAGCTGTCCAGATCGTCGGGTGTTCGGGTCCAGGGCAGTTCCGGGCTCTTGCGGAGCGTGCCCGTGGCGGAACAGGGCGCGTCCAGCAGGATGATGTCGGCGGGCCCCCCCACGGCGGTGGCATCCAGGGTGGCAATATCGGTGGTGAGGGTCTCCACGGGCAGGCCCAGGCGATCCAAGTTCTCCCGCAGCCGGTCCAGCCGCGCAGGGGACCGATCCACCGCCGTCACGCGGGCGCCACGGGCAGCCAACTGCGCCGTCTTGCCACCGGGCGCGGCACACAGGTCAAGCACCCGCTTGCCCTGAACCTCTCCCAGCAACAGCGCTGGGATTTGGGCGGCGAGGTCCTGCACCCACCAAGACCCCTGCTGATAGCCTGGCAAG
>CAZCBM010000167.1:0-7748 GCA_964496805.1 uncultured Rhodospirillales bacterium | reverse complement strand
GTCCCGGCGGCGGCAGTGGCGGCGGGCTCAACACGCCCTTTGCCTCCCTGAAAGATCGCTTGAAGTCCGGCGGCTCATGAGCCTGGCGGCATGACGGAGGCGGTCCCGGCCCTGCGGTTGGACAAGTGGCTATTTTTCACCCGGTTCTTTAAGACCCGGGCGGATGCAGCCCGTGCCCTGACCGCAGGCAAGATCCGGCATAATGGCACGGCTACCACCAAGGCCCACGCCAACGCCCGCGTTGGGGACACGCTGGTGTTTGTGCGGGGCCGCGACGTTGTGGTCATTCGTGTTCTCGGCCTGCCCAACCGTCGGGGCCCTGCGCCGGAAGCCCAGACCTTCTATGAACGGTTGGAGCAACAGTCCGATGGCCCCTCCGCCAACGCAGCGGGCGGCCATCGGGGGCACCAAGGGGCTTGAGCGACACGGGGTGAGGGAGTCTGGTGGCCGGCCCGTTGGAGCATTTTCCGAACAGTCTGGGTCAGCCCGCTCCCCCTCCGTGGCGTTGACAGTGCCGGGGTCCTTCTACGGCCCAGCCGCGGCTGGCGCCCGCGCACCACCGACGGGGATGGGGCCACCGACGGTGCCTCAGGGCAACACGGCCTTCCATCAGCCACAGCCATGCCTCAGGCCAGGGCTGCGATCAGCCCCTCCACCAGGGCCGCGAGCATTGCCTCGGGATCTTCTGGAAAAGCGGCCGCAGAGCCCAATCGGTGGATGTGCGGCGACGCGCTTGCAGGGACCACACCCTCGGCCTGACCGGCCAGGATGACCCGTCGCGTCAGCAGGATTGGAGGTCCGCCGCGGCTGCGGTGCTGGGGAACGAGGCGCTCGCTATGGGATGGCAGGGTGGCGGCGAACGCACTATCAGCCAACCGTCTCAACGCCGTAGAGCCCGGATCCGGGGACGACGGGGTGTCGCCCTCCTCCAGGCGCACCATGACCCCGGCCGCGGTCTCTATGGGGGCGGCGGCGGGGGACACACCGCGATCCAGACGCAACAGACGGCCGCCGCTATCCACCTGCGCCCGGCTGAGGAGGCGGGCGAACACATCATCAAACCACGTGCGGGTGGCCGCCACCTGGAGCGCTCGCGGGTCAACTTGGCCCGAGAGGTCGCCCACCAGCGCCGCGTCCCGGGCGCCCCGGGCTGCCGCCGCTACACCGTCCAGCCGATCCAACCCCGCCAATCGCTGGATGAGGGCCCGAATCGGCTCCGACAAGATCAAATCATAGGGCCAGGGATCACGAGCGGGGCGATGGACCACCAGCACACGCTCATCCCGCAGCAGGCCGCCCCGGGCGGCCATGGCGCAGAGGAACGGGTTCGGTCCGACCACCAATCGATCCACCCGGATCACCTGATGCGGCAGACCCAGCAGCCAGTTCCAGCGCACTTTCGCCCACACCACCGGGCGCGGCCAGCGTTCATGCAGGCCAGCGTTACGCTCAATCAGATCGATGTCCCGAACCGGCAGAAAGCGGGTCGCCATCACACTGCCCTCAGAGCGGCATTGGCAACACCCGCTACCCCCTTCGTCCTTACTTCATCTTCTCTTCTTTGAAGAGGACGTGCTTGCGGGCCTTCGGGTCGTATTTCTTGAGTTCCAGCTTGCCCGTCATGGTCTGGGAGCGCGGGTTCTTCTTCTTGACGTAGAAATACCCGGTACCTTCGGTGCTGACGAGTTTGATCTGGACGTTGATGGGCTTGGCCATGGGGCTACCTCCGAAAAACAGACAAAAGGACCACCGTCCTGCGACACAGCTTCTGGCGAAACCGTCTGTCGGCAGGTGGCAGTCCTGTGCGGCGCATTCATCCGGGCGCAATCAAGGACACACTACCAGGCTTGGCCAAGCCAGCGCTGACAGTGTTCTGTGCCCCACCGTGAACCGGCGATCCGCGAAACCACGCCTGAAGCGTGGCTGACACCCCGCGCGGCATTCCGTGGCGTTAAACGCCGGAGCCGCGATTGGCCTGTACCCAAGGGCACAGCGCAGAAAGCAAGCCTTAAGGCACCCGTATCATGGTTTGTTGCGACACCTTCCCGAAGATGTCAATATCAACTGAATTTGAGAGGGCTCATGGGCGGGGATCGTTTCGGGTTCAACAGGGTTGGACCCGCGTTGGTAGGGGAGCAGCGCCGGCGGCGTTTGCGTCCTAGTCCACGCCCCAAGCCCGATCCCTCTCCTGAGATCAACCCTGCCCCCCACCCCCTGCCCTCCATCGAGGAGCTCCCATGCGCCTGATTGCCGTCGGCAGCGCCAGTGCCTTCACCGTGGGCGGTGACAATTTTCAATCGAATTTTCTGCTGGAGACCGATGACGGTCAACGGCTGATGATCGATTGTGGAACCGATGGCCGCCATGCCCTGCATCGGCTGGGTCTGGGGGCATCGGACATCTCTGCTGTCTACGCCACCCACCTTCATTTCGATCATGTGGGCGGTCTGGAATGGTTCGCCTTCTCCACCTTCTTCAATCCCACCCTGGGGCGGCCACGCCTTTTCTTGCACCGCGCGCTGGACCCGGACCTGTGGGAGACGGTGCTCAGCGGCTCTCTGCGGGGTGTTGAAGGGGCGGAACGGGGGCTGGAGACCTATTTTGACGTTCAGCCCGTGGATAATGGGACGCCGTTCACGTTTGGTCGGGCGCAGCTAACCCCCTTCCCTGTGACGCATGTCGTTACCTCCCGCGGGCCGGAACCCTCCACGGGGTTGATGATCCGCACCGATTACCGCACGGTCATGATCACTGGCGACACGCAGTTTACGCCAGACACGCTGATACCGCTGTATCAGCAAGCCGACTTGATCCTGCACGATTGCGAGACCTGCCCTCCCTCCGGGATCCACGCGCAGTATGCCGACCTATGCGGCCTGCCGGCGGACATCAAGGCACGTATGTGGCTTTATCACTATCATACCACCGCCATGCCCGATGCTCAGGCTGATGGCTTTGCAGGCTTGGTGATGCGCGGACAAAGCTTTGAGTTGGCCGCCCCTCATCGAACCACGCTGCGCTCAGCGGGTGTGGCGGCCAATCGTTGATCACTGCTGGCGCGCGGCCGGGGCCCTGACCGAACGCTGCGGCTGAGCCTTGCGGATAAACGTTGCAGGCCTGTGATCAAATCCTGGCCAAAGGTGATTTGGCGCAGGCGACCGACCCGGGCATGTGTTGGGCGTGGCCGTCCGCTTGGCACATCAGTCACCGCCATCGCTCCTCCCCTGTTCAGCCCGCGATCCCGATCCCGCCCTCATGTCCACGCCCTCGCCCGAGCCCCTCGCCGCCGATGCCGCCCCTCGCGGCCTGCCGCATCGTGTTGCGGAGCGCCTGCGCGCCCGCCAGCGGCAGGGGGAGAACACCATCACTTGGGTGCATATGGGCTTCATCGGCCTGCTGTTCTTGCTGTGGCTGATCAGCCCCACACAGGCGGGGACGAAGATGGGCACGCTTGAGCCGGTGCCCACTGCGCTGGCTGTGTTCCTGGCCTGGTCGCTGATCCGGCTTTGGCTGGCGGCCCGCAACCGGCTGGGCCCTGTATTGATCGGCGTTTCGATCATGGTGGAAACGGCCTGCCTCATGGGGCTCATCTGGGCCCTGCACATTGAGTACCAGCAACCGGCCAGTTTCTATCTGAAGGCCCCCACCGTGGGCTATGCGTTCCTGTTTGTGTGCGTGCGCGCACTGGGGTTGGCCACCTGGGGGGTGATCCTGAGCGGGGTTGCCGCCGCCCTGGCATGGGCAGGCCTCGTCCTCTATGCGCTGGACGATGCGGCGGCGCGCCCGGACGGCCCGGCGATCACCCACAGCTTCATCGAGTACATGACCTCCAACGCCATTCTGATTGGCGCGGAGATGGAGAAGATCATTATCTTTCTGTCAGTGACGGCCGTCCTGACCCTTGTGATGACCCGCTATCGCTCTGTTCTGCGCCATGCCGCCACCACGGAACGGGCGGTGGAGGATTTCTCGCGCTTCTTCGACCCGCTGCTGGCACAGCGCATCGCCCGGGCAGAGCGTGAATTGGAAGCCAATGAAGGGGAGGTTCGGGAAGCCACCGTCATGATGGTGGACCTGCGTGGCTTCACCCGCATCTCCGAACAACTGCGACCGAAGGAACTGCTTCGGATGCTGGCGGAGTATCAGGCCATGGTGATCCCCATCGTGGAGCGCCACCAAGGGGCCATCGACAAATTCATGGGCGATGGGATCCTGGTCACCTTCGGCATCGTTTCGCCCTCACCTGATCACGCCCGGCAGGCGCTGGAAGCAGGGCAAGAGGTCTGTGAAGCCGCTGAAAAATGGCAACAAACCCGTCGCCTGCTGGGCCTCGCGGCCCCAGGCATCGGTGTCGGTATCGCCACGGGGGAAGTGCTGTTTGGCACCATCGGCCACGCGGACCGGATCGAGTTTACGGTCATCGGGGAACCGGTGAACCGCGCAGCCAAGTTGGAGGCGGCCACCAAGCACGCAGGACATCCACTGCTGGTGTCAGACACCACCCTGACCCAGGCCCGCAGCACCGGCTGGCAAGGCCATAGCCAAACCCTGACAGACGATGGGCACGGCCTATTTGGGAACCAAGCCGCCCACGGCATCGAGGTGCCCACCACCGCGAAAACCGTTGCCGACAAGCATCATTTGCCCACCCCCCCAGGTTCCGCCCCCAGATCATAACGCTTTGCTCTTGACTTTCGTTATTTTTTGCATTGGCGAAAGAAACATCTGCGAACACTCAAGGGCTGTCTTTTTTGTTTTGTTCTGTTGATATTCTCTGGATATTCTGGGGAGTATTTTTGGTGCTCTTTTCTTGAAAAATCTCCCTTGCGCCTCGGCACTGACTTTCATACGATTCGTCAATAGTCGAACGCCGTGACATAAGCGCCCGATGCCGACAAGAACCGATTCAGTCTAACTTTGTACTGCGGTTCTCAGATGGTTTCTTGCGTGTACATTGTTCGTACGATTTTGTTCCGATGCTCAACGACGGGTACCGGACATCTCCTCGGGAAGGGACGCCCGGGGGGAAGCAAATGGGACAGGGACCGCACCATGACTGGATTGATCATTGTCACGGCCTTTCTGGTGCTGGATCTGGGTGTGCTGCACACCTACCTCACCACCCGTCCCCTTGGTCAGCCCACCGCCATCCGCCGATCCATTGCCCATCTGGTCTTGGCTTGGATCCTGGCCGCATTTGTAGGGATGGGGCTGAGCACCATTGCCCCACTTTCGGCGTGGACGGCCACCGCCTGGGCCATCGCGTTGATCTTGCCAGCGGTCCTGTCCTGGGCGCTTATGCAACTGGCCTTGCCGTTGGTGGATAACGCCCCCCCGGCCCGCCCGCGTCTGCCCCGCCCTGCTTCTGGCAGCCACCTGAGCTATGGCGGTGAGACCCTGCGCCGGTCCTGAGCGGTCAGAGGCCCAGCGCGGCAATCAATCTCGGCACCAAAGCTAAGGTTGGCTCCGCTCTTCATCACCGGAGCCAACTGCTGTAGAGCGGGTTGCGGCAAGATCCTCTCGGTACGACCCCCCGCTCCAACCTGCCCCCCCACCCGGCCACCCAATGCCACGATACGGCCGTGGGTGGCGTGGAGTGATCAAGGCAGGGGACAGGCTGTCGAGCCTTGCAAAAGTTAACGTGAGGGCAAGGTCTTTGCGCTGACGACCCAATCCGTTTATATTCTAGCAAACGGATTGAAACATTTGTTTGTAATGAAGGGCTTATGGCCTTTTCTTCACACAACACAACAGTTGGTGGCGTGGTCGCCCTGTTGCTTTGCCTCGCCTCTGCGCCTCTGGCGCTGGGGCAAACGGTGCTGGAGGACCGCGAGCAAGACAGGCCAGGCGCACAAAACCGAGAGGCGCAAGCACCAGACACGCAAGAACCGGGCCCCTCTTCAGGCGCTGGCGAGATCCAGGTCCGTGTGACCCTGGACAGCCCCCTGGAGGAGGCGGTCGAGACCGATTTGCTCAGTGTCTCCCGGCTCCACCGCGAACAGGCAGAGCCCCTCGCCTCGGCATTCGTTCTGCGCCAGAGGATCGCCAATGATGAGGAGGCGCTGGCCGGGGCCCTGCGCTCCCTTGGCTATTACGACAATCGGGTCAGCTTCCAACAAGGCGAACCCTCTGCCCCCGGCGAGGCCATCCCGATCACCATCCAGATTGAACCGGGCCCCCGGTACATGGTGGCAGACACCAGCACCCTGAGCATCGTGCCGCCGGTGGGCGATTTCACCCCACCGGAGGAGATCAGAACCCTGCTGGGCGGGGTGCGGCCAGCCGATGCCACAACCATTGAGGCCGCGCTGACCGCCCTGGTGAGCGCTGCCCGCGCTGCCGGCTATCGGTTCGCGGAGATCAGCGATGACCGATATTTTCTGAACCGCACCACCAAGACCGTGCGCATCGCCATCACCCTAAGCCTGGGACCCAAGGTCCGGCTTGGGGGGATCCAGGTGGAGGGCTTGACCCGCACCCAGCTGCCGACGCTGGAACGCCAGATCACCTGGACCGAGGGCGATGTGTATACGCCGGAGGCCTTGGCCAGTTTCCGCCGCCGCTTGGTGGAATTGAACCTGTTTGCCTCGGTGGAGACCAGTCTCGACCTGCCCGCCGGGGAACCGGAACAGACCGACATCCAACTTCCAGTCAAGGTGGTGGTGAGCGAGGCCCCGCCCCGCACCATCGGCGGGGAGATTGCCTACGACACCGATCGCGGCCTGTTCCTGGGTGCCAGTTGGACGCACCGAAACCTGCGCGGGCGGGCAGACAAACTGTTTCTTGAGGCCGAAACCACCGGGCTGGTGGGCGGCAGCGATGCCCTGGGGGAGGGCATCGACGCCCGCTTGGCCGCCACCTACACCCTGCAGGATTTCCGCCGGCAGGATCAGGACCTTGATTTTGCCCTCACAGGAACCCTGGAACAGACTGATGCCTTTGACACCCGCGCCATTGAGACCGGGGCAAGCCTCCGCCGACGGCTGGACGACCAAACCAATCTGAGCCTTGGCCTGAACCTTGAACATAGCTGGATCACCGAGAGCACCAGCAACGGGCAGGAGCAAACCGACTTCTTCAGCCTGGTGAGCCTGCCCGCCACGCTGCGCCGGGACACCACGGGCAACCTCTTGAACCCCACCAGCGGCTATCGCGCCCGCGCCACGCTGGAACCCACCTTCGGCAGTGGCTCCCGCACCTTGGCCTTCATCAGCTCAGTCCTGGAGGCCAGTACCTATTATGATGTGCTCGGCGACGAGCGCTTGGTTCTGGCGGGCCGCGCCAATGTCGGCTTCATCGTGGGATCGACGCTGAACGTCGACGATCTGCCCGCCAACCGCCGCTTTTATGCCGGCGGCGGCGGATCGGTTCGGGGGTTCAGCTATCAAGGGATCGGACCGGAGGACAGCGCCAGCAATCCCCAAGGCGGCTTGTCCCGCCTGGAGTTGAATGCCGAAGCGCGGATCAAGGTGACGGAGGAGATTGGCATCGTCCCCTTCGTGGACGCTGGCTATGTCAGCGAGAACCCTTATCCGACCCTGGGGGACTGCGAGTTTGCCATCGGTGCCGGGCTTGGCCTGCGCTACTACTCGGCCTTTGGTCCCATTCGTCTTGATGTGGCCACCCCGGTGACAGAACGAGACGATGACCCCTTGATCCAGGTTTATGTCTCCATCGGACAGGCCTTCTGATGGGCCGGCGGCGCGCTCCCCCCCGCCGCTCCCTGCCCTGGCGGCTCGTCCGCGGTC
>CAZCBM010000166.1:0-7760 GCA_964496805.1 uncultured Rhodospirillales bacterium | reverse complement strand
GGCAAGGCCCCGGTGGTCCCGGCCGCTCCGGTGCGTCGCCCGGCCGGCGAAGACCGCCGTGCCCGGGGCAAACTGACCATTACCCAGGCGCTGACCGGCGAAGAGGGCGGGCGTGGCCGATCCGAAGCCGCCTATCGGCGGGCGCAGCAGAAGCTCAAGCGCCAACAGATGCAGCAGGAGACGGTCAAGCAGTCCCGCGAAGTGGTGGTGCCAGAGGCCATCACGGTGCAGGAACTGGCCAACCGTATGGCCGAGCGCAGCGGCGATATCCTGAAATCGCTCATGAAAATGGGCGTGATGGCCACCATCAATCAGTCCATCGACCCCGATACGGCCGAATTGATCATCGAGGAGTTTGGCCACAAGATCAAACGGGTCTCCGAAGCCGACGTCGAAATCGGTCTGGAGGGGGTGAAGGACACCGACGACAATGTGAAGCCGCGCCCGCCGGTGGTCACGGTCATGGGCCATGTTGACCACGGCAAGACCAGCCTGCTGGACGCCCTGCGCAAGACCGATGTGGTTAGTGGGGAGGCCGGCGGCATCACCCAGCATATCGGCGCCTATCAGGTCCAGATGGCCAGCGGCGACAAGATCACCTTCATCGATACCCCGGGCCACGCCGCCTTCAGCGAGATGCGCGCCCGCGGCGCCACCGTCACGGACGTGGTTGTTCTGGTGGTGGCGGCCAATGATGGGGTGATGCCCCAGACCATTGAGGCGTTGAACCACGCCAAGGCCGCCAACGTGCCCATGGTTGTCGCCATCAACAAGTGCGACCTGCCGGAAGCCAACCCCGACCGGGTCAAAAACGAGTTGTTGCAGCACGAGATCGTGGTGGAGGACATGGGCGGCGAGGTCATCTCCGTCGCCGTCTCCGCCAAGACCGGCGAGGGACTTCAGGCCCTGGAAGAGGCCGTCCTGCTTCAGGCTGAAATCCTGGAACTGAAGGCCAATCCGGATCGCTCCGCCGTGGGCTCTGTTGTGGAAAGCAAGATGGAGAAGGGCCGGGGCTCCGTTGCCACCGTCCTGATCCAACGCGGAACCCTGCGGGTGGGGGATGTGTTCCTGGCCGGCGATGAGTGGGGCAAGGTCCGGGCCTTGATCAACGATCGGGGCCAACAGGTTGAGGAGGCCGGCCCGTCCGTCCCTGTGGAGGTACTGGGCCTCAATGGCAGCCCCAGCGCTGGTGACGAGTTGACCGTGGTGGAGAGCGAGGCGCGCGCCCGCGAGATCAGTGAATATCGCCAACGCAAGCGCCGCGAAGCCGCCTCCGTCGCGGCCGCCAAGGGCGGTGTCAGCGGCATCGACGCCCTGTTCTCCAAGATCAAGGAACAGGAGAAAAAGGAACTGTGCGTGGTCATCAAGGGTGACGTGCACGGTTCTGTCGAGGCCATCGCCACGGCGTTGAACAAGATCACAGAGGACAATGAGGAAGTCAGCGTCCGGTTGCTGCACCAGGGTGTTGGCGCGATCAACGAAAGCGACATCACGCTGGCCCAGGCCAGTGATGCGATGGTGGTGGGCTTCAATGTTCGTGCCAACCCTCAGGCGCGCGACCAGGCCCGCCGGGATGGTGTCGAGATCCGCTACTACTCGATCATCTACGAAATCCTGGACGACGCCAGGGCTTTGCTGGGTGGCATGTTGGCCCCGGAACTGCGCGAAGAGTTCATCGGCTACGCCAAGATCCGCGAAGTGTTCAACATCACCAAGGTGGGCAAGGTTGCCGGCTGTATCGTCACCGAAGGGGTGGTGCGCCGTGGCGCCAAGGTCCGTCTGCTGCGGGACAACGTGGTGATCCATGAAGGCACCCTGAAGACGCTCAAGCGCTTCAAGGATGAAGTCAAAGAGGTCAAAGACGGCTTCGAATGCGGCATGGCCTTCGAAAATTACGAAGACATCCGCGTGGACGACTTCATTGAAGCCTTTGAAGTCCAGCAGGTCGCCCGCGCGCTCTGATGCCCGCTTGGGGGCGACCGGTGCCATCTCCGGGTCCCCAGGAGGCCACGGCCTTTCCCTTGGGTGACCCTCCCCGCCCGGGGGAGGGTCGACGGCGGCCGCGGCGTTAAGGGAGAGAGCCCTTGGAGGGTCCAAGAACGGGCAGCGGCCGATCATTCCCCTTGCCTGTTCGGGGCAGACGTGGGGATGATCTCCGCCACCGGCGACAGGCGGAGAAGGAGGCGGCGCGCCCATGCGCTATAAGCTGAGCCACGAAACGCACTATCAGTATCCGGACAAGGTGGATGTCTCGCACTCCATCCTTCACTTACGCCTGCGCGGGAGCGAGCAGCAGACCGTGGTCCGGCAAACATTGGACGTCGACCCGCCGGCCCAGAATCGCAACCGATTCAATGATTTCTTCGGCAACCCCACCGATTATCTGATGATCGATCAGCCCCACACCCGGCTGACCATCCGCGCCACCTGTGAGGTGACGGTCAGGGAGCCGGCACCGGTTGACGACGGTGCCGGCACGGCCTGGGATCAGGTGCAAGCGACCATGGCGGGGCGCACCGATGACCCCGCCCTGCTGGCCTTTCATATGCTGCCCGCCACGGCCACCACCCGCGCCGATGCAGACATGCTGGATTGGGCAGAGCCCCTGTTTGCCCCGGGCCGGCCGGTTGTGGAGGCGGCGGAAGCCCTGTCCACAGCGATCTATGAGGGCTTCACCTATCGCAGCGGCGCCACGGATGTCATGACCCCCGTGCGGGACGCCTTCGCCCACCGACACGGGGTGTGTCAGGACTTTGCCCAGGTGGCGCTGGCCATTCTGCGCGCCAAAGGGGTGCCCGCGCGCTACGTCTCCGGCTACATCCGCACCTATCCACCGCCCGGCAAGCCGCGCCTGGTGGGGGCCGATGCCAGCCATGCGTGGTTTGGGGTTTTTGATCCCGCGTTGGGTTGGGTGGATTTCGATCCCACCAACAACACCCGCCTGGGTCTGGATCATGTCACTCTGGCCTGGGGCCGCGACTATGGCGATGTGGCGCCGGTGAGCGGTGTCATCCTGGGGGGCGGGACGGCTGGTCTCAGCGTCAGCGTGGATCTTGCGCCGCTGGACGAGCCGGCGGCGACCCCCGCCCCTACGCCCGTGGCCTGACGGTGGGAAAGCCCAGCGCCCCGCCCGGACCGGCGCCGGCGGGCGCCAACCCTCAGCCCTCCCGGGCGGCGCGGTTCACCCGCGGATCGATCCTGCGCCACATCCTGGTGATGACCGGGTCCAGCGGTGCGGGGCTGGTGTTCCTGTTCCTGGTGGACCTGCTGGATCTCTATTTCATCTCTCTGCTGGGCGAACAGGCCCTGGCCGTGGCGGTGGGCTATGCCGGGGCGGTGGTGTTTCTGACCGTGTCCATCGGCATCGGTTTCGCCATCGCGATGGGGGTGGTGGTGGCCCGTGCCGTGGGGGCAGGGGAGGAGGCGCGGGCGCGCCGGGCCATCGCCCATGGGGCGCTGGTTATCCTGGTGGCGGCGGGCAGCATCACGGCCCTGTTTCTGCTGTTCATGGAGGACATACTGCGGCTGCTGGGGGCCGAGGGGCAGACGCTGGCCTATGCCGTGGACTTCTTGACGATCCTGCTGCCCAGTTTCCCTCTGCTGGCCTTGGCCATGGCGGCGGGAGGGTGCCTGAGGGCGCTCGCGGCCCCGGGGCCGGCCATGCTGTCCACCATGAGCGGGGCGCTGGTGAACGCCATCCTGGATCCCATACTGATCTTTGGCTTGGAGTGGGGGCTGGAGGGGGCGGCGGCGGCCAGCGTTGGCGCGCGGATTGCCGTGTTCATCGTGGCAGCGCTGGCCTTGTGGCGGCGGGGTTGGATTGGTCGGGTTCACCTGCCGGACCTGCCGGGGGACGTGCGCCGCATGGCCCGGATCGCCGGGCCCGCTGTGGCCACGAACTTGGCAACCCCCGTCTCCAACGGGATCGTCACCGGCGCCATGGCCGCCCAGGGGGACCACGCGGTGGCGGCCTATGCCGTGATTGGGCGCCTATCAGTGGTGGCGTTTGGGGCGATCTATGCGCTGTCGGGGGCGGTGGGACCGATCATTGGGCAGAATGCCGGGGCCGGCAATTGGCTCAGGGTGCAGGAGACGTTGGCCAAGGCGCTGGGCTTTGCCGCAGCGGTGGTTGTCTTTTCCAGCCTGGTGATGCTGCTGTTGCGCCATGAAATCACGGCTGCCTTCTCCCTGCGCCCGGAAGCCGCGGAGGTGGTGGTCTTCTTCACCCAGACTGTGAGTTGGCTGTTCGTGTTCCTGGGGGCGCAGTTCATTGCCAATGCGGCGTTCAACAATATTGACCGCCCCCTCTATTCCACCGCCGCCAACTGGTGTCGGGCCACGTTGGGGACATGGCCCTTTGTGATCGCCGGGGCGTGGCTGCTGGCGGCGCCGGGTGTTCTGCTGGGGCAGGCCGTGGGCAGTGCCTTGGTGGGCATGATCAGCCTGGGCCTTGCCTGGCGCCTGGTGGGCCGGCGGGTGAGCCAGAGCGGTGGCACGCCGCTGACCCTGCGTCGCAGTTGGCGAGCGCGGTTGGCGCTGCCCCCGATGCCGGAGCATGCCCCATATCGCGGCTATGTCGGCCCCCTCATCGGCGCCGCGGACGCCGATGAAACCGAAGCGGCCGAACAGGCGGCCAACAACCGCAAGCCGCCCGGGGTCCGATCTGAAGACAGCGGCTCAGGGGGGAGCTGAGGGGGCTTCACAGGCAACATGGCCTGCCAAACCTTACGGGCTGTATTGGCTTGCAGTGGGTAAGAACCGTCCCTTGCCCCAGCTTTTTGCATCCGCTACCGTCTGCCCAGTTTGGCAGTCGGTTTTTTTGGGGGGGACGAAAGCATGTCACGATTATCGAAGCAGGATGGGTCGCAGGACCAATCCCGCGGTGCCACCGCGCTGACCTATGGGTTGGTTGTTGGCTTGGTGGGGGTGGCGGCTTTGGCCGCGGTGACCCGCGTGGGCGACTCCGTGGGCAGCCTTTTCACACAGGTTAGCAGTTCCATCGATCAGACCAGTGGTACCGGATCAGACGCTGATACTGATTCAGGCGAAACCTTGTACAGCTTCACCAGTCATACATTCAACAGTTGCGGCCAGACGGGGCGCGTTGGCCCCTCGGAAGCGGACTGTGAATCTGAGTACAGCGGTGCAGACTGGGTGACGGATAACAGCCTATTCTCCGTTGCAGATGGTATTCAGCAATGGACGGTGCCGGAGACGGCCACCTACACCGTCGTTATTGCGGCTCCCTCCCTCCATGCCAGCACCACTGATGGTGCCGGGTCAGTGATCACCGCGACGGTGGCGCTGACAGAGGGAGAGACCGTGAACATCGTGGTGGGGCAACGCGGTGTTGGTCCCTGGCCTGTGCAATCAGGCAGCCAACCCAACAGCAATGATGGGCTGGGCGGGCCCGGCGGCTCTTTTGTGTATACGGGCACCATTGGTGGGTCGGGGCTGATTGGGGCAGCTGGTGGCGGCAATCTGAATTGCTAGCCCAGCAATCTGGCATCTTGTCCGGGCCACACCAACGCAGGGGAGCACGGTACCCGTATCCACACAAGCTCTGTTGACAGTGGTCCCGGAGCGGGATGGACATCCACCTTTGGAAAAGAGCCAAATTATCTGGTCCAAGGGGGACAGCATTTCCTGGGTGGGAATGAAAATGACTGCAGATATACAAGTTGCGCGCAGCAGCCCGGGGGGTTTGGTGGTGGCGGTGGCTCCGGCAATGACAATATTGGCGGCAGCGGCGGCTATACCGGCGGCAGCAATGCGCAAAACAATGCCTACACCAGTGAGGGATATCCCGGCGGATCTTCTCCGCAGTCGGCCACGCGTAGCCAAAGCGTGGTTTTCACGACGACCAATAACGGCCGTGGGTATGTAACCATTACGAAGAACTGAGACCCACTACAGCCAGCCCTCCTCAGGGTGATGCGGCCCTGATCGGGTGGTGGTGGCCGCAGGGCCAAAGGCTCAGCAGCGGGTCCAGCGGCTGAGCATGAGGCCGAGGGCCGTCCCCGGCGGCAGGCGCAGCGGCGGGAGCCGCGTCAGGTCCCATTCCACCCGGGCAAGGCGAAGCCCATGGGCCAAGGCCAGCCGCCGCAGAGCCTCCAGGGGCAGCGCGGCGCGGCGACGGGGCACCTTGAGGCGCCGGAGGCTATCCACGGCAGGTTCCCCCAGCGCGGCAAAGGCGGCGGCGTGGGCGGCGGCCGGACGGTGATCAAACAAAGTGCCATCAGTGAGCCCTTGAGCCTGAAACGTCTCCAGGGGCAACGCCGTGCGTCGCTGGCGCCAGTGGGCCGGGAACGCCCGGATCAACCCCACCCGGCCATAGGCGCAGGCGAGGGTTTCCACCGTCGCGGCGGAGATGTCTGCCCCGCAGAGGCTTGCCATCTGCTGCATCATCCTCCCCCAAGACGCCGCCAAATAGGCGTCCAGGCTGGCCTCGGTATTATGGGGGAGAGGCTCAAGGTCCGCCTCCCTTGCATCAATCAGGGCCAAGAGGCTGGCGGCGTCCACCCGTCCCGATCGGATCAGCTGGCCCAGGGGACGGGCCACCTCATGCTCTGGGATGTTGCCCGCTGGATCGGCTGCGTTCTGGAGGGCGTCGCGCCACCATTGCAGACGGATCTGCCCGGTAATGGGTTCACTGGTCACCTCAGGGGTTTTGGCCACCTCATGGTGAAAGGCCGCCAGGGTATAAAGCGCCGGCTGCGCCGGGGCTGGCCCCAAGGCGCAGGCCATCGCCAGGTCCGGCTCAGCCGACTGGACCAGGGTCTGAGCGCCGGTGGCCGCAAGGGAAGGGATCGGGGGCGTTGTCATGAGCCCGGACATGGCCCATGGGCCACGCGGCGGCAATGGGCGATGTGAGCCGGCCGGCGGAAACAGGCGCCTGCTCCTGCCATTTTCCAACCCCAATGCGGTCGATCAGCGCGCCAAGGGCACTGGGGGTGTTCACACCTCCAGGGGCACAGGGGGAATCAGGAGGCTGCGGCGTTGCCATAGCGTCGGGCCTGTTCCCGCCGAATGCGCACCATCTGCTCGCTCACCGCCAAGGCCTCGCCCAGGGTGGTGATGCCCATGGCTTCCAGCACCGAAATCAGCGCCAGAAACACTTGGGCGGTGGCCAGCGAATCCCCCAGCGCGGTATGCCGGTCCCGGGCTTCCAGGGTCACGGTGAACCGCTCACAGAGGGCATCCAGGGTCAGTTCCTCCGCGGCCCCGAAGGCATGGGCGGCCAGCAACAGGGTATCCAGCACTGGATGATCGAAGCGCACGCCGCTGGCCTTCTCCTCCATGCGCAGGAACGTCATGTCGAAGGCGGCATTGTGGGCCACCAGGACGCTGTCGGCGGCGAAGGCGGCGAAGCGCGGCAGGACACGGTCCACCCGATCCGCTGCCGCCACATCATCATCGGTGATCCCATGGATGCGGGTGGAGGCCGGCGGGATCGGCTTCAGGGGTTTGATGTAGCTGTCGAAGACCTCCCCGCGCAGCATCCGCCCGTTGACGATGCGCACCCCGGCGATGGAGATCAGCTCATCCCCGCGCTGCGGTTCCAGGCCCGTGGTTTCGCTGTCGAACACCACATAGGTAAGCGATTTCAGCGGGCGGCTGGTGAGGGCACCGGCGTCGGGCTTGGCCATCAGGTCGAAATCATAAAACTCCGGCCGGGCCTCTACTTGGCCTGATGCCTCAACTGCAGCACCGACAATTCAACAGAGCTCAACGACCACGGGTGCTTCAAACAATCCGTC
>CAZCBM010000165.1:6925-7893 GCA_964496805.1 uncultured Rhodospirillales bacterium | reverse complement strand
GCGGCAGCGGCTGCGGCCTCCGGCTCGTCGCCAAAACTCTCGTCGGCCGAGCCGTAAATGTCATCCTGAGCCAGCGCGAAGCCGTCCTCGTCCGCTCCCTCGTGCACTGGCCGACCGAAGCCGTCATCCTCGAACGCTGCATCGTCGTCCAGGACTTCGCCCTCGAAGGCATCATCGTCAGCAAAGGCAGCATCGGCATAGGCGGCGTCATCGGTGCCATAACCGTCGTCGCCATGCTCCTCATCGGCGACAAAATCGTCCGCAAACCCCCCTTCCATCGGCCCGGGAGCACCGGCATCTGTCGGGCTATCGGCCTCGACGGCATACCCATCATCGTCGAATGCGGGCTCGGCGTCGGCATAGACCGCTGGGTCCTCGAACCCGTCATCGGCAGCGGCAGGGTCGGCTTCAGCATAGGCAGGTTCAGCCGCGGGTTCGGCGAAGCCATCATCGTCGAAGGCAGCCTCATCCTCAGCGCCGGCGTAAGGGGGCTCAGGTGCGTCGAAGCCGCCGTCGAAGTCGCCGTCAAAACCATCGTCAAAGGCATCATCTGCTGCCTGCCCAGCGTAGGCAGGCTCCAGCGGAGCGTCCCCGGTATAGTCAGTGTCCACGAAGTCCGCGTCGTCGGCGTCCGCCTCCACACCGGCCTGGGCCACGTCAACGAAGCCGTCATCGCTGGCGAACTCATCCGTTTCGCCCTCGTACCCCTCTTCGGCAAACCCGCCCTCTTCGAACGCCTCCCCTTCCAAGGCGTGCGGCCCGGCCTCGTTGCCCGGCTCCTCATGCGCGTCATAGAAGCCGTCATCCGCTGCGAAGTCGCTGTCCTGCCCTGGCGCAAAAGCCGCGTCTTCAAAGTCGGCAGCCTGATAGTCGGATGTCTCCGCCGGGCCGGCGTCGAAACGGCTGACATCGTCAAAGCCGTCATCGAACCCGGCGTCCTGCTGCTGCGGCGGCAGCGGCGCCTGGGC
>CAZCBM010000165.1:0-6825 GCA_964496805.1 uncultured Rhodospirillales bacterium | reverse complement strand
GGGATCATAGCCCGTGTCGAACCGGCTCACTTCATCGAAGCCGTCGTCGAAACCGGCGTCCTGCTGCTGCGGCGGCAGCGGCGCCTGGGCGGGATCATAGCCCGTGTCGAACCGGCTCACTTCATCGAAGCCGTCGTCGAAACCGTCGTCGTAGGGCTCGTCCGGGTTACCAAAGCCCTCATCGCCGAAGCCATCATCAAAGGCATTGGCCTCGGCATGGCTATCGACAATGCCCTCCTCATCGAAGACTTGGTCGGGGGCAATCTCAGCATTCTGCGTGTAGCCGACACCGGACTGGGTCTGATAGTCGAACTTCGACACCTCCTCGAAGCCATCGTCGGCGCTCTCGAACTCGTCGGCCATGTCACCGGCGCCGGCCTCAAAATCCTCCTCGAAGGTCAACTCCGGGAACGGATCATCGGCGCCGCCGGGCTGCTGAGGATCGCCCTGACCGCCTTCGTACCAGACATCGTCATCATTGCCGCCGTTACCGGGCTGGCGGGGATCGTTGGGATTTCCGGCCATGGCCCCTCTCCTCTGAGCGCGCGGCCGGGACCTGGGGAGGGGTCGCAGGGGCCTGGGCAGGTCCCCCCTATGGTGCGATCCCGTACTGCCCCCGGATGGCCCCGGCGGATGGCTCCCGGCGGCGACACGCTGCCGGTTTCCTGATCGTTAACGCCGTGTGTGGCACCTCGCGGGCGCGGGATCAACCCTCGCCATCAGGCGCGGCACAAGAGGCCTGGGGCCACTGGCGCCAATCCCCAGGCCCGCCGCTGAGATCACTGCTCAGTCGCGATCCTGCGCCACAATGTCCTTCAGCAGCACCAGCCCAATGGTGGTGCCCTCGCGCACCACCACCGTTGGGGTGCGCAGGCGCTGCAGCTCGAACTCCACATCACGGGTGATGGCCTCGGCACCGGCGGCCAAACCATCGGCCAGCGCCTCCGCCATGCTCTGTTCGGTCTGCTGGGTTCGCACGGTGCCATCATCAGCGACGATGATTACCTCGTCGGTCCCGGCCAGGGCCTCCCCGAAGCCGGACAGGAAGGCCGCACCCGCCGCCAGCGCGTAGCGCTTAAGCGTGTGGTAGGCGACATCGTCCGCCAGGGTGGACAGGCTCGTGTTGGCGTCGATGGCCACCGCCTCGATATCTGCAAAGCGCCCATCAGGTAGGCTGAGCCGGTTGAAGGTGATCAGCAACCGGTCGTACTGCTGACTGAAGCTGCCGATCAGGCGCGCGCCCTGCAGCGGTCCGGGGGAAACGATCTCCCCGATGATGGCGGAAGGGGCGGTGGACAGGGCACGGGTGACCAGCGTGCCGAACAGGATGTCGCCCGCCTGAGCCAACAGATCCGGGTCCGCCTCAAACAGCACGGAGTTGTTGCCGGCCGAGCCAACACCGGCCGCAGCAAGCAATTCCTCTTCCCCCAGCCCGGAGTCGGGGGACACATCCAAGGTGATCTCCCCCTCCGGCAGACCCTGGCCGCCCTGGCCGCCAATGATCTCAATGCTGCCGGAGCCACCGAATGCCTCGCCACCTTGGCCGCCCTGGTTGTCATCCAACCCCAGGCGGGTGGTGTTGAGGCGAGTTTGGGCCTCCACACCCAGCGGGCTGGGGATGATGTCCTGCTCCAGGAACACCTGTTGATCGTCCAGCGCCTGCATGGCGGTGAGGTAGCGGGAGACTAGGTTGGGATCGGCCGTGGGGGCCGGCACGGGCACGGCAGCCACCTGCTGCGGCTCAACCGGTGCCGGTGGCGGGGCCACCAATTGCATCGGGGCCAGCGTGGGGGCAACGGTGGGCAGGGCATCCACCACTTCGGGGGTGGGCTCAACCGACTCAGGCGTTGGGCCCAAAATGTTGGTGGGCGTCTCAGCCACCTGAGGCGTTGCGAACGGATCATCCACCGGCGAGGCTGCGTCCGCCCCAATCCGTCCGACGGAGGACTGCCCCTGGTTCAGGATACCCTCCAGGCGCCCCTCCTCGTATCGTGCGCACGCGTCACGCTCTCGGGCGTTGGTGGGGTTGGCGCAATCAAAGGTCGGGCTGCCAGGCAGGCTGGGAAAGCGGATGACTTGTGCCTGGGCCGTCCCCAGGGTCAGCAGCAGCGTGGCGGCGGACAGGCCGAGCGGGATGAGGGTGCGGCGGATCATGGTCTTGGCTCTCCTGCGGGGCTGGCCTGCGGCCGAGGTCTCTGCGGTGGGGCGCGCCAGCGGGCGGGGTGCGGGGCGGATCAGAAGCGAAAGGTGTCGTGGGTCAGCGGGTCGGGGTCAAGGCAAGGGGCGCATGGGCGGGTACCGCTCAGCGGGTCTGGGCAACGATGTCCTTCAGCAGCAACAGGCCCACCAGGCTGCCTTCGCGGACCACCACGGTGGGCGTGCGCAGGCGGCTCTGTGTGGCTTCGGCGTCGCGGGCAATGGCCTCCACAGCAGCGGCGGCGCCGCTGGCCACCGCCTCCCCCAGCGATTGTTCACTGCGGCTGATGGTGACGGTGCCTTCATCGCCCACGATGATCGTCTGGTCGGTGCCCGCAATCCCCTCCGCGACGCCCCCGGCAAAGGCGGTGCCGAACGCCAGCGCCACGCGCTGCAGGCGATGGCGGGACACCTCGTCGGCGAGCGTGGTGAGACTGGTCTGCGGGTCGATGGCCACGGCTTCGATGTCCGCAAAGCGGCCATCCGGCAGGCTCAGCCGCGTGAACGCGATCAGCAGCCGGTCATCCTGCTGGACGAACCGGCCCAGCAGCCGGGCGCCTTGAAACGGACCCGTCGCCATCTCAGCCAGCACCGGTCCGGGCGCGGTGGACAAGACCCGGGTCACCATGGTGGCGTAGAGCACGTCCCCCGCCTGGGCCAGCAACCGGTCGTCTGCGGCCCGGAGCACGGAAGCCCCGCTGGGGCTTTCGCTCTGCTGGCTCAGCACCGGCTGGCTGTTGAGCAGGCAGACGGCCGCAAACAGCGCCGCCCCTGGGGGGCCGCTGCGCCAGGAGATCATCTCACCCTGCTGGCGCCCGGTCTCAATCATCCAGCCCCTCCAGGCGCAGGGTCACCAACTGACCATCGTCAGCGGCCCGCAAAATGGGGGTGGAGGGCAATTGGTAGACATAGGTGCCAGAGGGGCCGGCAGCGCGCTGGATCCAACCGGGGGAGAGGATGGTCAGCCCCGTGCGCATGTAGACATTGCCATTGTAGAGCCAGGCCAGCGCTGGGCCGCCACTGACCCGCAGGACCTTGGCGCCAGTGACATTCAGGCCGTCCAAGAAGATGGATAGGGCAGGATCACTGGGGCGGGGGTCGGTGTCGGGGACGAGGGCCTGATCCGGGGCCTGGGGACCCCGTGCGGCCACACGCATATCCACCCGATAATCCACCCGGCCCTCGCCGGCGCGCATCTTGATGACGATCGGGACCGGCTGGTCCAGCAGGCTGACCACGATGTTACCGAACGCGTAAGGCTCCAGCGGTGTGATGGTCAGCAAATTGCCGCCGTCATTGGGCACCGCCACGCTGAACCGGGCGGGGTTGCCCACCACCACGCTGGCCAACGGATAGGGCGCACCGGTGATGTCGAAGAAGGCAACGGCGGTCACCTCGCCCACACCAGTGAACAGGATCGGCGGCTCAACCCCCGGCTCCAGATTGATGTCCACGCTGCGATAGGGCGGAATGGTGCCCGGCGGGCGCTGGATCCGCGCCCCGGCCCGTTGCACGGCGTTCCGCTCCTGCCCATAGCGCAGGATCTCCTCCGGGCTCAGCGGCATCTGCTGGCGATACGCCTCGTTCAGTGCGCGCTCCTCGTCGGTGATTTGCGGCTGCGCCGGCTGTTGCTGTACCTGCAGCGGCACGGCCTGGGGCTGCGGTTGGATGGGCATGGGCAGCGGCTGCTGGATGCCTCCAGGCCCGACACCAAAGCCCGGGTTGCCGGTCAGCGGGGTTACCTGCACGCCATTGCCGCCTGGGGCCTGAGCGAAGGGATCAGCCAGACCAAGCGGCGGTGCCGTGTCCGGGCGGGCCAGCGTGCTGTTGGCCGGCGGCTGCGCCGGGAAAGCCCGCACATCCACAGCAGATCCCGGTTGGGAAGGGGTGATTACATCCGCGCGGAAGGGCGTTGGCTCCGCCACCGGTTCCGCCACGGGGGCCGGCGTGGCCGTTGCCTGCGGCGCGGGGGTGGGGCTGGCGAACGGATCCTGAAAATCCTGCTGGGCCAGGGCCGGCGTGCCCATCAGCGCCACCAGGACACCCCCGGCCAGAAGTGCGCGGCGGCCCCACGGACCCGCCAGAAACCTGTCTGCCATCGAACTATCCAGCCCCATTGCGTTGGCCATGGTCGTCCCGTTGCCCTGCGCCGCTCAGCGCCTAAAAACTCGGTCCAAGACAGCACCCTCGCCGCAGATCGGCCCGGGTCGGTTCGGCCATGGCAAAGGCTCCCAATCGGAAGCCTTGCCCATCACTGCTGATCCGGTGACCGCGTCCGTTGCCGGGAAGCAACATTGATCCCGCTGATGATCAGCCCATCAGGGCGCACCACAACCGGCACCCGCTGCAGGACCACCGTCATGATGGCACCCTGAGAGCGCTGCTGTACCCCGGCCTGATAAGAAACCTTTAAGGGAATGTCCACGACCCAGGTATAGGCCTGCTCCTTTTCAAACTGACCGTGACTGCTGAGTACCGGTTCCCGCAGCAACTCACTGGTCAGATTGAGGTCGTTCTCCACCACGGCCTGAGCGATGCCGGAAGAGTTGATAAGACCCAGATAGGTGCGCCAGCCGGTGTTGGTGAAAAGCGGTCGCTGGGCGTTGATCCGCTCCTGAATGCCCTCCCGCTGGAACTGCCACAGCGGCAGCGCATGGCGCTTGACCCAGGCCAGGACGAAATCCTCCCCGATCAGGGCGATCTGGAGATCCTCCACCGGGTGGGGCTGCAACAGGCGGGCTGCCTCTGCTGCCTCCGCCGTGGGCTGGTTGGCCTGCGCCAGGGGCGAGGCGGGGGAGAGCACAGCCACCGCTGCCCCAAGGGCCAGGGCCAGGCTCAGTTGGAGCCGTATTGCGCGAGCACGCGCTGCAAATCCGCACATGGATCCTCTCCAAACAGGTCTCGATCAAAGTCCACCACCAGCCGCACCCCCACCCCCAGGGCAGAGCGCAAAACCGGCTGGCGCTGCACGCGCACCATAAACATCCCTTCCACGGGCAGCCGCGTGTCCTCGTCGCTGCCCACCTGCTGGGTATCGGTGCGGAAAGGGGCCAGGACCACCCACTCAAACACGCGGCCCGGGTTGCGCCACATCTCGCGACGCTCGTTGTAGACATATGTCTCAGGGAAAGGACACACGTGCAGGGGGCCAGTGATGCGCGTGCGCACCACCAAACCATCCCGGCGGATGATCTCCACCCTATTGTTGCGGATCAACTGGGCCTCGAACCCTGATCGGCCCTCCGGCGTGAAGCGCTGCAGCGCCAGGTTCCACTGCCGCTGGAAATGCAAATAATTGTAGGTGTAGGTCATCTCCAGCGTTTCCTGCACCCAGGGGATCAACTCCTCCTCCGGGTCCAGATGACCGTAGCTCAAGGCGGGCGGGTTCAGGCGCCGCCCCACCTCGTCCACCGGATAGAGGCGGACCAGCCGCGGGGTGGTGGCCAGGGTGTGCGCCAAATAGGCATTGGCGCCAATCAGGCCCACCAGGACCAAAGCCACCAGGGTCAGGACCTTCGCCCGCGCCCGATAGAACCGCAGACGCAGAAAGGTGGCCTGGATCGGGTCCACATCGGTGACCGGCACCCCCTTCTCCTTGGGGAGAGCATCGCGCGGAACCGGGGCGGCGTCCCCGGTGCCCGCCGGCGCAGCGGCGCTGTCCGCCACCGGCCGCCCCCGCTGCCGGGCTTGGCGGGTATCCGTGCCCAGGGAAGCCGGAGCGGGCTCCGGAGCCTCAGCGCGGGCAGAGGGAGCGGCCTTCGCCGTCTTGGCGGCCTTTTGCTCCCGCCTGGAGGAGCCCATCAGCGACACCATGGCTCAACGCTCCACCGCACAGGGGCTCCAATTGCCCATCCGGGCACCCGACATGCCCATCCCCAGAATGGCCACATCCAATTGGTCCACCCCAATGCCAGCGGTCGATTGATCCAGGGGCCGCCGGATCACTAGCATCCGCACCGCCAAATGGATGCGGGGCGTCCGGCGCGAGTCCTTGACGTCCAACTCCATGGCCATCTCCACCTCCCAGGCATACTCACCAGCCTGCCGGGGGCCCTGCTGGCAAATTTGGGGTACCTGGGAAATGTAGGCGGTGAGAATCTGGCGACGGGTTCGCACGGTCCGCAGCAACTCCCGCCGTTCCACAAAGTCGCGGTGGCTGGTTTCGCCGCGCAGCGTGAAATGCTGGTCGTAGAGGCGCAGCAAGTGGTCTTCTGCATTAAAGAAATCGAAGGTGAAGGCCTCCCGGGACACGTTCGCGGCCCATGCCAGAATCTCACCGTCCGTCAACACCGGCTCTGATGTCTGGGGCCACTCCACCATCGTGTAGGCTTTTTGCGGATCGGACGGGGTGACCATCGGGAAATACAGCGTCGGCGGGTTGCGCTGATACAGCGTGAAGGCGACGACCGCCCCCACCCCGACGGTCCCCATCAGGCACAGCAGTGCCAAGAACACCATGAACCGACTGTCCCGCACAAAATCCAGGTGCAATCGCGGCAGAGGCTGGACCGCCGCTGCCGCTCGACGGGGCTTGGGGCGGGTGGATTGGCGGCCCTGAGGGGAAGGCGCCGTGGGCGCGGACTTGGCTTGGACCGGCTTGGCCTGCCCTGGCTTGGCTTGGCTTGGCTT
>CAZCBM010000164.1:0-7951 GCA_964496805.1 uncultured Rhodospirillales bacterium | reverse complement strand
CGCCGGCAGTGACGGGCTGGTGCAACTGTGGGACCTGGAGACGGGCCAGCCGCTGCTGGCGCTGGAGGGGCATCGTGGGCCGGTGCTGGCTGCTGCCTTCACCCACGACGGATCAGCCTTGGCGACGGCGGCAGCCGATGGGCGGGTGCGCTTGTGGGACCTGGAGGGACGGCGCGGGCTTGCCCATCTGGACCTCGGCCTTAGCCTGCCGCAAGCGGTGGCGTTCACCCCTGCCGGGCTCTTGAGCGTCACAACAGACGACGATCGCACCTGGCTTTATGATCCTGCGGCGCAGACGGTCTCCGCGCGCTTGGTGTCGGCCCCCCGCCCCTGGACGGTGGAGATCAGCGCGGACGGCCATCGCCTGCGGCTGGCCCGCCAGCGCCCAGCAGAGGCACCAGCGGATGGCGCTGTTCCCCCCTTGGACACGTTGGCCACGCGCCTGGACACCATCCATGGCATCGCCAACCCCTGAACCGCGCCCCATGCTCAGGGCGGGACTGCCTCACCCAAAGGGATCGGCAAACCAAAGCGGCTGAGCGCACAGGCCTCAGCGCGCAAGGCGCTCGGGGCCGGCCGGATGCGGTTCAAACTGTTGGGGCTGATCCAGAACCATCAGATGCCCATCTTCCAACGCGTGCTGCACCAGCTTCGCCAAATGGGCGTCCGTGCCGTTGGGGTTTAGTGCCCCGATCAGGTGGCTAATGCGGTTGTTATGCAGGTCCATGTCGCGCGCGGCGGACTCGTTGCCCTCAAACATCTCATGCGCGGTGGTGAAGCGCGCGCCAATCAGCAAGCCGCAGTCCCGCACCATGAGAGCCGACCAATAGGCATGGCGGAACGCATCACCACGTCCGTCCACCTGCTCGCGCCGGGGATAACGGCGCGCGGCCTCCGTCTTGGCGATCCCTTGGTTGCGGTACAGCGGCTCAAGGACGCTGGGATGGCGAATGATGACCGCCACTTCTGCGGGCGTCAGTTTCCCGAAAACCTTGCCCTTGTGATAGATGGGGCCCATCGCATGCGTCTCCCGACAGGTGTGTGACACCGGAGGCTGCTGCGCGATCATGTCGGCGTGGTGGTGAGAATGGGGCAATCCCCTTCCCCAGGATAGTATCCTCAAGATCGGGCTTCGCCCTGGGGCGCCTGACGCGGATCAGCGAGCGTAGGTGCAGTGGACTGTAGCGGCGCTGGAGACTTCGGAAAACGGCTCATCCACGCTGGGGCCCACACGCCCAGAGCCACCGCGCCCCACCACCCAGCCAAAGGTGAGTGCCGTCTTGCCGCTCCCCTGCGTCCTGCTGTTGCCAAACATGTCTCGCCTCCCCCCAGTGCAGCCCGTCGCGTGTCCGCAGCTTTCCGCGATGGCCGCCCCCCAACCAAGAATGCGCGCACCGCCAACACAGACAGAACCCAGACAACGCCGTCCCGGACTTAGGCGCGCAGGACCAGCCTGGGTGCTTGCGCCGCGTTCCACCCTTTGGCAGGACTGCCTCACCCAAATTGGTCGACGGTCCACAGCGCCTGTCCCGTCGACTGGCCCTCAAGGCCACCCCCCTGAAGGAGGACGCCCCCCATGGATAAGTTTGTCCAGCGCATCTACGACTTGGCTCCCAAGGTGAAGGAGCAATACAACGACGACGAGGTGTATGAGCTGCTGATGGAAGTGGCTGTTCGCCTGGGCGAGGCCGACATGCTGAAGCATCAGCTGGGGTATCTGCTGATGCATGCCCGCTCCACCGTCGCAGCACCGGTGCGCTCACGGCACTTCCAGGAGGCTCTGTCCCGTGCGGACGGCTTCCTGAAGAAGTACGAAGAGGGTGGCTCCACGAGCTAGAGCGCTTTTCCGTGAGATAGAGTCCACGCCAGCCTGTGGCACCTTGCGTTCATCGCCGGACCGCAGCGGGGGTGGATGGCAAATGATCTGCGAAAAAAGGGCCTGCCGGCGCCATGCCAGCAGGCCCTTTTTGGCTGGGCGAAAACCTGGGTTGGGAGGGATTGATGTCGCTATCAGGAAGGGTTGCGCCCGCCGGTCTGAGACCGAATTAAGCGCTGGCAAGATTAACGACGCATAACCGTGCAAACCCCACTAGTATTTGATTTTATTCAGCTTTATTGGGCATTTTAGGAGTTAGGAAGAGAGCAGGGCGCCAGGGTGGCGGCGCCGTAGCAAGGCTGCAGGTCAGGCTGGGATCGGCCCTTCGCCAAAGGTCCCCACCGCGGCCGGGGACGAACGCTCAGACCTTGACCCGAGCCGGCGTAGGGCGCGCTTGCGCGGCCCTGACACCCTGCTCTCTCAACCCTCCCGCGGCAGCGGCACCCCCTTTTGGTCCCGCGATCCCAGGCTTGATCCCGGTGCAGGCGGGTGATGCTCACCGGATGACGACGGACCCAGGGGTGGACGCCGCGCCAGCGGGAGGAGGGATGGAAGGAAAGCAAAGGATCCCGTGTCGGCCAGGGGCCCGATGCCCCCCGGTCGGGCTACCCCTGGGATCAAAAGCCTTTCCTTGCCCTTAGTCGGGAGAGACCCGCTCCAGCCAAAAAACCAAAGGCCGGAACAGACTCGACGCAAAGAAATCGCGGGACGACGGATGGTCGGTTGGGAGGAGGAGAGATGCTGTCAGGTCTCCGCCGTCCCGCGAGGCGGGGGAGCCCCCAAGGGCGCTCCCACGAAAACAGTGAAGGAAAGGGACGGGGCGTGGTCGACCCTGCCCTGCCCCTCTGACCAATGGCGGTCAGAACAGGAACCAGTCCTCCTGCAATTGGTCGGGGGAGACCCAGTCGATGCGCAGCTTGTCGCCATGCCCCAGGTCGATGACTGTGGCTTGCCAGGGCTCGTCAGCGTTCAATGCGCTCACAGCACCGCTGTCGATGAGACCCTGCAACCCGTTCTCCGGACAGGTGCCCCGCAGGTCGATGATGTCGCCCTCGCTGGCGTCAAAGTCGCCGATGCGGTCGATGTCATCGCCGATCTTGAAGACAAAGCGGTCCGCCCCGTCCCCACCGAACAGCGCATCCATGCCACCATTGCCGTGGATGACGTCATCGCCATCCTCGCCATAGAGGGTGTCTTGCCCATGGCCGCCCTGGAGGATGTCGTTGCCGGTGCCTCCGTGGAGCAGGTCGTTGCCGTCGCCCCCATTCAGGCGATCGTTGCCAGCCTCGCCCCACAGACGGTCGTCGCCTTTGCCACCGCTCAGGCGATCGTTGCCGTCCCCGGCACACATGTCGTCGCGTCCGCCGCCGCCAAACAGCCGGTCATTGCCAGACCCGCTCATCATGGCGTCATTGCCGGCCCCGCCGTCCAGGCGGTCATTGCCCTCGTTGCCGAACAGGGTGTCGTTGCCGGAGCCGCCCTGAAGCCAGTCGTTGCCGGCATCACCGTGCAGACTGTCATTGCCGCCGCCGCCCTTGATCCGGTCGTTGCCGTCGCCGCCGTAGAGACCGTCGCGGCCCTTGCCGCCGTCCAGCAGATCGTCGCCAGCCTCACCCACCAGAACGTCGCGGCCCTCATCACCATACAGGCTATCGTTGCCCAGGCCGCCCACCAACGTGTCGTGGCCCTTGAAGCCAATAATGAGGTCATCGCCATCGGTGCCGCTGATCTGATCAGCGCGGTCAGTGCCCCCGATGCGGTTTGCCGCGGCAAACACATCCTGCTGCAGATGGGTGATCCCGGTGGTCTTGGTCAGGATGTCAGCAAAGCTGGTGTCGTTGATCTTGCGCAGCGTGTCGCTGTCCAAGCGGTTTTCATACCAGTAGCGGTCACCATGGCGCAGATCATTCATGGTGTGGGTGATGATGGTTTGAAACGTTACCCCCAACTGGCTGCCGGCAACCGCATCCTCGGCCAAACCGCCGATCCACAGATCCACCTTATCCACCGTGCCGTAGGCTTGTTCCAACTCGGCCGCCAGGGCCTCGTCACTGGTGATGTCACTGAAATCCTCAATGGCCGGCAGATCGAGATTGTAAAGCTCGGACAGTTGGGCGCGAACATTGACATAGGTGTCGATGCCTTGATCGCGCCCCCGCATGATGTTGATGGCCGCCAGGTCCAACTTGCCGCCTTGTCCCAAGTCCAACAGGCGCCGCAGGTCGTCCACAACCTTGGTGTCCACCTCCTGCGCCAGGGTGGCGGTGACGCCGCGCAGCAAGCCGTCGATGCCGTCATCCAGCATGACGCCGGTGTTGAAAAACTGGTCGCGGACTTGCAGCGTCTCACCGCTCTCGCTGCCGTCTTCGGCCAACTGGGGCAACAGGGTGGGGATGAGCGTGTGGCCAACCCGCAGCGCCGCCGTCATGGCCTCTGTGCTGACCTGAGCCTGAATTGTCTCGTCATAGCCCTGATAGTCGCCCAGCGCCTGGGTACCCAGCAACTGCGGCAGCCACTCCTCATAGGAAACCTTCTGGAAGTAGGCCTCGTTGAGGATGCGGGCTTCCTGGAACAGGGTCTCGTCGTCCCATTCCGGGTGGGCTTCGACCAATTCCTGGGCCAGCAGATTGTGATGGCGCGCCCAGACGGTGTGCAGGCTGGCGAGCACCGGGTTTTCGTTGGCGCGGGCATCCCCAGCGACGAACTGAACGCTGATCTCGCCTCCCTGGCCCGGAACCTCTTCCTTGGGCATCAGATCGCCATCTGACATTGCCATCTTGCCGCCCTCAAAGGCGCGCAGCTGAGCCCACTGATCCTCTGAGCTGCCGTAGACCGTGGACAGGTCCACATAGGCGGTGACGGTGTTGACTTGAGCCGCCGGCGTATCGGTCCCGGCTCCGGTGCCCTCCGCAGCCTCGGACCGGTGCAGCGGGAAAGCCAGCCCCTCGACGAACAGCAGGTCATCTTCGCTCTCCGCGAAGAAATCCGTGTCGTGGACGAAGAATTGCCCGAAGAAGCTGGTGAGCGCGGAGCTGCCATAGCTGTTGTCGATGGCAGCATCCCCCTGGTCGCAGACCGTGTCGGAGATGTCCACGGCGTTGGGCCGATCCTCGCCAGACGGGGTGGAAATGCCGTCGCCATAGGCGGCGTCGGTCAGGCGCGTCACGGTGCTGCCAGCACTGCCCCAGTCATCCTGGGTAAGGTTGTTGCCGGTGCCGTCGGCTTGGCGATAGCGGTCATTGGTGGTCATGGAATCATCTCCTGCACAAGATGCTGCCCATGTGCTGTGCCGGGTGGGGATGCGGCTGGCCGATGGGCTGAAAGTCGACGGTTTGCCCGTCGTTTGTTAAGCATCTTTTACAAAGGTTAACGTGTTTTGTCTAACTTAATCTCTGAAAATTAACTTTTAATACATTGAATTATATAGGCATTTTTTGCCTATCGTGCCGTTGCCATCGCGAAAGCCGGCAGTGTTGCGCACCGTTTGTCGGCTGTGGTTTATTCACCGCAGCCCTGATGGATTGAGGGATTGATGGCCTCTGCCTCAACCCGCTCGACGCCATTCCCGCCCTGGATGTTGCCGCCCCATGCCTCCTTCCTCCCCCGCCCGTGATGATGACGCTCGGGCCTCCAGCCCGATCATGACCCCGGTGGTGGAGCGGTTCGTGCTGCATTGGGGTGAAATGGGGTCCCGGTGGGGGGTCAACCGCAGCGTCGCCCAGATCCATGCCCTGCTCTACCTCTCTCCTCGCCCCCTGGCGGCGGAGGAGATTGCCCAGGCGCTATCCATCGCGCGATCCAATGTTTCCACCAGCTTGAAGGAACTGGCGGGGTGGGACCTGCTGCAACGGCAAACGATGCTGGGAGACAGGCGGGAGCACTTTACCACCCACAAGGACCCCTGGGACCTGTTCTTCACCATTGTCGAGCAGCGCAAACGGCGCGAGATCGACCCGATTCTGGACATGCTGGCTCGCGGCGTGAAGGAAGCAGAAGAGGCTGACGGTGTCGGCAACCCCATCGCCGAACGGCTGAAGGACATGCATGGCTTCGTCAGCAATCTGGAGGCCTGGTATCACTCGGTGCGTGACCTGCCCCGCCCCATCCTGAAAAGCCTGATCAGCCTGGGCGACAAGGTCACCAAGGTGCTGCCCAAAAAGAAGAGCAAAGACAAAGACTGAGGGGCTGGCGCCCGTTGGCCTGAGGGGCTGAGCGCGCCTTGAACCGCGTGGCTCAGCACCCTGTGCGCAGCAAGCGGGCCAACAGTTCTACCCTCTGCTTTTATCCAAGCCCTGGCCCAAGCCCTGCACAGTCACCGCAGAGGGCGCGTCGGAGCAGGGGCGTGTCCACATTGCCCCCACTCAGGACCACCACTGCGGTCCGACCCGCAAGAGGAACCTGGCCGCAGAGCAGTGCCGCAAGACCGGCAGCACCCCCCGGCTCCACCACCAGCTTGAGCCGTTGCAGGGCCAGCGCCATGGCCTCCAGCACCGCTTGATCGCTAACGGCCGCCGCCCGCACCCCACAGAGCCTCCGCAGTGCAGCCCACGGATGCGCCCCAACTTGGCGGCCCATGATGGCATCGCAGATGGACCTGTGGGTGGGGATCACCTCCCGACGCTCCCCGGCCGCCAGGCTCAGGGCGAAATCGTCATACCCCTCCGGTTCCACCCCCACAGGCTCCAGGTCGGGGAACCGCGCTTGCAGAGCCGTGGCCACGCCACTCAACAGCCCCCCGCCACTCACCGGGCACAACAACACCGATGGTGACAGACCATCCGCCTCGCAGGCCGCGGCCACCTCCAGCCCGATGGTCCCCTGACCGGCCATGATCGCCGGGTCGTCGAAGGGCTTGACGAGCGCCCTTGGCCCCTGGGCCAGGATCTCGGCCGCCACGACCTCCCGATCCTCCGTGTAGCGGTCGTAAAACCGGACATCAGCCCCAAAGGCCCGGGTGCCCTCAATCTTCACCGCCGGTGCGTCCTGGGGCATCACAATGGTGGTGGGCACGCCCAGAAGCGATCCCATCCGGGCCACCGCCTGGGCATGATTGCCACTGCTGAAGGCCAGCAGGCCAGCCTGCCTCTCCGCCTGCGGCAGGGAGAGCACCGCGTTGCACGCCCCGCGGAACTTGAAGCTGCCCGTGTGCTGCAACACCTCTGCCTTCACCAGAACACGCCCCCCGCAGCGCTCATTGATCGCGGGATCCTCCAACAGGGGCGTTTGCCGCACATGGGGGGCGATGCGGCTGGCAGCGGTGCGGATGGTGGACAGGTCGAAGGCGGGGTCCGTCATGGTTGGGCATCCACATGGGTCAGCAGGCGCCGCACCTCGGCAAGCGCCGGGTCCTGATGCAGCGGCGGCACATGCCCCCAACCGGGGACCGTCACCTGAGCCGCGTCAGGGGCGCGGTTTGCCATCAGTGCCAGCGTCTCGGCCGACAGCAGCCGACTGGCGTCCCCGCGGACCACAAGCTGTGGAAATGGCACCGTGGCACCATAGAGCGCCCACAGGTCCCGCCCGGCGTCGCTGTCACGGGTATCCACCAGCGCCCGGACACATCGGGGGTCATAGGTCACCGCCAGCCGGCCATCCTCGCGGCGCTCGAACGTGGTCAGGGCAATGCGCTCCCAATCGGCGTCGGTCAGGGTGGGGGGCAATTCAGGAAAGGCACGACGGCAGAACGCCGTTGCCTCGGCCCAGGTTTCCACCACCGGCGGATTGGCGGACAGGTCCACAATATGGCTGAGGCCCGTATCCCCCAGCACCGGACCAATGTCATTGATGATCAGGGCAGCCAGCGCTGTCGGGCGAGCCACGGCCAGCGCCATGGCCACCAGCCCCCCCAAGGACGTGCCCACCACTGCCACGCGACCTAAGCCCAGCGCTGTCATGGCATCGCCCAGGTCTGACAAGAGCGTATCCGGCTGGTACTGGAGCGGGTCGGTGGCATGCTGGGAGAGCCCGCGGCCGCGATAATCCAGCGCCACCACCGGCCGTTCCCGGGACAACTCAGCGGCAAGCGGCAGGAAGTCCAGGCTGCTGCGGGTGAGCCCAGACAGGGCCAGAACCGGC
>CAZCBM010000163.1:0-7970 GCA_964496805.1 uncultured Rhodospirillales bacterium | reverse complement strand
GATGCGGCCCGGCCCCACAGCAAGTGCCGATATAGCGGATGCCGGCCGCCGCAGACTCCATGGCGAAGTGCTGGAACTCCTGCCGGGTGCACTGGCAATGGTCCAAGGCCACCGGGAACGCCCGACCGTCACCGGGAATGAAGGGCTTGGCACCCTCTGGCAGAGTCGGGTCGGTGAGCGCGCCGAATGTTGGCTGGGCCTCCGTCGTGCGATAGCCCACGGGCCAGCTGGCCGTGCGGTGGGCCGGGATGGCTTGGGCGATGGCCTGCGCCACCGGCAACATGGTCGCGGGGCCACGATGGCAGTTGGCCCCCACAAGATCCGCCCCCGCTTCCTCAAACAGGATCTTAGCGGCCTCCGCCGGGGTGGGACCGTCGCGCATCACCCCCTCGCTGTGAACGGCAAAGCCAACCACAACCGGCAGGTCAAAGCTGCGCGCCACCTCCGCGGCGATCCTGGCCTCCCCGAGGAAATGGAAGGTCTCAGCCACAATGAACTCAGCGCCGCCGTCCTTCGCCCAGCCCAACTGTTCAGTGAAAATACCCCGGGCCTCGTCATGGGTCTTGGGGTCCGCCGGGTCATAGATGTTGGTGTTGCAGATGTTCCCGGCCAGCAGGGTATCGGGGTAGTCTGCCTGAACACGGCGCGCGATCCGCAACGCCTCAAGGTTCAGCGGCTCCAGCAGATGTTCCTTGCCCACCAGGCGCATCTTTTCCCGGTGACCGTAATAGGTGAAGGCAAGCACGACATCGCTGCCGGCCCGAACCTGCTCCCGGGTCAATTGCTCAACGACGTCCGGGTCATCCAGGACGATTTCCGGCACAAAGCCGCCGGCGGAGAGGTAGCCTCGCCGCTCCATCTCGAACAGATAGCCGCTGCCGTGGATCACCGCCTCGCCACTATCCACCCGATCCAGCAAGGAGGGCTTGGGGGTGCGGACAGGGCGGGCGAAAGGGTTGCTGGTGGGTTCACACGGAGGTTGAGCCATGGAGAGGGTCCAAAAAAGGGCAATACAACGGGAGGTCCCCAGGGCGTAGGACCCCAAAGGGACAATGCCACGGAGGGGATTATCCGAGCGACCACCAATAAGCGACAGCAGGGGCGCTGATGGCACATCGGCGTCTATGGCTGTAGCACGGGCCAGATCGCGCGCCAGCCCTGCACGCCAAAATGCGACTTTTATACTGTCGTTTTGCGCCCACGAACCGCTTGGACCTCTGTTTACCGCCCAGACCTCAAGCCACCGCGGGCCCATCGAGCGCCTGGTGCAGAACCGGTGGGGCCAAGAGGCTCACGACGGATCGCCCCACCGCCGGTCGTTGCCGCGGCCGTCATCATTGTCTGCAAAGAAACTGGCGATGGAATAATTCAGAACGTAGCGGATCTTGTCGGCCACCAGTTCTGTCGCGCGATGCTGGAACAGGGGGGTCTGGCTGTCCAGGAGAGCCACCAACCCATGGTCCGTTGGCTGATCCACGTGGGTATCCCGGGCGATGACCTGCCCCGTCTGGGGGTCCCGCGTGACCCGGGACACTTGCAGATGAGCCCCATCGTCGGAACCCAGGACATCCGGGGAAAGGTAAATCAGCACCCGAACCACGGAGGGGAAGTCCAGATGGTCATGCCAATCAATCTGATAGCCCTTGGCGCAGGCATACAAAAGGCAGCGGGCATCCTGCACACGGGCGGAGCGATAGGGCGCCAGCAGGGCAGCCAACGGCCCTTCCAGCAGGCGCTGGCCAAACGCATCCAAGGGGGCGGCGGCGGGCTGCGGATCCTCCTGCCAGATGGCCCGCTGGCGATGGTGTCCGTTGGCGACCCCGCTGAGGGTCGGGTCGGCGCGCATGTCCACGGCCTGCACCTGACGGAGCAAGACCCGGGGCCATGGCGGACTCAATCGCGTTAATTGGACACCTTGCCCGAAGATGGCTGCCGGGTCGACGGGGTCGGTGAACAAACCTGAGGACATGACACGTACCGGGTCGTCAGGGTCAGGAGAGCCAGCCGCAAGGGCTGACCAAAAAGGGTGCAAGGGGGTCAAAGCGCCTGCCCAAGGGGGGAGAGCAAGGCACATGACAGAGCCTCCTGTCCTTGCGGACAGTCAATGCCCGTTGGCGCCTTAGCCAAGCCTCACAGCGCAGAAAATCGACCCATGCCAGCGCTCGCGCGATCAAGCGCGCCACGCCTCAGGCTATGGTGAGGCCTGGAACGGCTCAGGCGATGATGTCGTCGATCAATTCACTTTCGATCTGGCTGATTTGATCTTTCAGCGCCAGCTTTCGCTTTTTCAGGCGGCGCAGTTGGATTTCATCCAGGGGGGTCGCCTCGCTCAGGCGGGAGATGACGTCGTCAAGATCCCGATGTTCCGTTCGCAGGTCTTCCAGACGACGCTTAAGATAAGCAGTATTCATGTGGATTGCCTTCCCAGACTCTGCCCGCCACGGCCGTCCTTCCGGGGTCGCGCACCCCAGGGACCATCACCCGATAGTGTCAGGGGGCCTGGCGGAGATTGGCCCAGTGGTTCGCCCCTGGTTGAGTCCCATGGGGCCGGCTGCAAGGCAGCGGCAGACCCGTGCACCGGACGGGCCTGAACCGATCTATAAGGTTCATGACCCAACCCCTCGGCACACCACACCGCGCCCACAGCTTCGGTCCTATCATAAGGAAGCGGGGCAAGCCTGTCGCGCAAAATCGAAATCGCAGAAGCGCTTTCTTGATCAATCCCAATCAGGCGCCAAAAAGACAGGATCGTTTACGCAATGCGCCTGCGTTGATGCTTGTGGAATGGCAAAACCCCTACTACCTTGGGTGTGGGGAGGGCCGCTGCGCGGGCCTGCCCGACTGGACAGGCGTCATCAGCGCACCGGCACCGACTCGCAGTGGCACCCAGATCCCTGGGTTGAGCCACGACGAAACCACCCGGCTGTTGCCACCACGTTGTTGAAGGAGATGTGTGTCCATGAGCATCAATCATCAGGCCGCCCTGAAGACCCGGCACGAAGAACTGGAGCAGGCCCTGCACGATGAACTCAAGCGGCCCTATCCGGACACTGCCCGGGTTGCGGACCTCAAGAAAATGAAGCTCTCCGTGAAAGAGCAGTTGCTCACCCACGCAGCCTGAGACCTACACCGCCCCCCCACCCGGCTCCCAGGGGCCGGGTGATCCGCGGGGGCAAGCCAAAGCCCCCACACCGACAGCCCCCCCGCCTTCCTGCGGCAATTTCCGTGCCGACGGGGCAGCTTGTCTCTCAAGATGTCTTGAAATTTACCTTTTTACCGTCTATTCTTTAACAGGGTTAACGGCTCGAGGTTGCCCTCGGCTTGTGCGACACCGCTCGATTGAGCGGTGTGCGGTTGGGGCAGCCGGTTTGTTCTTGAGGATGGTCTTCGCCATGAGTGTTGGCTTTCTCATCGTTGTGGTGGTCCTGGTGGCGTCTTTGATTGGGCGCCTCGTGTTCCCGCTGTCCCGCCTGTTGGGCTTCGTGTCTTTCCTGCTGGTGTTTGTCGGCGGGATGATCATGGTGACCAGCTAAGGCGGTGACCCTCTAAGGCGATGACCAGCTAAGGCGGGCACTTGTTGGCCTTTGGATCACTGCGCCACCCTCTTTTCTCGCCAGCCACCCCCTTCCGCTCGCTGACTACTGTATACAGTCTTCGTCAGGCCGCCGCCTCTCGGGCGGCGTTTTTGCTGTCGTCGGCGCCATCCGTGTCAGCGTCGTTGGTGTCCACGGCCAGGGTCACCAAAATGGGGGTGTGGTCTGAGGGCTTCTCCCACCCGCGGGGGTCACGGTCGATCCAGCAGGCCTCCAGCACGTCTGCCGCGGCCGGATTCAGCAGCCAGTGATCGATGCGAATACCGTGATCGTGCTGATAGCGGCCTTTCTGATAATCCCAATAGGTGTAGCGGTCTGGCGCGTGGCTCAGGGCACGAAACGCATCCGTCCAGCCTGCGTGCAGCAACCGCCGAAAGGCCGCCCGGCTTTCCGGCTGAAACAGCGCATCCCCCTGATATTCCTTGGGATCAAAGGCGTCGATGGGCTCCGGAATGATATTGAAATCCCCCCCCACCGCCACCGGTGTGGGCCGGTCCAACAAGTGCGCCAACCGTGCCTCAAGGCGCTGCTGCCACGCCAGTTTATAGGCGAACTTCTCCGTGCCCAAGGGATTGCCGTTGGGTTGATACAAACACACCACTGTCAACGGGCCAAAGTCGGCCTCGATATACCGGGCCTGTTCATCGCCCTCATCGGGGGAGCCATCAGGGGCCGCCAAGCCACGGCGCACGGCATCCGGTGCCGTCCGGCTGAGCAGCGCAACCCCGTTGTACGTCTTTTGGCCATGCAGCGCACAATGCCAGCCGGCCTCTTCCAGCGCTGCCACCGGTGCCTGTTCGTCCGTGCACTTCAGTTCCTGCAAGGCCAGAATGTCCGGGGACCCCTCGGCCGCCAGCAGCTTTTCCACATGGGCAATGCGGACCCGCAGAGAATTGACGTTCCAACTGGCGAGGGTGATGGCCATGGGCTCAGGCCAGCGCAAAACTGGCGCCGCAACCGCAATTGCTGGCCGCGTTGGGATTCTCGATCTTGAAGAAGGCGCCCATCAAGTCTTCGGTGAAGTCGATCTCGCTGCCGGCCAGCAGGTCCAGGCTGACATCATCAATCACGACACTCACACCGTCACGGCTGAACACATGATCGTCCGCCGCCGCACTATCGGAGAAACCGAATTGATACTGAAACCCGCTGCACCCGCCACCAGTCACGGTGACACGTAACATCATCTCGGGCTTGCCGTCCCGATCCTTCAGGGTGGCGATGCGCTTGACCGCCCGCGCCGACAGGGTCACGGTCCGCCCGGCCGCAGGGTCCGCCCCCGGGGCACCGGCCTCTGTGTCGCTGCTGTTGCTTTGGATCTGTTCCATGGATCGCTCCTCCTGCTGCCCGGTCCGGGGGCTCGAACCACCCGCGCGCCGGCAAAATCAGACTAGATTGCTCCAATATAGACCACCCGCTTGCCCGATGCCAGAGGACGCCGATGCCCATGCGTGACTGGAGCCAGCCCCGCTACGACGACAGCCTGGGTCCCTGGGCCTGCCGCGGCGATGCCAGCCGGGGACGCCTGCATCAGGAAGGCCCCCACCCGGGTACCAGCCTGTTCAACCAGAGTCCCTTTGACCGCAGCCCCTTTCAACGGGACCGGGACCGGGTGATCCACTCCGGCGCCTTCCGCAAACTGCTCCACAAGACCCAGGTCTTTGTGCTGCCGGATGGTGACTACTATCGCAACCGCCTGTCCCACACCTTGGAAGTGGCGCAGATCAGCCGCACCTTGGCGCGGGCGCTGCATGTGAACGAGGACCTGGCCGAGGCGGTGGCCTTGACCCACGATCTGGGTCACACCCCCTTTGGCCATTCCGGCGAGGAGGCCTTGAATCACTGCCTCAGCGGCCTGGGGGGGTTCGACCATAATGATCAAACCCTGCGCCTCCTGACCCAGCTGGAAACCCGCTACGCCACCTTCGACGGGCTCAACCTGACGTGGGAGAGCATCGAGGGTGCGGCGAAGCATAATGGCCCGCTGACGCCCCTGCCGCCCGGACGGTCCTTGCCCCTCACCACCGCCCAGATCGACCGCCGCTGGGGGCTGGCGCTGGACGACTGGCCGGGGATCGAGGCCCAGATCGCCGCCATCAGCGACGACATCGCCTATAATTCTGCGGACCTGGAGGACGGGTTACGCGCCAAATTGTTCACCGTGGACGATCTGGCCGAACTCCCCATCCTGGGACACATTGTCCGAACCGTGCTCGATCTGCACGGCAAAGACCTGGAGATCCGGCGCTTGACCAACGAGGTCCGCCGCCGACTGATCAACAATTATGTCGAGAATGTGCTGCAGGAAAGCCGCCAGCGTATCGAGGATGCGGACGTGCAGAGCCCCGATGATGTCCGCCGCCTGGGGCGTCAGATTGTGAGCTTGAACGAGGAAAGCCGCATTCAGGACCGTGAAATCCGCCGCTTTCTGTGGCAAAACATGTATCTGCATTACTCGGTGGTACGGCGCAAACTGCAAGCCAAGCGCATTGTCACCGATCTGTTTGAGTTGTTCCGCGCGGAGCCGGAGGCCTTGCCCAACCGATGGCAGGAGCGTTATCGCCGCGCTGCCGAGGCGGAGGTGCCGGCCGCCGCCCAGGCCCGGGTGGTGGCGGACTATGTCGCCGGGATGACGGATCGCTATGCCGTGACGACTCATAAATCTTTGTTCAACTACTATGATCATACCCTTTAGCCGATCCGAGTCCCTCAGGAGCCCTCGCCATGTCGGCGCGCCCGCTCAGTCTAGCCCGCGAGGCTGATCCCCCCCGTGCCTCTGCTGCCGCAGACGCGCTGTGTGCTCTGCTGTCTGATCAGGGCGACAGGATCCGCTTGCGGTTGCCGGAGCAAGGCGGCGGCGATGTGATGCTGGCGGCGGGGCGGGGCGAGCGTCTGGGCGCTCTGGCGGAGCAAATGGCCGCTTGCCCGGCGGTGGCCGAGGTTCAAGTGCTGCCGCTGTTGTCCCTGGTGGGGGTGACCCTGACCGCGCCCGCGCGGGAGGCCCTTGTTGCCAATGCCGGCCGGGCCTTCACGGCCCGCCCGACCGCCACCCTGCCCCCGGCCTGGACCAGCGAAGCGCTGACGGCCTATCGCGCGCAGATCCTCAGCCAGATTTGGGATCAGAAAGACATACCGTTGGCCCCCGTCAGCGTGCGTGGCGGGCGCGATCCCCATCGCTGGCTGCCGGACGCGGCCAAGGCCGCTGGTCTGCGCCACACCTTGCTGCGCGAACCGCCAGACAAATCCCTGCACCTGAGCCTGTCCCACCTATGGGACATGGACCCCCATGGCCCCTGGCTGGCATTGAGCCTCGCCCAATCCTCCGTGCCCACCGTGCCGGACCGCAAGGCCCTGCGCGCCTGTCTGCTATCGCTTGCCCTGCAGCCCGACGCGCCACCCCATCGCCAGTTGCTCCGGCTGGAGCGGCTGGCAGACACTCTTCTGCGCGGTCAACGCGCTGCCTGCGGCCCTGCCGCCCCCGATCCCCTGGTGAGCCGGGCCCGCGTTGTTTTAGGCGTTGCGGCGGCCCATTTTGCTGTGCAGTCCCCCCTAGATCTGGACTAGGCCGCCCCGCCCATGCAGACGATCAAACCTGAGAGCCTCAGCGCCTACGACGACCTCGCCCCGGCCGATCCCCCGGACCGGGTGCTGCGCCCCTATATCGTGCTGGCAACAGCCGTGGTCGTGTTCTGCGGTATCCTGATCTATGCCTATTATCTGGCGTCTCGCAGCGAGGAAACGGGGATGCTGTCCATTCGCGCGCCGGACGAGGCCTGGAAAGTCATCAACTCCGACGACCCGGTGGAGGGCTTGGACAATCCGCTGATGACGGACAGTCTGGCCAATCATGGCATCATCACAGACCCTGCCCAGTTGCCGGCCCCGGTTCGGCCGGACGTTGAGGAGCCGCTGCCGCGTCCCACCCCCATCCAGCGCCAATTGGACCTGAACCCTGGTATTTTGGACCCGTCTCCCCGGTCGCTGTCTGGCACCGGCTCGCCCACGGCGGAAGGACCGATGCCTGAGGCCGCGGCAACCCAGATTACGGTTCCGGAAAGTGTCCAGACCCCGTCGCTGACCCCCGCCCCCGTGGCGGCCTTGCCGTCCCCGACCGCCGCCGATCTGGCAGCCCCGCCGACCATTGAGGATCTGCCGAATACGCCGCTGGAATTGCCCCCGGTGGCAGTGGAGTTGGACCCGCCGCCCGCCATCGGGGAGGTGGTGGAACTGCCGCCGCTGGACCGCACCAATGTGCCCGGCGTGACCGACGGTCCCAGCCCCGAGTTGACGCCGGTCCCAGAACCCACTGCACGCCAAGCCAGCGCCACGCCGCTGCCACCGCGCAAACCGGCCGCCCCGGTGCAAGTGGCGGATGTG
>CAZCBM010000162.1:0-7972 GCA_964496805.1 uncultured Rhodospirillales bacterium | reverse complement strand
CTGTATGCGTCCTTGCACTAGCATCGTCACTTACTGGTTATGAGTCTGGAGCCTAGACCGCGCTCAGCGAGCCCCACAGCGGCCCCAAGACTCACGCCGCTTCCGGCAGCCGCACCCGGGCCAGCGTGATCACGCTGCGTCGGCCCAGCTTGGGGTTCAGCCGCTGGCCGTTGAGCCGGAAGGCGATGACGCACAGGCCGAACAGCCAGTGCTCGTGGGCAGCGGAACGCGACAGGCTGACGGTACAGCAGACCTGCTTCCACCGCTCGCCGTGGGCCCGCATCCACAGGATCCGGCCGTCCACGGGTTTCAGCCCGACCGTCCAGTTGAGCGCCTCCTCCATCCGGCTGATCGCGGCGGGTGACGGGCACGGTGCAGACATCCGTGGCTCCTGGCCCACCAGATCGCCGAACTCGTGGAAGTACACCGGCCAGGTGCTGAAGTAGCCCATGGTCTTCTCTGCCGGCAGGCGCCGCAGGACCAGGGCCGCGTCGGCCAGCCGCTCTTCCACCAACGATGGTGTCCACCGGGTCTGGGTCATCGTGCCCCCGCGTGGGTATCGATGGCCCAGTGCAGCAGCGCCAGGGCATCGGCCTCGTTGTCGTCCGCGGGCTGGTGGCCGCGGGCCTCCATGGCCGCGATCATGGCGGCCTTCGGCGCGTTGCCGCGCCCGGTAGTGTGGCGCTTGAGCGTGCCGACCGGCACGCCGAGATAGGCGATCCCCTCGCGCTCGCACCACGCGGTGAGGGTGGCCAGCAGGCAGCCGTACACGTGCGCGGCATCAGTGCCCGCATGCCGCCGGACCTCCTCGAACACTACCGCGTCCGGGCGCTGCGCGGCCAGCATCTCGCCCAGCCATGCCTGGAAGCGCAGGTAGCGAATGCCGCCGCCCTCGTAGCGACCTGACCGGAAGCTTATCGTGCCGCTGTGGATGGTGCCTTGGCTGGAGGCGGCCCAGCCGGTGGTGGTGCCCAGGTCCAGGGCCAGCAGGGTGGCCAGAGCAGCGGCTGGGTCTGTGGTCTGAACGGCGGGATGATCGTGGGTGGTGTGCATGGCGGTCGGCGGTCCCAGGCAGCGGATGGGCACAGCCTGCGCAAGCTGTCCGGTGGACACAATGCGCGGCACCGATGTTGCGAAGCCCTGCGTGTTGCTGCGTGATGTGTCTGGAAAATCGGGTGGTTGAGGGTGGTTCAGATCCCTTGGAATTGGCCAACCACCCGCAAAAGATTCTGCCAATTCAGTGGGTTAGGTGGTTTGGGTGGTTGGGGTGGTTGATTTGCCCATCCCCCTATATGTGTTCGCGCATGCGCGTGCGCGCGTGTAGGGGTAGAGATCAACCCCCCCAACCACCCGAGAGCCCATAGCGCATTGTATTACTTGAGAATTTCCCGGGTGGTTGAAGTGGGTGGTTGCAGTATGGCAACCACCCAACCACCCGAGCCATTGTGCAGAATGCTCTGTACGCGCAATTTCATTGCCCAGGCAGCGTTAGCTCCTTGGTCAATTGCCAAGCCTGAACCCTGTGAACGATGCGCGTGGGGACGAGCTTCACTCGTTTGCCATCCACATCGAACACCCGATCCCTGCTCTTCACCAGCAATTGCCCGAGCGCGCGACGACGCTGCTGTTCATCCTTGCCCTTGAGATCAATCCCCGGCTCGGTCGCAAGCGCTAGGCCATAGAGCTGATCCCGGACGGTCACCTCAACATCGCGCCATTGATGCCACCAGCCATGCACGAAGGCCTCCAGAGCGGCACTCTCGTCATCGCTGCCTTGGGCCAGATCCTCCAGGTTGCCCAGGAACCCATCGATGCCCGCCGTCGCCAGGATCCCGCCCATGACATCCACCCAGGCCTCATAGCTGCCCAGCGTCTGCTCGGTGCCCTTGGGCCTGCCGGCGGCCAGCCACGCCTGTACCAGGGTCAGGCAAGCATGCACCAGGGCTGCCCGGTTCTCGCGCACCCAGGCTTTGAGGTTCTTGTGGCGGAAGCCCGTGCGGAACTGCGGCCTGGCCACGCCGGCATCCAGGCGGATGCGCACCGTCCGCCGGACGATCTCAGCCGACAGGGTTGGGTTGTTGCCCGTGGCGACCCAGATGCTGCGATTGGCAATACGCACCATCTCCGAGGCGCCCAGGATCCGATCCTCCCAGGTGCTGGAGGTCAGCGCTGCTGCCAGCGACGGACCCTCCAGGGTGTTGACGTTGTCGATCATGAAGATCACCGGCGCCGAGCGCAGGCGCGCGGTGATGCGCTTGCGCCATTCCTCATCGTCCTTGGCTTCGGTCATGATCGGCAACTCACCCCCGGTGAGGATCTGGCACAGGCACTCCACCATCAGTGTCGCACCGGTCCCGGCCGCCGGCTTCTCTATCAGATGCAAGGGTGTCGGCCCGTCGATCAGCGAGCGCACGAAGCCCAGCAGGAGGATGGCGACCGCATGGGCCCGTTCGGCATCACAGACGAAGGGGAAGTCGCCCAGCAGGTCCTCGGTCAGCAATCGCCGCGCGGCGGCAATACTGGCCTCGGTTGGCTGATCAGGCACCGAGGCCAGGGTGAAGCCGGGTGCTGGCCTGTAGAGCACCCGTGAGGCTGGATGATAGCCTGGCTCGGTCAGCAGGGTCCCGTCGGCCCCGAACACCGGGACCCGCACCACCCGCTCCAGGATGGGCAGCGGCAGGCTCGGGGTGTTGATGATGCTCTGCACCAGGGCCGTTGGTGGATGGACCGGCACCAGATCGCCGCTCTTGTGGCGCTTGGCGAAGGCCGCCAGCCGGGCCAGGATCGGCCGCAACCCCTCCGGACGGGGCTGCACGATCACCGCCTGGCCATCGTCGCCGATCTCTGCCCAGACGATGGCTCCAGCCCGCTGGTAGAGCCAGGGCGGCGTGTTGGAGGCGGTGACCACGCCCCAGGTCTGGTCGACAGCCTTGGCCAGATCGCCCTCGTCCGCCCGCAGCAGGGCACGACTGGTGGGGCATGGATCCAGACCCATCGACAGCAGCGGCTGGAGCAGGGATGGCATGGGCGCCGCATTGCTGGCAGGAGGGAGCGCTTGGGACCCCTCCTCAGGTTCTCCCGCCAGCTGGGCGGTCTTGAGCGCCTCTTGCACCGCCTCGACGCCCCGGTCGCGGAGCAGATCATTGAAGTCGGTGTCGGGCTCCGGTGGCAGAGCGATCCAGGCTCGACGGCCTTGCAGCACCGCGTGACTGGCGAGCGTCTGTGCGGCCCGCAGTCCGGCCCCGCTGGTGTCGTGATCGGCTAAGATCAGCACCTCCCTGACCCCGGGTGGGATGACCACCCGCTCCATACCGCCGGCGGAGAGGGCGGCCCAGACCGGCAGCCCGGGGACCGCCTCCATGACGGAGAGCGCTGTCTCGAGGCCCTCGGCGATGGCAAGGTTCGGGCTCTCGCCCACCGGCGCCAGGCGGACCGCACCACCGGCGACGCTGCCCAGCATCTTGCGGTTGCCCTCCACCGGAGCCTTGGCGGCGCCATCGTCGGTGAGCCAGGTGCGGTGCAACCCTGTGATCTCGCCCCCCTGATTGCGGACCAGGGCGACCAGCGCACCCCAGCCTCGCTGGCTCTGGAAGTGGGTGAGGTCGGGGTGGAACAGCAGGTCCTGGGCTTGAGCTGCGGCGGTGGCGAGCCCGCGGGCGGTGAGATAGCCCATGGCCGGGGAGCCCGCCACGGGCTGGCATTGGTTGAAGATGTACTGGATCTCATGGGACGGCCCGGGCTCGCGGGCGGGCCTCTCAGGGCGCGGCTGGGGTATGGCCGGCCGATCGGCCGTCATGCCCACCATATCGGCGGCATAGGCGAACAGGGCGCGCCCGGTGAGACCGGTGGCATGCTCCAGGGTCGACAGCGGTCCGCCGCCGCTGTCATCCTCGAAGTCGTGCCAGTTGCCGGCATGCCGCGCCACCAGGTTGATGACACAGGAGCCGTTTTTGCGCGGCTTGTCCCCATGGATGTTGGCGAGCCGCCAATGCTCGCCGTCGCGTCGCCCGGCCGAGAACAGCTGTGGAACCCAACTGGCGGCACTGGCCCTGAGCGCTTCCACCAGAGCATCGAGGTCGTAGCGCGGCTGAGGCTGCGTCTGCGCTTGCGGTGCTGCATCATTGAGATCGATCATCGTGCTCCCCCTTACTGAATGATGACCAGCCCGCGCTCAGCGCGGGTGATGGCGGTATAGAGCCAGCGGCGACGATCAAGGTCGCTGCGTCCAAAGCCGTCATCGAATAGGATGACGTTGGGCCACTGGGAGCCCTGGGACTTGTGGACCGTGATGGCGTATCCCCAGACGGTCTTGATCAGCGACTTCAGCTCCCGCCAATCGCGGTGACTGCGGTCCGGATCCGGGTCCACATGGTCGTCATAGTGACCCTTGTAGATCCGACAGCGGCCGGGGACGGTGGTTCCGTCCTCTGTGGTCAGGCGAGCGGAGAAGGACAGCGCGTCCTCGTCCTGCACCTCGGCGAGGCTGACGAACATGCCGTTGATCAGCCCCAGATCATGGCGGTTCTTGAGGCAGATGATCTTCTCCGATCCGCCGGCGGGGTATCGCTCGGGGAAGCCTGCGGCGTCTTTCATGGCGTGGTTCAGCTGCAGCCGGGTGGCGTTGCGTCCGCACAGGACCTGGCCGCCGTTGAGCATCTGGTGCGCGGTGACCTGTCCGCGGGCGAGCTTCCAGACGTGATCATCGTGGCGGCCGAAGGCGATGGGCTCGCCCTGCCGGGCCAGGGTGGCCAGACGGATGATGGCGCTCTCCCCCGCCTGGCGGTGGATCTGGGTCAACATGACATCGGGCTCATCGGCCATGAAGGCGCCGGAGCCCTTGATGGGCGGCAACTGGCCCGGATCGCCCAGCACCAGGATCGGCTTGCCGAAGGCCAGCAGGTCGGCGGCCATCTCTTCACCGACCATGGAGACCTCATCCAGCACGATCAGGGCGGCATCCCGAGCCAGGGACTGATCGTTCAGGATGAACCGCGGCTTGTGGATGTCCGCCAACCGCAACTCCAGATGCCGGATCTGGGTCTCCAGCAGCAACCGATTGGCTGGCGTCGCTCTGAGGGCCCGACGCGCCTTGGCCACCTCCTCACGCACACGCTCGATCTCTTCCTCCGTGGCCTCGGAGACGCGATAGATCAGGCTGTGGATGGTGGATGCGGGCGTGCCCTTGCGGGTCATTACCAAGGCGGCCTTGCCGGTATAGGCGGCATAGAGCACGCTGTCCGGCGGCGGCCGGTCCTCGGGGTTGCGCGAGGCGAACGCCGTCAATCCCAGCGCGTCGATGACCGAGCGCAGGATGGTGGTCTTGCCGGTTCCGGCATAGCCGAAGATCCGTGCCACCTGCTGGGTGCCGGTCCGGTGGCGATACCAATCCACAATGGTGTCAACGGCGGCCTGTTGCTGGTCGGTGAGGATGATCCGGCTCATGCCATGCCCTCCCAGCACCGGTGCGCGAAGGGGCAGGTCCGGCAGACATAGTGGTCGCGGGCAGCAGCGATGCGCGGCGGCAGGTCACCAGCATCGACGGTGTGCACGATGCGCGCGGCCTTGTCGGAGGCCTCCTGGGCAGCCGCGGCGTCGAACCGGGCCACCTCATGGTGCAAGCCACAGGTGTTCTTGTTGAGGGCTGTGAACAGGCACTGCTCAAGACCCAGATAGGCCATGTAGAGCTGGACCTGGGTGAAGTAGACGGGCTTGGAGACTGCAAGCCCCCGCCGCACCAGATCTTGCCTGCTGCGCTCGTTGAGCGCCTTGTGCTCCCAGAGCGCCGGCCAGGCAAACCCGAGGTTGGGGCCGTCGACGATGATCCCATCCACATGGCCGCGGATGCGCCCCCCGGCGGTCTCAAAGCCGATCTGTGTGCCGGCACGGGTGCGAGTTTTGAGGGTGAACCCGGCCTTGGTCAGCCAGTCGATGCTCAGATCCTCGAAGACATGGCCTGCCTGGAAGATGCGCAGCAGCGCGCCATCAAAGTCAGCCCCGGGGTCCTTCGGCACCTTGGCATAGTCATAGCCCAGGCGCCGGGCACATGGCTCGCCGATCCGGCTGGCGCCCAGATAGTCCCTTGGGGGCTGGGAATGATTGTCCTGCTCCAGGGCCTTATCGATGATGCCATTGATCTGGTGGCTCAGGGTCTGTCGCTCCGAGCCGTGCCCATAGACGAGCCCGGAGGCATGATTGAAGTCGAGCATGGGGTCCTCCCTCAGAACGGAATGGGGTCATCGAACGGATCGTCTTGCGGGGCGGGCCCGCCCGGCATGGCCTGCGAGGGCAGGCTGGCCTGGAGGGCCTGCTGGAAGCCGGTGACGCAGCTCTCGATGATCCGGTCGATGTCCTCAGCGCTGCGGTGGAAGAAGGGCTCCATCAGGCCCAACTCGGTGAGGGTCTCGGCCAGCCGCCGGCGTGCGGCCTTGATGGCGGCCGTCTCGGCTTTGGTCTTGTCGATCATGGCGATGTCTCCGGTGCCCCACGCCTGCAGGCAGGCCATGGAGCAGAAGCGGTGGCTGGGGTGCCGCCCCGCCGCGGTCGGTGACCTCCAGCCGAACCCGCGGGCTTCCCGCCCACATACAGAACAGGCTGTGCGCTGGGCCAGGATCGGATCCGGGCCACGGCGAGGGTCCGGGGCGTAGAAGCGGTTGACGGCGGTGAGGGTCCGGGCGCTGGGTCGTCGGGATCCGCGGCGGGGCATGGCGGATCACTCGTTGAGCCAGGCGGGACCGATGGACCCAGAGCCCTGGCTCGGTACGGGCGCCGGTGGTGGCGCCGTATCCGGACGCGGCGCCCAGTCCGGCTCGTCGGCGGTCGGGGACGCTGTCGCCGGTGCGGCTGGCCAATGGGCGGTCTGAGGTGCACTCAGGGGCGACGGGGTGGCCTTAGGCGCAGGGGGCCGACCGTCGCGGGTCGCGGCCCAGGCCGGGTCTTCCGGCGTGACCGCGCGGTCGATGGTGTTGCGCGGGCCATAGCGGGCGTTGGCTGAGGGCTCCACCTTGATCCGCGCCACAAAGCTGAGCCCATCCAGATCCCGCAGGGCCGCGATCCGCCGTGCCGCCTGGGCCTTGGGGCTCTGATCCTCGGGGCGCACCCCATGGTGGCTTTCCAGGATCGCCCGGATCAGGCTCTTAGTGATGGTCCAGCCGATGGACACCCCGTGCTCGTTGCGCTTGCCGCCAGCGACGATCAGGTTGCGCCAGACCTTCCGGCGGGCGTGGGGCCCCTCGAGGATGGTGAACTCGGCGTTGAGCATCTGGACATCGCTGTCCAACGCCTTGGATGCGGTGAGCAGGCCCCGGTCCGCCGGCACGGTGCCGTCGATGCCGCCGGGGCGGAGGGTCATGGTCACACAGGCGAAGGTCCCGTTGGGGATCAACGCGCCTTGCTGCTGTTGAGGCTCGGCATCATTGAGATCAAAGGTCATGGCACAGGGCTCCCGGATTGACGGTCGTCTGGGTGTAGTGGCGGGTCAGGGATCGGCAGGGTTGGTGGGCGCGGCAGCCGTCATCGGCGCGGACGTGGCGACGGAGCTTGGCGCACCAGGCAAAGCCTTTGGGCGTGGTGCGCTGGTGGCCTGTCCACCGCTGGCAGGTCAGGCAGGGCGGATTGGCGGACGGTGCGGTCATGAGCGAAAACCTCCCGCAGCATTCCCCACCGGCGATGCACCGGCAGGAGGCCCCGCCGCGGCATTGATCCGCGTCAGCAGCCGGCCCAGGTCCGGCGGCTCGGTCATGTCCAGGCGACCGGAGCGATCCTTGGCCGGCAGGCACCAGGGGTTGCCCGGCCGGCAGACCAGCCGACGGACCTCCCCGCGCTCGGGATCGTGGCGCCAGCCATCGGCCTCGGGCTCAAAGAAGCCCATGGTGATGATCTGGTCGACGATGCCCGGCAGCTCGCGGGCCGCCTTCCCGCCCTCCATTTGCGGCTGCCAGCGGGTCCGGTTGAACTCGTCGGTGACCGCTTCTAG
>CAZCBM010000161.1:0-7993 GCA_964496805.1 uncultured Rhodospirillales bacterium | reverse complement strand
GACCGGTGGGGGGTGTGGGGGTGGGGGTGCGAACCGGCGTGGGGGTGCGTGTCGGGGTTGCCGTTGGTGTGGGCGTGGGATTGACCTCCTCCCACCAGCATTCCCGGACGCGGTTCGTGCAGCGGCCCCGCCACTCAATCTCCGCCTTTTGTCGGTAAGCGGGCCAACGCATGCGCGTCACAGGATCATCGGAGATCGGCTGAACGACCCTGCCCTGGGGGTTCACGTTGATCTCATTGTTCTGGGCCAGGACGCACCCGCGCCAATCCGTGGGTTTGTAAATCCACGCCGGATCCCAGGTCTGCATGGTGGTGTTGCTCTCGGGGCGCGTAATGTGTGCGGGGATGTCCAGATCTGTGCTGGTCACGACGTCGCCGCTGCCCGCGAAGCCCAGCGTCCGGCTGGCACCCGGGGCCTTGCTGGGGGCGGCGGGGGCTTCGTACTTGACATTGACCATGGTGGCCCAGGGCACAACGCCAATGCGGTACTGGCTGGGATCATGGGCGCCACTCATCATGTCATTGACCAGACGCTTGGTCGCCTCCCGCAGCACCAAAAACCGGTCCTCGCTGTACATGGACGCCGTGTTGTCCAGGGCGAACACTACCTCCAAGCGGTTCTCGCGCGCATTGATCGCGCCGGACTGTTGGTGAACGACATTATCGTCCAACTCCAGCAACGGGATGATGGAACTGAAATGCCCCTTCCCGGTGACCACCACTTCGCCATCGTCTTCAAAGCTGACCAGGATAGACCCGCGGCCATCGAACAGCTTGGAGTCCATATTGGCTGAAAACACGGCCTGCGCAGCGGCCCGGGCCCGCGCCTGATCGCCATAGGAGGCGTACTCCGTCGCCCCGGCCAGGGCGGCAGCGTCCAGGGCGGCCAACAACTGGGTTCGGGCCATGGAAAGCCGATACGTATCCACGGACACAGCCAGCACCGTGACCAGAGGCACCAGCAGGACGACATACATGATCGCGATGGCGCCACGTTGGTGGCGTCGGACATTGCCAAAGAAGGGGCAGAGACGGCGCATGGTGGAAACTCCACAGACATAAGACTGCCCGGATTATCAGCCGCAATGGTTAATATTTAGTAATCCCATAGATTGAGATTTAATAAACCCTGTTAATTTTCCTCGCTTTTTAGATAAAAGTCGGCGCCCTCGGCGACGCTATCAAAAATGTGGACCTTTTTATCGACGATCACGGCGCTCATATTGCAGAGACGCTTCAGCGTGTCCGGATTATGAGAAACCAGGATAATGTTGGATCGCTCCAGCATCTGATCAAAGCAGGCATTGGCTTTCTCGCGGAACTTCAGGTCGCCAACAGAAAGAATCTCGTCAATCAAATAGGTTTCAAACTCAAATGCCATGGATAGGCCAAAGGCCACCCGCGCACGCATACCGTTGGAATAGGTGCGCATGGGTTGATCGAAATGCTCCCCCACCTCGGCAAATTCCTGGACATAGCGCACGATTTCTTCCCGATCATGCCAACGGCCATAGAGCCGGCAAATGAAGCGGATGTTCTGCCGCCCGGTCATGTTGGGGTGCAGGGCGGAACTCAGACCCAGGGGCCAACTGATGGACCGGGGAACGCTGAGGGACCCCTTATCCGGCCGATCGATGCCGCCCAGCAGGCGCAGCAACGTCGATTTGCCGGCACCATTGCGCCCCATCAGGGCAATGTTGCGCCCGGCGGGCAGGGTGAAGCTACAGTTGCGCAGCACGGTATAGCGGCCCAGGCGCCCCGGCACGCGGTAGGTCTTAGTCATGTTGCGGGCGATAAACATTCCGGCCCCCTAGTCTCCCACTCTAACAATTAACCACTTTCTCAGCCTCCAGCTCTGCGCCACCAGGCGACGGAGGCTTTTCGGGCATTCTATACGAGCGTTGCTGAGGATTGGATAAGGATTGCTTTCCAAGCGCAGGGCACGCGTCGCGAACGATCAAGGCCGCCGGGAGGCCCCTGGCCTCCTGTGCCCCGGTTTTGCCTTTGCGGTGTCCAGGTGCTGCCGTGGGAGAAGGTTGTTCTCTGTCCAGGCGCCCTGCCCCGCCTGACCCCGCCTACAGCAGCAGAAACCTATTTGGCCTATCCGTGGTCCCTTGTTCTGAGGAAATGCCCCATGTCCTATACCGTGACCATTGGCGAGTTGGCCGATATCGCCAACGATGTCTATTTCGAGACCACTGAACTGCCCCACACCACGGCCGATCATGTGCGCTTTGCCGATGATGGCTATTTCGCCCGCAGCTATTTGGTGCGCGGGACTCATGTGATGGCCTATCGCGGGACCCAGGGGTCCAGCGACGTCATGCAAGATCTGCAGATCTACACCGATGGCGGCAGCCATTGGCGCTCCGCCATCGCCGACGCGAAATATGTGATGGGCCATGCCTCCGGCCATGTGATTTTCACCGGGCATTCGCTGGGGGGCTGGTTGGCGAAGCGCGCCCAGTTTGGGTTGAAGCAGGAGCACTGCAAGCTGCCGGACCTGTGCGTCAGCTTCAATGGTCCCAACCTGAAGACCGGCGTCATCACCTCCTGGGGCAGCACCAAGAAGGGGGTGAAGCCGGCGTCCCCCCGTGCCGGCGGCGCCATCCTGAATTTCATGCTCAAAGGGGACGTTGTCAGCGAGATCGGGCGGCCTCTGGGCCACAAGATCGTTGTTCCGGGCGTGCGTTACAGCGACTACAATCCGCTCTCCCGGCATTCGATGACCAAGATGATCGAGGCACTGGCCGCAGCGGGATACAGTCAACGCATCGCCGTGAACTTCGCCCGCAGCCTCAAGCCCCCGCCGTCCAGTTGGACCTATTTCGGCTATTGGGGCATTTCCAGCCAGTAGTACGGCGCGGCAGGGAAGGGGCGTCGGATGACGCCCTACAGCCGTGGACACCGATCCTGTATCGGTGTTCCTGCTGTCGTTTGCTGGTGGTCATTCGGATGATCCCCTCCGTTGCGGTGGCCCTTATCGGGCCTGCGTTCAAGCGGATCAGACGACACGTGCCCCCCGATCGCCGGCGCTGCCGCTGATACGGTTGGGGTCTCAAGGGGTTAGGGTGGTTGTGGCTTGTCTTGCGATGCAGCAAGGCCTAAGCCCAAGGGAACGAACCTTTCGCCCCCTCTTGCCCCCAGAGGACCCTGCCCCATGACCGACACCGACCTGAGCCCCGTTCCCATCACCATGGCCCGCGGTGACGGGATCGGGCCGGAAATCATGGACGCCACCCTGGCCATCCTGAAGGAGGCCGGGGCGCGACTGGAGATCGAGGAGATCCAGGTGGGCAAGGCTGCCTATGAGGCGGGCCATAGCAGTGGCATGCCACCGGAAGCCTGGGACAGCCTCAAGCGCACCAAGACCATCCTCAAGGCGCCCATCACCACGCCCCAGGGGGGCGGATACAAGAGCCTGAACGTCACCATGCGCAAGGCCCTGGGCCTCTATGCCAATGTTCGGCCCTGTGTGAGCTATGCCCCCTTTGTGGCCACGCGCCACCCGAAGATGGACTGCGTCATCGTTCGGGAGAACGAGGAAGATCTCTACGCCGGGATCGAGTATCGGCACACCCAGGAGGTGACGGAGTGCATCAAACTGATCTCCCGCCCCGGTTGCGAGCGAATTGTGCGCTATGCCTTTGAATATGCCCGCCTAAACCATCGCCAGAAGGTCACAGCCTTCCTGAAAGACAACATCATGAAGATCACCGATGGCCTGTTTCATGATGTGTTCCGGGAAGTGGCCAGCCACTATCCGGATATCGAGGCGGACAGCATGATCGTCGACATTGGGGCCGCGCGCATGGCCGACACCCCCAACTGGTTCGACGTTGTGGTGACGCTGAACCTCTATGGCGACATCATCTCTGACATCGCGGCTCAGGTCACCGGGTCGGTGGGGCTGGCGGGCTCCGCCAATATTGGTGACCGCTATGCGATGTTCGAGGCCATCCACGGCTCAGCCCCGGACATTGCCGGCAAGGGCGTGGCCAACCCTTCGGGCCTGTTGCTGGGGGCGGTGATGATGCTGGTTCATCTGGGCCAAGCAGAGGTGGCGGAGAGGGTTCACAATGGGTGGCTGCGGACCCTGGAGGATGGTTTTCACACCGCCGACATTTTCGACCGCCAACAAAGCAAAAAGCGCTGCGGGACCAAGGATTTCACCAAGGCCGTGATCGAGCGCCTGGGCAAGGAGCCGGAGACCCTTGAGCCGGTGCGCTATGGCAAGTTGGAGAAGCGCAACACCTCGGGCATCCGCACCACCCTGCCCATGCGCGAGCGCAAGGAGCTGGTGGGCGTGGACGTGTTCATCGACTTGGCGGACGTCACGGTCCAGCAACTGGCCGACAAGCTGGCGCCGATGGGCAGTGAAATCCTTACCCTTCAGGTCATCAGCTCCCGCGGGTTGCTGCTGTGGCCGGAGGGGCTGACCGACACGCTCACCGTCGATCACTGGCGGGCGCGGTTCCTGCCTGTCAGCCGTGACGTGGCCGCCATCAGCCCGCGCACGGTGATCGATCTGCTGGCGCGGATCTCCGATACCGGCTTGGATATCATCAAGACCGAGAACCTTTATAACTTCAACGGCAAGCCCGGTTTCAGCGCCGCCCAGGGCATGTAACCCTCAGGCCGGATTTTGGAGCATAGGACCCTGACGGGGCAACGCCACGCAGAGGATCATCCGAGCGACCACCATGAAGCGACAGCAGGGGGCACCGGCTCCAAGTCGGGGGGCCCCTGCTGTAGGCGCGGTGAGCGCGGGCGACCGGACAAACTCCACAGCCCCAAGCGCGAGTTCCGCTTCGCCGCCCGAAAAGGGCGCTCAGAGATCAGCCCTGGCTCCGCAGCAGCCCGTGCGTCAGAGGGCGCGTATCATCTCCGACCGGAACCGCTCGGCCGCTGGGCTCAGGCCTGGGGCACTGATCAGGGCAATCTCCGTCTCCGCCAGGTGCGGCAGGCCCTGCTTGTCAGCATCCAGCACCTCCAAACCGGCGGGAACCATGTCCCGGGGCAACACCGTTACCCCCAGCCCCGCCCGCACCGCGGCATGAGTTCCGGCCAACGACCCACACGTATAACTGATCCGCCAGGACCGGCCGACCCCATCCAACGCGTCTGTGGCCCGCTTGCGATAAACACAGGGGCGCGGTGACACCGCCAACGGCAACACCTCTTGCTGTGTGGGCCCTGGCGCCCCCACCCAGACCAGCGCCTCGCGCCACACCGGCACGCCATCGCGCGGTCCGCTCCCGTGGTCGTTGGTCGCCGCCAGGGGCGCCCCGGGCTCTCGCTTGATCAAGGCCAAGTCCAGTTCGCCGGCCTGGAACCGATCGAGCAGATGAAGGGTCAACTCACAGGTCACCTCCAGCGCCACCTGCGGATACAGCGCCGAAAATCGCGCCAACACCCCCGGAAGGTGACTGGTGGCAAAGTCTTCCGGCGCCCCGAAGCGCACCACGCCCGCCACCTCCGGCTCCAGCAGGCGCGCCACCAAGCCGTCGTGCAGGCTGAGCAGATGCCGGGCATCTTCCAGCATCCGCTCCCCCTCGGCGGTCAGCATCAGGTGGCGTGGGCTGCGGTCGATCAACCGCAGACCCACCCGATCCTCCAGGCGCTTGATCTGAAGCGAAACCGCGGACTGGCCCCGGCGCAGCCGCTCCGCCGCGCGGGAAAAACTCCCACAATCCACCACCGTCACCAGGGTGCGCAGCAGGTCCACGTCCAGAGAAGGCAAGGAGGACGGGGAGGAAGAGGAGGAGGGGGAGGGGAACGCGGGAGATGGCATGGCGCATTCAGTCTCTAGCATTGGCAAATGCAATGTTAAACTTGGCTACTATCAATTGGCACAATTCCCCTGAGCGAGGCAACACTGAGACCACCCCATTGAACCCCGCCAAAGGTCGCCCGTCATGAACCACTGGATCCAACCCGGCACTGTCAGTGCCGATCTCAACCAGATGCCCTCCCCCGCCCCACTGTCTGGGCAGGGCATTGCCACCTCGATCTCCGTCGCTGCCGGTGATGGCATCGGCCCGGAGATCATGGCAGCCAGCTTGGAGGTTCTGCGGGCCGCGGGCGCCCAGTTGGACATCGAAACCGTGGACGTCGGCGAGCGGCTTTATCGCCAGGGCCACAGTTCTGGCCTCACCCCTGATACTTGGGAGAGCCTTCGGCGCACCGGTGTGTTCTATAAGGCGCCTATCACCACGCCCCAGGGCGGCGGCTATAAGAGCCTGAATGTTACCATTCGCAAGACTTTGGGGTTGTTCGCCAATATCCGCCCGGTCAAGGCGATGGCCCCGGTCGTCCCCACGCTTCATCCAGACATGGACGTTATCATTGTCCGGGAGAATGAGGAGGACCTCTACGCCGGCATCGAGCATCAGCAGACTGCTGATGTCGTCCAGTGCTTGAAATTGATCAGCCGGCCCGGCTGCGAACGGATCGCCCGCCATGCCTTCGCCCTTGCCCGCCAGCAGGGGCGCAAGCGGGTGACCTGCATGACCAAGGATAACATTATGAAGTTGACCGATGGTCTGTTCCGCCAAGTGTTTGAGGAAGTGGCGGCGGAGTATCCTGACATCGACCACGACCACATGATCGTCGATATCGGCATGGCACGCTTCGCCAAGGCACCGGCGGCATTTGACGTCGTGTTACTGCCCAATCTTTACGGCGATATTCTCAGCGATATCGCAGCAGAACTTGGGGGGTCAGTCGGGCTCGCCCCGTCCATCAACGTGGGCCAGCACTGTGCCATGTTTGAGGCTATTCACGGCTCCGCGCCGGACATCGCTGGCCACGATTTGGCCAATCCCTCGGGACTGTTGCTGGCAGGGGTGATGATGCTGGAGCATCTGGGTCAGGGTGCCGTCGCGGGGCGGGTGCGCCGGGCCTGGGAGCAGACGCTGCGGGACGGCATCCATACCGCCGACATTGCCTCAGCCAGCCACACCCGTCAAACGGTCGGGACCCGCGCCTTTGCCGAGGCCGTGATCGCCCGGCTGGCGCCAGCAGAAGCGCCGCAGGCGAACAAGCCGGCAGCGCCCGTGCGCCTCCAGCCCCTGCCGCCGACCCCATCACGGAAGCCGGAGCGGGCCCTGGTGGGGGTGGACCTGTTTTTGTGCGCGCAAATGGCGCCAAACGATCTGGCCGGCGCCGTTCAAGCGGCCCTGGAGGGGCAGTCGCTTGAGGTGCACATGATCACCAACCGCGGGGTGAAGGTGTGGCCCAACGGGCTGCCGGAGACAACATGCACCGACCATTGGCGCTGCCGGCTGAGCACCGCTCATGGGGGCTTGCCGATCAGCCCCAGCCTGACGCTGGACGCACAGCGCCGCGTTATTGAGTCCGGGCTGGAAGTGATTAAAACAGAAATGCTGTATTTGATCGATGGTCGGCCTGGATATGCCCTGGGCCAAGGGCAGTGATCCGATGCCATCGCCACGCTCTTGAGCACGACGGAAGGCTCGCGCTCGACACGATCCAGCTTGTTGAGCACGCCCGAGGTGCCGCACCCGTCCCCAAAGGCTGTCGTCGCGCCAGACTTTGGCTTCGCATCGACAAAGCTGCCCCCACAAGCAGCCAGCGCTGGCCGCCCAAGCTCAAGGCCGTCACCCCACCCCACCCATGATGCAGGCCAGAGATCAAGGGGGAAGGCCTGCTGCATTCCCCTGGACGCCTGGTTGGTGTTCCGCCAAGCTAGTTCGCATTTCTCACGACGGTCTGGCGCATCGGGGCGGCTGATTGGTAAAGTGTGATTGCAAACAGACACTTGGCAACGATCGACCGGAAGCCCCCGATGCCGACAGAGTGTAGCCCGAAGACGATGAGCTTTGCACGCGTCGATGGACGCGCCGTGGTGGCGGATTTCGGCGGTGGCGCGATCACCTCGGACGCGGGCGCGCTGCTGCTGGGGGCCACGGACCGGGCCATCCGGCTGGTCGACCGCTTCGCCGCCTGCTTCAGCGACGGCCGGATGCCGG
>CAZCBM010000160.1:0-8050 GCA_964496805.1 uncultured Rhodospirillales bacterium | reverse complement strand
TCCGGCGGCGTTAGCGGTCGTGATGGCCCTGGCGGTGACCGACACCATCTGGCAGCGGCGCGCCGACGGCACCGGGTTGGCGCCCCTGGACCGATCCCGGTTGCTGGCCGCCCAGACACCCCAGGGGTTCGCCTTCCCGGCAATTCTGGCCGCCCATCGCACCCATCGGGCCACAGAGGTCACCGATGACATCGCCTTGGCCACCCTCGCGGGCCTGCCCATTGCGGTGGTGGAGGGCAGCCCCCACAATGCAAAGATCACCACCGCGCAGGATCTGGCGCGGTGGCAGGCCCAAAGCGACGAGCATCCGCTGCCATGACCATCCCCAGCCCCTTGGAGCCCCGTGTGGGCATTGGGTTCGATGTCCACGCCTTTGCCGAGACGCCCGCCGAGGCGGTGATCTTGGGCGGCATCGCTGTGCCCCATGACCGGGCCCTGAGCGGGCATTCCGATGCCGATGTGGTTCTCCATGCCTTATGCGACGCCCTCTATGGTGCGTTGGCAGAGGGTGACATCGGCCATCATTTTCCTCCCTCCGATGATCAGTGGAAGGGCATGGACAGTGCGGTCTTCCTGCGTCATGCGGTGCAGCGCGTTGTTGCCCGGGGCGCACGACTGGTGAACGCTGACATCACCCTGATCTGTGAGCGCCCCAAGGTGGGCCCCCACCGGGACGCCATGCGGACCCGCATCGCTGACTTGCTGGAGGTCAACCAGGCCCGTGTCTCCGTGAAGGCCACGACGACAGAAAGGCTGGGCTTCACCGGCCGGCGGGAAGGCATTGCTTGTCAGGTGGCCGTCAGCCTGTTGGTGCCGGAGATCCTGGTGTGAGCGGTGATTCCGCAGGGGGCGACGTGCCCGCAGCGATGGACATCCACGGGCCGCCGCCGCCGGCCGACATCCACTGGCCGCTGGTGCCGGCCGACATCCACTGGCCGCTGCCGCCGGCCCTGGACACCGCCGTCCGCGCCACGCTGGACCTCTGTCAGCGCCGCGGGCTGACGGTGGCCACGGCGGAAAGCTGCACCGGGGGGCTGATCGCCGGTGCCCTGACCAGCGTATCGGGGTCTTCCGCCGTGGTTGTGGGGGGCATTGTCAGCTATGCCAACAGTGCGAAAAGGCAGTTGCTTGGGGTGCCCGAGGAGGCCCTGAGCCAGCATGGTGCTGTCAGCGCAGCCGTGGCTGCCGCCATGGCCACCGGCGCCAGAACGCGGCTGGACGCAGATCTTGCCGTTGCCGTGACCGGGATCGCGGGCCCCGGCGGCGCCACCCCTGGCAAACCCGTGGGGCTGGTGTGGTTCGGGCTCAGCGACCGCAGCGCAGAGCCCCGCACAGTGCAGCATGTCTTCCAGGGTGACCGGGAGGCTGTGCGCACGGCAACCGTGCTGGAGGCGCTGCGCCTGCTGCGCGCCGCAGCCGAGGACAGTGATCCATAGAGTGTAGGACCCCGGAGTGGCAACGCCACGGAGGGGATCATCCGAGCGACCACCAGAAAGATACAGCAGGGGCGCCGATACCAAATCGCCGCCCCTGCCTTGCGGGGGATTACGGAAGCCCTGGACGGGCTTCAGCCCACCAGTCCCAGGCTGCCCTCCGGTGGCGGCTGATGGGCGCGCAGCACCAGATCGCCCGGCACCTCCTCCAGGCTGGTCGGGTTCCAGTGAGGGGTCTTGTCCTTGTCGATCAGCAGGGCGCGGATGCCCTCATAGAAATCCACCCCCGCCATGCAGTGCTGAACGACGCGGAAATCCAGTTCCAGCACCTCTGCCAAGCTAAGGGAGGCGGCCGCGCGCAGATGCGCCAGGGTGAGCACCATGCTGGTGGGGGACTGGCGATCCAGGGTCGCCAATTGCTCGGCGGCAAACGGGCCGGGCTCCGCCGCCAAAGCGGACCGGATCTCCTGCACCGTGTCAAAGGCGAAGCACCGGTCGATGACCTCCCGATGGACCACGCTGACGGCCTCCCCCTCTGGCGGCGTGGCGTGCTGTGCCAACACCGCGTCCGGCTCACCGCCGGCTTCCAGCGCAGCCACCACCGCCGGCAGCGACGCCCGGGGCACATGGAACCGCGACAGGCCCATGTGCACCAAGTCGGCCGCCTTCAGCCGCGCACCGGTCAGGCCGGCCCAGACACCAGTCTGCCCCGGGCAGTGGGACAGCGGGTGGCAGAGCCCCACGTCTGGGAACAAGCCGATCATGCATTCGGGCATGGCCCACAGGGTGTTTTCAGTGACCACCGGATGGGAGCCATGGGCGGAAACACCCGCACCACCGCCCATGGTCACCCCATCCAACAGGGCGATGTAGGGCTTGGGGAAGACACTGATCGCATGGTTCATGCGGTATTCGTCGAAGAAGAAGTCCCGCGTCAGCGTGGCCGTGGTGTCCATTTGCTCGTAGCGGCGTTTGCCCGCGTGATACGCGCTGACCACGTCGCCACCGGCGCAGAAGGCCTTCTCCCCGGCCCCCTCAATCACCACCGCGCGCACCGCATCGTCCGTGGACCAGGCCTGCACCTGCTCCAGGATGGCGGTGCACATGGGGAAGGTCAGGGCGTTCAACCGCGTGGGACGGTTCAGCAGAATACGGCCAAGGCCGGCCTTCACCTCGAACAGAACCTCGGCGTCTTGGGTCTCAGTCATGGTCACTTCCCGGTCTGGGGGCACAGGGGGGCGGGGTCAGGGCAAATCGGGACCGCCCGCAGACAATAGGCGCCCGTTTGACCGGGTGCGGGCGCCCTCGTCAACCATGCGGTGACCCGGGGCTGCCTCGCACAGCGGAAATCAGCCCTGGCGCAGCGTCTGGATCACCGCGCTGAAATCCTTGTCACCGTTGCCCGCGTCAATGAAGGCTTGGTAGCGTTCCAGCGCCAACGCCCCCAGCGGCGTGAGTGCGCCGCTGGCCTCTGCCGCTTGATGGGCAAGCCCCAGGTCCTTGAGCATCATGGCGGCAGCGAACCCCGGCTTATAGTCATTGTTGGAGGGGGCGGTTGGGACCGGGCCCGGCCAGGGGCAATAGGTGGTCAGCGACCAGCACTGGGCGGAGGCGGTGGCGCTGATCTCATAGAGCCGGGCCGGGTCCAGGCCAAGGCGCTCTGCCAGGGCCAGCCCTTCACACACCGACAGCATCTGAATGCCCAGCATCATGTTGTTGCACAGCTTTGCCGCCTGCCCCGTGCCGGGGCCACCGGCATGGACAATGGTCCGGCCCATGATCTCCAGATAGGGGCGAGCGCGCTCAAGCGCCAACGCATCGCCCCCCACCATGAACGTCAGGGTCCCGGCGCCAGCGCCCTGGATGCCGCCGGACACAGGCGCATCCAATAGGGCCAGCCCCCGCGCCGCCGCCAAGTCCGCCAACCGGCGGCTGGTGGCCACGTCAATGGTGGAACAGTCGATCAGGACAGCCTGGGCATCGGTGAGGCCGGCCAACACGCCGCCCTCCTCCCACACCGCGGCCACATGGGGGCCTGCGGGCAGCATGGTGATGACAGCCTCTGCCCCCGCCACCGCCGCGGCCAGGGTGTCGGCCACCGCCAGGCCAGCCTCAGCGGCTTGGGCACGGGCGCCCTCGAACACATCGAAGCCGACCACGTCATGGCCGGCTTGCTTGAGGTTTAGGGCCATCGGCCGGCCCATATTGCCGAGGCCGATAAAGGCGATGCGGGTCATGGGTCGTGCCTCCCTGGGCGATTTGATTTTTGACGTTGCCGCCGGCTTTGGTGCCGACTTTTCGCGCGACGCGAGGGGATGCAGCGCCCTACAGCAGGGGACACCGATTTGGAACGGCGTCGCTGCTGTAGCGTTCTGGTGGTCGCTCGGATGATCCCCTCCGTGGCGTTGCCACTTTGGGGTCCTACGCTCTGGGCCTTGCGGTTTAGGCCTTGCGGTTTAGGCCTTGGGCTCAAGCGCGCAGTCTCACCGAGAAGCCAATGCTTGCTCGCGCACCTTGATGCGGACAGGGACCACCGGTCAAGCCGGTCTGCCCCTTATCCACCACCCAGGCCACCAATGGGCCACCAATGGGCGACCACTGAGCCACCAATGGGCCAATCAGGCAGCGGCGCGGTGCGCTGCGGCCGCTTCGACGGCTTGCCGGGCCTGGCCCGCCAGGTCGGCAAACACCTCAGGCTCGTTCATGGCCAGATCCGCCAGGACCTTGCGATCCAAGGCGATCTCCGCCTTCTTCAACCCGTCGATCATGCGGCTGTAGGTCAGACCATGCAGGCGGGCGCCGGCGTTGATGCGCTGGATCCACAGGGCGCGGAAGTTGCGCTTCTTGTTGCGGCGGTCACGGTAGCTATACTGCCAGGCGCGCTCGACGCGCTGCTTGGCGATCCGAAAGCAATTCTTGCCGCGGCCATAATAGCCCTTGGCGGCCTTGATCACCTTGCGGTGCCGGGCGTGAGCCGTCACGCCCCCTTTAACTCGAGACATGTGTCAATCCTCTGCGAAGCGAAGGCCTCCTTGACAAGAAGGCCTGTTCAAAACAAAAAGCCGATGCGATGCCGATTCGTCGCCCAAGCATCGCACGCGCCGCTGCTCAGCGGGCGTAGGGCATGAAGGTGTTCTTGACGACCTTGGCATCGGCATCATCCAGGGTCTTCATGCCCCGGGCCTTGCGCTTCATGCTTTTGGACTTGTTCCGCATCATGTGGCTGGTGAACGCATTCTTGGCGCGCACCTTGCCAGTCGCGGTGATTTTGAACCGCTTCTTGGCAGAGGATTTGGTTTTCATCTTGGGCATTTTAGGGCTCCAGAAAACAACAAAAAGGCCCGCCGCGGGCCGATGGATCATCGAACCGCAAGAGCGTCTGGCCTGGGGAGAGGATGTCTGCGGGGCGGCATGCCCGGAGGATTGCACCTCCGCCGAACCGCGCGACAATCCCAAGGGATAAATCCGAACAGAGGAAAAGTCCAGCCCCAGCTGATCCAGTCGCCTGAAGGGGCGAGCGAGGGTTGGCCTCAGGCCGGCATGACATTGCCAGGCGCGGCCACCGGCGCCTTCACCGCGGTGCCGCCGATGTAATCGGGGCGCACCGCCGTGGCCTCGGCCAAGTCGCCGGGATTGCTGATGCCGGTGATGAACAATCGCATACCGGCATCGCGCGTGCGCTTGGCAAATCCCTCCAGGCGCTTCTTGGCAATGTCCTTCTGGCTCAGCCCCTCGGACAGGTCCACACTGAAGGCCCAGGCGCCGGAGCGGGAAAAGTCGAAATGACTGGTGGTGTCCAGCGGCAGCCGCAGGATCACCTTGCCGCCCGATGTCTTCATGCGGGACAGGGCTGCCAAGCTGCCTTCCTTGGCCTGGCCTTCGCTGCCGGCACCGATGATCTGCCACATGAACCGTGGCCGGAAGTGCTCCGGAATGGCGTTCATGACATCCAAAAAGGCCGACTTGCCCCCCTTGCCGGAGGCTGTTTGCCAGTGGATCGGCAACATGATCGCCGCCGTTGCCTCCCCGCGCTGGGTGCGCACCAGCAAATGATGCAGCGCCAAGGTCATGAGCTTGTAGTCCACCGGCCCAAAGATGCGGTCATCGGTGCGCGGACGCCCATACAGGCTCTGGTCCTTGTTGTCGTCCAGCAGGCGACAGTCGGCCTGATAGGCGACAAAAGCGTTTTTCTTGGTCACCAGCAGCGGATGGAAGCAGCTGACCACCTTGCCTTCGATATCATCGGCCAGCACGCTGACCGCTGGCACCTCGCCCATGGACAGCACCTGCTCGCCGGGATGCAGACGCTGGATCATCGTCGCCACGCTGGGCACATCCGCCGACCAGATGCCCAAGGTGCTGCCGAAGCCCATGCGGGAGAACATTCCCAACTCGGGATCCTGCGCGCTGTCTTGATCGCCAGCGATGGAGAGCGAGAATTCCCCTTCCGTGGATTGGCTGCGCAGCATGTCGCTGAACCAGTCGGGCGGGGCATCTATGGCAGAGCCCAATTGATCCAGCGAGGGGTGATCCGGCAGCGCATCGTCTCCACCGCCTCCCCCTTCCAGCAGCACCTGTCCGCCCGGGTCCGCATCCGTAGCCCCATCCGCTGCAGCTCCTGCCTTGCCGCGGGGTTTGGCACCGCCGATCAACTCAAGGGCTGCCAGCGGCATGACATCGGGCAATTGGGTCTCGGCCAGGCCATGGGTGGCGGCCAGATGCGCGGCGAGATCTTGATACAGGTCCGTCAGATCGCCCTCGCGCACCGTGGCGTGCACAGCGAGGCACGCCCCGGCCACCAGGGGCACGGTGGACGCGCGCTGGTTCAGCCATTCCTCGGTGGTGCGGCTGATGGCCATGACATCCAGGCCATGGGCCTTCAGCGGTCTGACATTCACAATGACCATGCTGGACAGCGACAGGTCCAACCCGGAGGTCAGGATCATCTCCAACCGACGCAGCAGGCTGCCCCCCAGGCTGAAAGCCCGATCCCGCACCAAATGGGCCGGCATCGGCCAAGGCATCCAGACGAACGGCCCCTCCGCCGCGGCGGGGTCCAGCAAGGGTGCATCTGTCCGGGGTGGCGAAGCCATGACGCGGGAAAAGACCACAAGAAGAGGAGCCAGAGCAGCGTGTTCATCGACATGCTCAACCAGCGTCAACCTAAGCAACGCCCGAATAAGAAAGTGTTACAAGCACCAACACTGGCTGAGTCGGCCCCTGAATTGGCCCGGACGGCAGCCCCCCGGACGGCCCCCACTGCCCCAGGCCGCGACCTCAGCGCATGATTCCTTGGGTGACATCGGGCTTTCCAGCACTTATGTGGTCGTGCTAGACGACCGCCGCATCACACGGGGCGCGGCGAGATGTCCGCCCGTCCCAAACTGCCCGAGGTGCTGTCCACAGGACCCCTGGCGGTGGATACCCCTTCCCTTTCCCACCGGGACGGGCGCGTTGGGTGGAGGTGGCGCTGGCCACCTTCCGTCGCCTGGCCCCTGATCCTGTTGCCTTTCTTTTGGAGTTTCCCGCAATGACCGCTGACGTGTTTGAGCGCGTAAAGCAGATCGTCATCGACCAGTTGGACGTCGAAGAAGAAAAGATCGTACCTGAAGCCAGCTTCATCGACGATCTGGGCGCCGACAGCCTGGACACCGTCGAACTGGTGATGAAGTTTGAAGAAGAATTCGGCGTCGAGATCCCGGACGATATCGCCGAGAAGATCACGACGATCAAAGATGCCATCGACCACATCAAGGAGCATGTGGACGGCGCCTGAGTGCTGCCCCTGTCCAGTGACGCCGGCCTGCGCCGGGGATCGAGATCGGTTGCCGCCCGACAGGGGCGGCGGCCTTGATCCATCGGGGCGGTCGGCTGACCCCCGTGTGCGTTACCCATTTTTTTTCAGTTTGAGCAGGTGCGATGACCACCACGCGCGTTGTTGTCACCGGCGTCGGCCTGGTGAGCCCTCTGGGCCAGGGCGTTGACCGGGTTTGGGAAAAGCTGCTGGCTGGACGATCCGGCATTCGTCGGATCACCCATATTCCGGTGGACGATCTGCCCTGCCAGATCGCCGGCACCGTCAACCTGGACAAGGATGACGACGACGGCCTGGACCCGGAATACGGACTGCCCAAGCGGGACCTGCGCCGCAACGATTTGTTTATTCTCTATGGCATGGCGGCTGCGCGGGAGGCCATTGAGGCCTCCGGCCTGGAAGCCCGCGATGATGCCCATGCCGAGCGTATCGGCGTGCTGATGGGCAGCGGCATCGGTGGCGTGCAGACCATGGCGGAGGGGTCGCTGGCCCTGGATAAGGGGGGCTGGAAGAAGATCAGCCCCTTCTTCATCCCGTCTGCCCTGATCAACCTGCTGCCCGGGCAGGTGAGCATTAAGTATGGCTTCCGCGGCCCCAACCACGCTGTGGTGACGGCCTGTTCCACCGGTGTGCATTCCATTGGGGACGCTGCCCGCCTGATTCAGTTGGGCGATGCCGACGCCATGGTGGCTGGCTCCGCCGAGGCCGTGATCAGCCGCATTGGCTTGGCTGGCTTCTGCGCCGCCCGGGCGCTGAGCACCAAGTACAACGACCCCCCCGAGGTGGCCTCCCGCCCCTATGA
>CAZCBM010000159.1:0-8112 GCA_964496805.1 uncultured Rhodospirillales bacterium | reverse complement strand
CCGCGCGCGGGCACGTAGACACGAAGGCGCGAAGGCGCGCGGCCAAGAGGGGGGCTGGGGCTGACCCTCTCGCCGCAGCGCTCTCAAGGGGCAGGCCCGCCTTTCTCAAGCGCAGGCCGTGTTCGGCCCGTCCAGGGCGGCCAGGGCGTTGTCCCTGTCATGGATGATCTGGGCACGATCCGGCGCTGCCGTTGCTGTCTCCAAAGCCTCGCTGGCCACCAGATCAATGTGCTGTCGGATTATGGGCCGATAGGCGGGCAGGCTTAGGGCTGCCAGCCGGGTCAATGCCTGCAACAGCGCCGATTGAAGGATGAGGTTGTCCCGCGCGTTGCGGCGCAGCGGGCCCAGCGCCTTGGACAACACCCCTTCGGCATCAATCACCGGCTGGACCACGCGACTATCCCCCGCAGCATCTTTCAGGACGGCAGAGCGGGGATGACGCTGCACGACGCAGGATAGCGGGCGGCTGAGATGATCCACGCAGGAGACGGCGGTGTAACTGTCGTTGATCCCGGGTGAGAGCGCCCGCAGCGCAATCTCCACCAACAGGCGCACCCCAAACAGAACGTCATGATCAGCGGTACGGGCGGCGCCATAGACGATGTGGCGCTCCAAGGGGACGTCCCCCGGCTCAGTATCCGTGCGCAGGTCCGCCAGAACCATCCCCGGGATAACGAAATCACCCGGCTGCACACGCAAGGTGATGATCCCGTTGTGGGTCTTGGCCAAGCCCACGATCTTTGCCGGGTCGAGGCTGACGATATAGCCTTCCCGCTCTGCCACCAGGGTCTTGGTAAAGATGGTGGTGCGCGTCGGCACCACGGCAGGCTCGGCAGGGGCGCAGAGAAATGCCTTGTCCACGGCCTTGTCCAGCCGGCTGGCGGCTCGCGCCACTTCATTGTCCACCAAAACCCGTCCCGCCACGTCGTGGACGAAGTAAATCAGCGTAGCGATGGATAGGACGGCCAAAAAAATGGCAGCAGCCACCGTCAGTCGTGCCTGGCCTTCCAGTTCCATCAGATAAAGACCGGACAAGCTGAATAAAAACGTCCCGCCGGTGATGGCAATGGTGAATTGATTGACACGGTTGTTGGAGAAGCTTTCCAGCAAGCGTGGGCCAAGGTTGCCAGCGGCAAGGGTAAACACAACCAGGGTCAGGGAGTACACCAGCGAGACCATGGTGGCCATGGCGCCAGCGATGGTTGACAAGACGGTGGAGGCGTTCGCCGGTGCGATGGCGAGAAAATCCCAAGCGGGTCCCAGATCCTGCAGCGCCAGACGGCTGTCCGCCATCCGCAAGGCCACGGCCAACCCCAGACACAGCAGGCAGCCCAACAGGGGCAGAAACCAGAAGCTATTGGGCAGGCGACGCCGGAAGAAGCGGAGATGCTCAAACATAGCAAGCGAATGTCCAAGGGGCCTAAGGGGTTCCCATCAGAGATCCAGTTGCCCCTGATCTGCACCGGGTTTGCGGGACCGCCGACCGCCACGGCTGGGGAACCCATCGCCGCGGTCGCTGGGGCGTTTGCGGCTGCCATGCTTCTGATAGACCTTGGCTGAGGCCTCCTGAAAGCCCTCCTGACGTCGATAGGCAAACAGCCGGTCCTTGGCCGCCTTCATGGCCGTGGCATGGTCCACGATGGGCAACGGGTAGGTTTCCCCCATGCGGATATTCGCGGCCTCCAGCTCCAGGGGACGCGCCTTCCAGGGCTCATGGATGCTTTTGCCCTGTAGGCCCGCCAGTTCTGGCACCCACCGGCGGATGAAATGCCCCTCCGGATCCTGGTCCTGGCTTTGCTTGATGGGGCTGTAGATGCGCGGGGTGTTGATCCCCGTGACGCCGGACTGCATTTGGCATTGGCTGAAATGGATCCCCGGCTCGTAGTCGGTGAACAGTCGGGCCAGGTGCAAGGCTGGTTCGCGCCAGTGCAGCCACAAATGATACGCGGCGAAGCTCATCAACATCGCCCGCATCCTGAAGTTCATCCAGCCGGTGGCCTGCAACGCCCTCAGACAGGCATCCACAAAGGGATAGCCCGTGCGGGCCGCCACGAAGGCCTGAAAGTGAGCCTCAGAGAAGGCCTCTTCCCGCATGCCGTCGAACGCCCGGTTGATATTGTGATGCTCGATGGCGGGCTCATCCTCGAACTTCTGAATGAAGTGACACCGCCAATAGAGGCGTGAGCCAAAACTGCGGGCCGCCGAGGTCCAGCCCTTACGATGCTCCGGCGGTTGGCCACGCAAGGCCGCCTGATGGCGGTCCAGACGGTGCTGGACCTGGCGCATGCTGATGCTGCCCCAGGCCAAATGCGGCGACAGGCGGGAGCAGGCATCGAAGCCCGTCACCGGGCTGGCCATGGCGGGGGTGTAGTCGCGGCCCCGTTGGGTCAGGAAGCTCTCCAATAGGTCCGTTGCCAGAGGCGATCCCCCCCATTGGCGATCCGGGCAGGGGTCAGGGGCGATCCCCAAGGCCTCAGCGCTGGGCAGCGGACCAGGATCGAGGCCATCCACCGGCGGCAGGTGCTCAGGCACCGGAACCAGCGGTTGGGCCATGCGGGCATCGCGCAGCGCGGCCCAGCCATCGCGGCTGCGCAGGCGACGGACAACCCCATTGCTCGGCACCTCCCGCAGGGGGATGCCATGCTGGCGCGCCCATCGCTGAACCGCCAGGTCGCGGGCGAAGGTCCAGGCGGTGCCGGTTTCCTCGTGGCTGTGGAGGCTGGTCATGCCGTGGGTGCAGCGGAGATGCTCCAACACCGCCACGGCCTCCCCCACCCGCACGATCAGGGGCTGACCCAGCGCTGCCAGGTCCTTACGCAAGGGGATGAGGCATTCCCGGATGAAATCCCAGTGTCGGCCGGCCATGTCCGATTGAGCCCACCAGTCAGGCTCTGCGATGTAGAGAGGGAGCACCGCGCACCCCTTTGCCCTGGCCTCACAAACGGCTGCGGATAGGGGTGCATGATCGCTCACCCGAAGGTCTCGCTTGAACCAAACCACGCAGGGGCCGGGGGCGGGCCCGGTCATGAGCGAGCCGTGTCAGGGGGCGGGCCGTCTTGGCCAGTGCCGGATTTGGCCGAACTGCGGTTGCGACGGCACCGCTCGCTGCAATATTTTACCTCGTCCCAGCAGTCGCGCCACTTGGCGCGCCAACTGAACGGGCGCCCACAGACAAGGCAGGGCTTTTCTGGCAGGTGGGGCTTCTTGTGCATCGGTGCAGGGCGAGGGGACGGGCAACTGACCTACGCACAAATAGAGCCAGGGGGACGGACGCCAAGCGGCCCCGGTGCGCGTTCAGAGCATAGGACCCCGAAGTGGCAACGCTGGGGAGGGGATCATCCGAGCGACCACCAAGAAACGACAGCAGGGGCGCCGATTGCAAATCTGTGTCCCCTGCTACAGCGCGGTTCCCACCGACCTCGCCCACCCACGGCAGTATCAATGCAACGGGTGGTCGGCCAAAGAAACGCCAGGAGGGGGCGTGGGGTTGGAGATAACCTTATGCTGGCGCAACGCGCTCAGACCAAGTCCAGCAACGCGTCCATCATGGCACTGTCCACCTTCAGCACGTCCACGTTGGCGGCGTAGGTCTTCTCCGCCTGGATCAGGGTGCTGACCTGCTCCGCCAGAGGCACCCCAGGGGCGAGCACGGTCCCCTGCGCATCCGCGAAGGGGCTGCTGGGATCGGGGATCAAGAGGGCGCTGTTGGGACGAGCCACCAAATCGGCCCGGGTGCCGCCCCCTGGCGCGCTGGATTGCTGGGTTGTCAGCACTGGCACCTGCTCCGGCTTCCCGGTGGGTGCCGTGGTTGTCAGGCGCGCGATGTTACGGGCCGCGCCATTCAGGCGCGTGCTTTGTGCCGAAAGGCCCGATAGGGCAATGGAAGACACCGAGTTCATGGGGGAGGGATACCATTGGCCCCCGCCCCTCAGCCACCTCAAGCCCCGCGCCTTTGCCTCAAAGGCCATCCATGTCAATCAGCGTCAAAGCTACCGCTATTGTCCCGGTACAAGGTGAAGGAGCTGAAAATCTTGCAGCCATTATTCAATTGATAGTTGTCGGAGGTGCAGCTTTCTGCGGGATAGGGTTTCAGTTCCCCATCACACCATCGAAATTCATTGTCCGATGTGCCGAAACAGCCATAAGCATTGGCGCCTACCGAATATGATCCGGCATAGCCAAGTGCGGCCCCAATATCCGTTTGGAAGTAATGGGTGTTATTACCTTCGGAATGACCGCCAGGGAAAAAATCCTCCTACACCGTGTTGTTGAAAATAGGCTGATCGCAGAAAAGGCTATTGGCGTCGGTTGTAAGTCCGCTGAGGCAATTGATGATGGTTCCGCCCGGCAGGACAAGACGATTGGCCCCAGGGTCGATGGTCGCTGTTGGGGACGGGGTAGCGCTTGGCGTCACGGTGGGCGTTGCGGTGGGCGTCGCGGCGGATCCCGGGCCGGACCGTTCCGCACTATCCAGGCTGCTGGCCACCTCCGTGAACAACTCATCCACGGAGGAGCCCACACGGGTCACAGCGGTAATGCCTGCAATGGCAACCAAGCCCACCACCAGCGAATAGGTCATGGCTGTGGCGCCCCGTTGCCGCTGGGCGAAACCCCGATTGTGCCGCCCGGCTGAACGTCCACTCATGTCACTCTCCCCGAACAAACCTTTGCATGAAACGACGTTGACCTATTAAGGCCCTGCGATCAAGCGTCGTTCGCGCCATCGGGGGAGGCGCTCTGCCGGGTGATGTTGGAGGGACCGCAGGTGCTCCACGCAGGGTTGGGCGCGGCGCCGCAGGGTGGCTCGGCCAGCGGCGTTGCCCCCACGAGGGACGACTTGTCAAAGCTGCCCCGCAGCCAAGTCATCTCCACCACCGCTCCACCTGCCCGGGCATTAAACAGCCGGATGGAAGCGCCGGTGTGGCCCAGCAGCGTTTGTGCAATGAACAGGCCCAGACCCATGTGCCCCTCATTGCCGGCGCGGGAACTGCGGAAGGGCTCGCCCAGGCGGGTCAATTGGGCAGGCGGGAAACCGGGACCATCATCGCGGATGCGGATCACCACATGGGCATCGTCCCATCCGCACTCCGCCACCACCCGCGTCCGGGCAAAGCTGATGGCGTTGTTGATGATGTTGGTCAGCCCGTGGACGAATTCCGGCGAGCGCTCCCCCACGGGCATGTCCTCGCGGTCACCGCGAACCCGCACGACCTCGAAGCTGATGGTGTCGTTGCGGCTGGGGGCGGCGATGGCATCCACCAGGGGCATCAGGCGCATGTACCGGAAGGGATCGTCGGAGGCGTCGGACTTCTGGCTGCGGGATAACTCGGTCAAAATCTCCCGGCACCGGTGCACCTGCTCGTGCATCAAGGTGAGGTCATCGCGCAGCATGCCCTCTTCCGGATGGTCCTTCAGCAGATCGCCCACCACCACAGCAATGGTGCCCAGCGGGGATCCCAACTCGTGGGCGGCGGAGGCGGCCAGCGCCCCCAGGGCGGACGCCTTCTGCTCCCGGTTGAGGGCGGTTTGGGTGTGGGCCAGGGCCTCCGACAGCCGTCGGCTCTCCTCAGCCACGCCAAAGACGTAGGTGGCCATGAACAGGCAGGAGAGGACCAACGCAAACCAGATCCCGAACTCGTGCAACCGATCAAGCTGAAGCGCGGTCCCATCCGGCCAGGGCAGAGGCTGATGAAACACCCACATGACGCTGAGCCCAACCACGGCCACTGCCGTGATCCAAATGGTGTAGCGGCGGGACAGGATCGCCGCCCCCACTGTCACTGGCGCCAGCATCAATATGCTGAACGGGTTGAGGATGCCGCCGGTGAGGATCAGCAGCAGGGTCAACTGAATGGTGTCGTACAGGATGAAGCTGAAGGCGGCCCTGTCCTTGAGCCACGGCTCCCGCCCCAGCCGCAAAAAGGCTGACATGTTGAGCGTGGCAGAGAGGCCGATCAAGGAGAGGATGGGCACCCACTCCAACTGGATGCCCAACGCAAAGCTGACCACCAGCACGGTCAGCAACTGTCCAGCGATGGCCACCCACCGCTGCATCAGCAACAGCCGCAGGCGCACCCGGCGTTGCCCATCGGCTTCAGGTCCCGGCGGGCTGATCACATGGCTGGCAGTGGCAACCATTGGGGTTATATCCCTTCTGGCTCGAAACGGACCCTTCCCAGGACAGCGCCCATGGCTTCCCCTTCCCCCACACCACCGGCTGATCGGCCTCCGGCCATCGTCGTCCATGGCTTGACCAAGCGCTTTGGCGATGTGGTGGCGGTGGACGACATCAGCTTTCAGGTGCCCCATGGGGCAGTCACGGGCTTGCTGGGCGGCAATGGGGCTGGCAAGACCACCACCATCGCCATCCTGCTTGGATTGATGACCCGAACACTCGGGCATATCAGCATCCTAGGCCATGACCTGGACACGGGGCGCTATGCGGCATTGGCCCGCATGAACTTCAGCAGCCCCTATGTCGACTTGCCCCACCGGTTGACGGTGCGGGAAAACCTGATGGTCTATGGCAAGCTGTATGGCGTGCAAGGGGTGCGTCAGCGCATCCAGACCTTGGCTGAGGAATTGGATCTGGGGGACCTGCTGGGGCGTCAAACCGGGACCCTATCCGCGGGACAAAAGACCCGCGTCACCCTGGCCAAGGCCCTGATAAACCGCCCCGATCTGCTGCTGCTGGATGAGCCCACGGCCAGCCTTGATCCCGACACCGCTGATCATGTGCGTGGGCATCTGGAGCGGGTGTGCCGAGACAGCGGCACCGCCATTTTGCTGGCCAGCCACAATATGGGTGAGGTGGAGCGCCTATGTTCCAGCGTATTGATGATGCGCCGGGGGCAGATTGTTGATCGGGGGACGCCGGCCGATTTGTTGGACCGCTATGGCCGGCAAAGCCTGGAGCAGGTTTTCCTGGACATTGCCCGCGAGCCTGCGGCCAGCGCCACCGCATCCCGGCCGGAGGCCGCCGAATGAGCGCCAGCGATCCCTCCTCTCCTGCCCCTGAGACGCAGAGCCCGCCCCAGGTCCAGTCACAGGTCCAGTCACAGTCCGTGGCCCAGGCCCAGGCCCAGCACACCCGGGCCGTGGACGCCCTGGCGGCCATCCATCCCACCCGCGGGTCATGGACCCGCATTCAGGCGCTGGTGCTGCGCTATGTCTATCTTCTGAGGGGATCAGGCCCCCGGCTGTTCGAGCTGTTCTATTGGCCCACCGTCCAGATCCTGCTGTGGGGATTCTTTAGCCTGTTTCTTCAGACCCAAGAGGGCTATTTCGCCAACGCCGTTGGCTTGTTGATCGCCGCCGTCCTGTTCTGGGACCTGCTGTTCCGCGCCCAATTGGGGGTCAGCATGGTGTTTCTGGAGGAGATGTGGTCGCGCAATCTGGGGCACTTGTTCGTCAGCCCGTTGCGCCCGTGGGAGTGGGTGACGGGGCTGCTGTTGATCTCCGTCCTGCGCTCGCTGATCGGGCTGGCGCCGGCGGCGGTGTTGGCGGCGTTGTTCTTTGACTTCCAGCCCCTGAGCCTGGGCCTTGGGTTCGTGGCGTTCTTCTTCAACATGGTGGTGATGGGCTGGGCCATTGCGCTGGGCATCATCGCGCTGATCCTGCGCCTGGGAGCGGGGGCGGAGGGGCTGGCGTGGATGAGCGTGTTCCTACTGGCCCCCATTAGCTGCATTTACTACCCGGTTGAGGCGTTGCCCGGTTGGTTGCAGCCAGTGGCCCTGGCACTGCCTTCCACCCACACGTTCGAGGGCATGCGCGGCGTTCTGATCGACGGGGTGTTCTCGTGGGGGCATCTTGGCGCCGCGCTGGGATTGAACGCGCTGTATCTGGTTCTGGGCACCTGGGTCTTCTGGAAGGGCTTTCAGGCTGCGCGCCAGACCGGTCGTCTGTTTCAGCAGGGAGAATAGCGCCCCGCCGTGGCCCAACTGTGCCCTTTCGCCGTGGCGATGAGGGCGGGCGGGTCGACGCCCCCCCCCATCCCTCACGCCCCCCCATCCCTTAAGGTGCCCCCATCCCTCACGGTGCCTAGACAGCCCGATGATGCCGACGGCCTCAAGGGCTCAGGCGGCAATCGGTGATCCCGGCGGCGGTGCGCGC
>CAZCBM010000158.1:0-8117 GCA_964496805.1 uncultured Rhodospirillales bacterium | reverse complement strand
CCCGCGTTGGCAGCGCCCGCCGGCACCGGCAGGTGGGGCGTCAGGACCGCCAGCGCCTGTTGCAAAACCGTCTCTGCCCCCTGGGTGGCATCAAGAACACTGCACCTTTGGGGCTCATCAGCGGCAATCGCCAAAAAGCCCTGTCTGAGCCGCTCATGGAACGCCCGCTCCATCTGTTCAAACCGATGCTCATCACCGCGCCGGGCGCTGGTGCGCTCCAGTCCCTCCTGGGGGGACAGGTCCAGGATTAGGGTCTGATCAGGGCCAAAATCCCCCAGCGTCTGCCGCCGGACCGTGGCGATGGCCTCGTGACCCAGACCATGGCCAAAACCCTGATAGGCCAGGGTGCTGTCGGCAAAACGGTCACACAAGACGATCTCCCCCGCGGCCAAAGCGGGCAGGATCACGCGGCGCACATGGTCCAGGCGGGCAGCATAAAGCAAAAGCACTTCCGCCAGAGGCTCCCACCGGTCACCGCTGCCCGTGATCAACAATTGCCGGATGGCCTCAGCGCCTTCTGTACCGCCGGGCTCCCGCGTGACGGTGAGCCGGTGCCCGTACGCCGCCAAACGGCGCGACAAGCCCTGGATCAACGTGGTCTTGCCAGCGCCATCTCCCCCTTCCAGCGTCACGAAAAGGCCCCGGCCTGGGTGGCTCGGGGGCTGATGGACACGGGGAAAGCCAGAAGCAGACGGGTCGGCCATGGGGAACAGGGTCAACGGGGCAAGGGCGGATGATGACGGTCCCTGTTACAGCATGGTGGGCGATGGGAATCCAGACCGGGGGCTTGGCCGGGGAAGGTCCTCCCGGCCGAGCGGTCAGCTGGCGCCCTGGGGCACCAGCGCCGCCTCCGTGAACCCAGCCTGCTGTACACGGCCCAGCAAGGCCTGAGCCTCATCGGCGGGCAACGGCCCAATAAAGACCTCATAGAGGGGGTCGGAAAACAAATCGTCCTGGGCGATGTCCACCTGAGCATTGCCGAACGGAGCCAGTCGGTTCAACGCCTGGGTTGCTCTGTCCTTGTCCCTGGTGCGGGCGACCCTGACAATCAATGGCCGCGTGCGGGCATGACCTGTGGAGACTCGCGGCGCCGTCCGCGCTGCTTCAACCCCGGTGGTGGCCGCTGGACCTGTCCCGACGCCAGCGGGGGCGGCGGGGGCCACCCCGGTTGACGCGGGAACAATGCCCCCCGCCGCGGTGGCCGAGGGATCGACCGCCGGGGTCATGGCGCCTGGAAAAAGGGAAGGATCACCCACCGGGTCCACCGTAGCCGGAAGGTCGGCATCGGCGTAGTCGGCATCGCCCTCCCCAATAATCCCCAGATCCGGCACGCCCGGGATCACCGGCATTGGCGCCACGGCCGCAGCGCCCTGCACCGGCATCACCGGCACCGGCGGCACCGCCACCGGCGGCGTCGGGACAGACGGCAGGCTCGCCATCTCCGGCCGCGAGCGCACCGGATCGGCCGCACGGACAGAGCCTATATCACTCAAGCTCAGGCTTTCACCGGCGGCGAGCCGCCGGCTCTCGGCCTCCAGGATGGTCACCCGCACCTCTGTCACGCCGGCATTGCGGAACCCCAGGGCGTCGGCGGCGGCGGCGGACATGTCGATGATGCGCCGGTCATGGAAAGGACCGCGGTCGTTCACCCGGACCACCACCGACCGGCCATTGCGCAGGTTGGTCACCCGCACCAAACTTGGCATAGGCAGCGTCCGATGGGCTGCCGTCATCAGGTTCTGGTCATAAATCTCGCCATTGGCGGTGCGCTTGCCGTGAAAGCCGGGACCGTACCAACTGGCGTCCCCCACCTCGTCATAGGCATAGTCCACCTCCGGATAGTAGCGCTGGCCCTTGACGGTGTAGGGCGCACCGATCTTGTAGCGGCCACCGTGTCGCGTGGCCTCCAGGGGCAGTCGCGCGGTGTCCGTATGGTCGGAGCCCGTCCCCAGGTCAGGTCCCTTGGGGCCGGAAGAACCGCAGGCGCTCAGCAGGGCGCTGAGCCCCAGGGCAAGGAGGAGGCGAGGGAGCTGTCTCATGCGATGCGATCCGACAAGGTGCCGACGGTGACGCCGAACAGGTTGGAATTGTTCCAGCGCTTGAGCACGCGGAAATTGTGATAGCACAGCCACGCCTGAGTGCCGGCGCCGTCCGGCTGCAGCAGGTGGCCCTGCATGTCACTCCTGGGCAAGGGCGCACCATTATCCGCCCGAACCCCCTGGGCGGACCACTGATCCACGGTGCGACGCACGGAACTGTCGATCAAGGAACGGGACAGCCCCGACGGCAGTCGGACGGGACGCCCCCACCGCTCGCCTACGCGCCAACCGTTGCTGGCCAGATAGTTGGCAGAACTGCCAAACACGTCCCCCAGCGTGTTCCAGATGTCCTTGCGACCATCGCCCGTGAAGTCCACCGCATAGGCGTTGAAGCTGGCCGGCAGGAACTGGCACTGGCCCATGGCACCGGCCCAACTGCCGGTCATGTCCTCTGCCCGGATGTGGCCCTGTTGAATGATCTTCAGCGCTTCGATGACGTTGTCCTCAAACAACTGCCGCCGGCGGCCCTCGTAGGCGAGCGAGAGGGTTGCATCGATCACCTTGTGCCCGCCCGTATAGCGGCCGTAAGCCGTCTCCGTCCCCCATAGGGCGATCAGAATGGTGGGCGGCACGCCATAGCGGTTGCCGGCGGCGTGAACCAGCTGTCGATGTTGCTGATACAGCTCCCGGCCCCTATTCACGGTGAACTCCCCGACGCGGCGGCCAAGGTTTTCCGCAAAGGTCCGCTGGCGGCTGCCGCTGTCCGGGCGGCGGCCGTCCAGCTCAATGGCCTCACGGTCCAGTTGCGCGGGGTCCAGTGCCTGCCGCAAGACCGCATCAGAGATACCCGAGCGCGCGGCCCGGGCGCGAACCTGTGCCTTGTATTGCTGAAAGCCAGCCTCGGTAACCTGAGCATGGGCGGCTGTCGCCATGGGCAGACCCATTGCGGCGGGTAGGCACGCAACAGCCCCAATCCTGCGAAGGGCGCCACGGCGCGAAAGGGAGCGAGACGTGTCGTCAGGATTTGGAAACATTGGGGACACCACCGGGCGACAATCGGGACAAGATGCCCTTAGGTATACCGCGCCGGAGGCTTTCGGCCAATCGGTGGCATCAAACTTTTTGGTTACGATTCAGTTACTTATCCCGAAACAGGGTAATGATTTGGTAAGTCATGGGGAGCAGGTTTAAGGTTCGAAGGCGTTGCGATTGGCCGTCATTCGATCATTGATCCGCTCCCGAAAGGCTGCCATCCCGAATGTAGGACACGACCCCTTAACTTCTACGCCTATCCAGATAACCCAGGGCTGCTTTCCATGGCACTTACTCCCCTTTCTGTCCTGATTGTGTGCACGGGCAACTCGGCCCGGAGCATCCTGGCCGAAGCCTGGATCAATCACCATGGCGCCCCTCGGCTGCGTGCCTACAGCGCCGGCAGTGACCCCAAATCCCAGCCCCATCCCATGGCCCTGACGGTGCTAAAGGAGAACGGGTACAGCATTGATCAGTTACGCAGTAAAAGGATTGACGAGTTCCAACGGGTGGACTCGCCCAAGGTCGATATCGTGATCACCGTCTGTGACCACGCCGCGGAAAGCTGCCCCTTCTTTCCAGGGGCAACAACCGTTATCCACTGGGGCATGCCGGATCCGGCCGCCGTGGAGGAACCCGACGCCCAGCGGGCCGCATTTGAGGAGACACTGGGGTTGATCGGTCGCCGCTTCCAGGCGCTTCTGACGGCGGATCCGGCCTCGCCCGACTTCATCTTGGCGCTGAAGGGGGCGGCCAGCATCACCTGATCTGTGGGCCGGACACCTCAAGCCGACCCAGCGCTTGATGCTGCCAGCCCTTGCCCCGGGGCGCCACCCGCCCTATCCCCATCAGCCGGAAGCCGCCGTTGCATTGCCTGCCGACCTTCCGCCCGGCCACCGCCCCCGCTGATGGAACCCCGTTGCCATGAAGTTCACCCTCTCCTGGTTGAAGCAGCATCTGGAGACCGACTCCTCCCTGGAACAGATCGCCCACACCCTGACCTTGTTGGGCCTGGAGGTGGATGGGATTGAGGATCGGGCGGCGGCGTTTGCAGCCTTCAGGACCGCAAAGGTGCTGGAGGCGACGCAGCATCCCGACGCCGACAAGCTTTGGGTGTGCCGGGTACTGACAGCCGAGGGCGAGACCCAGGTGGTTTGCGGCGACCCCAATGCCCGTACCGGGCTGGTGGGCATCTTCGCACCGGCAGGCGCCTATGTCCCCGGCATCGATCTCACCCTGAAAGCCACCAAGATTCGCGGCCAAGCCAGCAACGGCATGCTCTGCAGCGAGAAGGAAGTGGGGCTCAGCGACGATCACAAGCGGATCATTGACCTGCCGGCCGACACCCCCGTTGGTGTTCCCTTCGCCCAGGTGTTCGGCCTGGATGATCCCGTCATCGATATTGATCTGACGCCTGATCGCGGTGACTGCGCCAGCGTGCGGGGCGTGGCCCGAGACTTGGCGGCCGCCGGGCTCGGTCGGCTCAAGCCGGACCCGTTTGAGCCGGTTCCCGGAAGCTATGCCTGCCCCATCACGCCGCGTCTGGCGTTGCCGCAGGACCACCCCACCGCCTGCTCCCTGTTCATTGGTCGCCACTTTCGTGGACTGCGGAATGGCCCCAGTCCGCAGTGGCTCCAGGACCGACTGAAGGCCGTGGGTCAAAACCCCATCAGCGCCTTGGTGGACATCACCAACCTGATGACGCTGGAGTATGGTCGCCCGCTCCACGTTTTCGACGCCACCAAGCTCACCGGCGGCATCCATGTACGCTTCGCCGCCAAAGGCGAAAGCGTGGAGGCCCTGGACACTAAGACCTATGAGTTGGACGAAGGCATCCTCAGCATCTGCGACGATGCGGGCGTACAGGGCATTGCCGGCGTCATCGGCGGCGCCGCCACCGGCGTGCAGCCGGAGACCACAGAGGTTTTCCTGGAGACGGCCTTGTTCGATCCCAAGGCCGTGGCTGCGTCCGGCCGGCGACTGGGGATCAACTCCGATGCGCGATACCGCTTCGAGCGGGGCGTGGATCCTGCGTTTGCGTGGGAGGGGATGGAGCGCGCCACCCGGCTTATTCTGGACCTTTGTGGCGGCGAGGCATCCGACCCCGTTGCGGCCGGGCAGGCACCGGACCCCACCCGGACCCTGACCCTGCGTCTGTCCCGTGCCGCCAGCCTGGGCGGCGTCGACGTGCCGGAAGCTGAACAGGTGCGGATCCTGGAGGCCCTGGGCTTCACCATCGTGGATCGGGACGCCGAAACCCTGAAGGTGCAGACGCCCACCTGGCGCCCGGATATCGATGGGGAGGCCGATTTGGTGGAGGAGGTGCTGCGGGTCCACGGCTATGACAAGATGCCGGCCACCCCGATGCACCCAGATCCGGCGCTGCCCCGACCGGCGCCCACCCCTGCCCAGGGTCGCGCCATCCGCGCCCGTCGCCTGCTGGCTCAACGTGGCCTGTCGGAGATCGTCAGTTGGGCGTTTATCGAGGAGCAGGCCGCCGGCGCCTTCGGCGGCGTTTCCGAGCCGCTGCGGCTGATCAATCCCATCATTGAGCAACTACAGATCATGCGGCCCTCCCTGCTGCCGGGCCTGTTGCAGGCGGCGCAGCGCAATGCGGACCGCAGCCACGGCGACGTCAGCCTGTTTGAGGTGGGTACCGTTTTCGGCCAAGACCTGCCCCAGCGCCAGCAACCGGTTGCCGCCGCGGTGCGCGCGGGCAATCGTGGGCCGCGTCATTGGAGCCAGCCGGCCCAGCCCTGGGATGTGTTCGACGCCAAGGCCGACGCCCTGGCCCTGTTGGAGGCGCTGGGCGTGGCGACGGACAAGCTTCAGGTGGCAACCCCGGGGCCTGCCTGGTACCACCCAGGACGTAGCGGCAGCCTGCAACTGGGACCGGCCAAGGTTCTGGCCCATTTCGGTGAGGTCCACCCCGCGGCCCTGGAGGCCTTGGATGTTTCCGGGCGCCCGGTGGCCTTTGAACTCTTCCTGGATGGGGTCCCACAACCCAAGCGCAAGCCGGGCCAGGGCGCCCGCAGGCCCAAGCTGGAACTGTCCAATTTCCAGCCTGTGACCCGCGACTTCGCCTTCCTGGTGTCAGCCGACCTGCCGGCGGACAAGGTGACCCGCGCCATTGCCAACGCCGACAAGCAGTTGATCAGTGCCGTGGGTCTGTTCGATGTGTATACGGGGGCCGGTGTGCCGGAGGGCAAACAATCTCTGGCGGTGTGGGTGACCTTGCAGCCCCAGACGGCGACCCTCACCGATAAGGAGATCGAGGCTGTCAGCAGCAAGATCGTGGCGGCGGTGGAAAAGCACGCCGGCGGCAGCCTGCGCGGCTAAAGCAGCCACGGTTTGAACGCCAAGGGTGCAGGGCAAGCACGATCAGGTGCGGCCGCCCCAGCGAAACCCGATACTGGGTGCGTGTTATTTGCGCACCTGCCATGATCCGGCCACGGTCTTACGGCACCTTCTTGACGATGGCGGTCCTCGGGAAAGGTGATCCGAGCAACGGCGGGACGTGGCTCCCGCGGTGCATCGGTGATCTGCCATCGGCACCCCCCTTGCTTGGTCCCCAGAAGTTGCCTAAAGCGCTGGTACGCTGGGTGGAGAAACGCAGTCGCTCCTGGGCGTTTGGCCTGGGTGTTTGGCCTGGGCGTTTGGATTGTGCACCTCAGGGGCGGTCGGCCGGCAAACCGGCCCGGGTGCTTTGGCCCCCCGGAAGCTTGGCCTCCAGGGGGCGTGGCCCCTGGCGGATCGGGGAGCCGCGGCTTAGTTTGGGTGGAGTAGCCCCGCGTCCCGTCGGGGGGAGAGTTTCATGGCCAGAACGCTGCAGACCGGTGTCGAGCGCCGCTATCCTAACCGGGAGCTGATCAACGCCCTGGCCGCCCGGCATATGCAGGAACTGATCCTGGCAGCACGGCGGGGCACGGACCCGGAAGATATCGAGACCGAGCAGGTGGCCGAGTTGGAGGCCCTGCGCGCCGAGATGCCGGTGCGGGACTGGAACGCCTTTCACAAGGTCTATCTTGAGGAACGACAGAACGCCTCCAACGCCATGCGCGATGGGATGGAGGAGGTGGCCAATCGGCGGGAGAGCGTGCGGGTCCGCATGTTGGTGATCGGCGGCCTGTTCCTTTTCGGCCTGTTTCACACCATGATCTGGGCCATGAACGACGGCCATGTTGAACTGGCGCGGGACTGGGGTCTGATCGAGCCGGCCCCGACGCCCGAGGCGGACAGCCCGGCGCTGGAGGTGGCTCGCATGCAGGCCCGGGCAACGCTGGCCAAAAGCCCGACACCCGCTCTGCCGCCCGTGCCCTCCCTGCTGCCATTGTCCGCCCTGGCGGCCTTGACCAGCGCCCCAAGGGAAGGGATGGCCCTTGCGGGCCTCTGGCAACCCTTGCCCGCGGAAGCGCTGACCGGCGCGCCTCCGTTTAACCAACTCGCCCAGCGCGCCTACCTGAGCCAGCGGGCGGGCTCTGTCTCAGAAACCGCCGCCGAGAGACTTGCCGCCGCGCCGGACCTGTCGGCCCCCGTGAGCTTCAATTCGCGTTCTACACCCGGTCCAGGCTCTGGGGTCTTCTCAGGCGCGGGAAACCCACTGCGCCTCCGCTCGGCCAGGACAGCCGCCAACGGGATGGAGGCTCCGGGCTCTTTCGCCGGGGCGGGGCAGATATATTCGCTGCGGGGGGCGATGACCCCAGCACCGTCGCTCCCGGCTTTTTTCGCAGGTCCTGGCACGGTCACGACGCTGCAGCAGATGGCCGACGCGCCGGCCCCCTTGCCGCTTGCACGCCCTTTGCTGCCGGCCCGGTCCCCACCGCCCGCCCTAACCCCGGCTTGGCAGGCGCCACCGACGGCGCCCGACATCGCGGACGGAGCGGCCGTGCGACCGTTGCCGGCGCCCGTCTTGCCCCTTGATCCTGACCCGGCGTCGCTCCCGGCCGCGACGGCCACCCCTTTGGACCCACCGCCTGCCCCCGCGCTTGCTCCGGGGAGAGGTACTCGGGCGTGCCATAGACGACGCCGGCCTGGGTCAGCTTCTGC
>CAZCBM010000157.1:0-8151 GCA_964496805.1 uncultured Rhodospirillales bacterium | reverse complement strand
CTATTCGCTGAGGGTGGGACCCTTTCGACGGTGGCCGCTGGGTCCACCGCTTCCGCCCCCCCTTCTGCCAATGCTCCCGCCACTGATCCAGGGGCCCCTGCTTCCCCCGCAGCCATTGAGCCTTCCAGCCTCCTCCCGGCGGTCGGGGCGCTGGGCGCCCCCGCAAATGCCGTGACGCTGGCCCCCGCCAGTGTGTTCGCCAGCGCAGGGGCAATGGTCCCCCTCGCCCAGGGATCACAGACACCCCCGGTAGCAGCACCAACACCAGCACAGGTCCACTCAGCGCCCTCGGCCCCCCTGCCCGTGCGCGCACCAGCCGGTGTGTTTGCTGAACCTGGAACGCTCCTGGCCCTCTCTCCCCCGGCCCCAGTAGCGCCCGTTCCTCCGCCCGAGCCTTCGGTTCCCTTGGCACCGGCAACAATCTTCGCGGGCCCGGGATCACTGATGGTCCTGCACGCCCCGTTGCGCGCCCCGTTGGCGGAACAGCCGCCTGCCATTGCCCCCCTGGCTCCCGCCACGCTCTTCTCTGGCAGCGGCGAGACCCTGTCGCTGGAACCAGCAACGGCGCCCGGGCTCCCCGATATTCCCTTGCCACAGCCGCCGCGGTAGCCGGCCCTTGCTGTCGCCGTTGGATGGCCACCGCCTGAGAAAAGAGCTTTGCGCCGCCGCAACGCCCTCAACAGGGCATCGGGTCAATCCTCCAGCATCTCTTCCAGGCCGCTCTTCGTGCCTTCCTGGATGATCTCTTTGCCCAGACCGGTGTTTCTGTCCTGGAAATCGTACCCTCCCAGTAACGCGATCGGAACATTCAGGCCAAATAGCGCCGCCAGCCCCACGAACATATAGTTCTGCCACTCCCAATCCTGATACGGGAGTGAAAAGGCGGCATAGGCGAAACCCGCACCCACAGCCCCAAGCAGAACAGCTTGAATGAACCGCATGACCGATCGCATCATCAAGGCCAGCAGCAGCAAGCCGCCAAAAACCATGATGCCGATGCCGCCTTCGCGATGCCACGGAAGTTCCTGGCGCATCTCGTCATTGAGACCAACAAAGAACATCAGCCCCAGGGCAATCACCGATAGCCCATAGATAGCCTGCTTTAAGCGACGCAACATCGGCCTGCCCTCCTTCGGCGATCGCCTGCATGTGAAAAGCCCGATGGCGCGCGGCGAGACCAACGAAAGCTGAGGACGCCCTTAGGAAACCGCGCTGAGACAAGGCCCCCGGCTGAAGCGGTATTCATACAGGAAAGGCTGGGTGTCCACCCCGCGTCCGGCCAGCTCTCCAGCCTCGTTCAGCATCAGCCCAAGGGTATCGGACGACCATCCACGAGGCCCGCTTTCCTCCACGGTTCCCCAAGCGATCAGCGAGCCATCCTCAAACTGCTGCACGTCCAGGCTCTGCCGTGCCCAATTGCCATCTGGCAGGAAGGTCATATGCAGGCTGCCAGTGGTGACCCGTGCCCCGGGATCATCAGGGGAGGAGATTTCCAAGGTCGCCGCATAAGCGTCCTCGGGCTCATCGGGCCGGTTGATGGCGGTGGCTTCCACCAGACACCACGTCCCGGCCAGATCGGACAGCGACGGCGGAGAACTGGCCCGGGCTGGCCCCAGCAACACCAACGCCAACACCCCAAGGGCAAACAGGATTGAGCGGCACATGACAACGCGGCAAACAAGGGATTAACAGAACCCTAAAGTGACCGTCCCCGGGCCTGAGTGCAAGCTGTCGATCACTCCGTTTGGCGTTCTGCCACCAAATCCAGCGCCAGCGGCACCTGCAACCATCCCATCAGCGCGTCCAGAATCGCCACCTGATGGGCAAGGTCTCCCTGTTCGCTCTCGATGTTGTAGTATTGGGCCGCCCACTCGTTGAGCGTGACTTCATTGGACAGAGAGCAGTCAGAGATCTGCACGTGCTCATAGTGGACATTGATGCCACGCCGGTTGAAGTGCTGCACCACGCCCTGGGCCAGACTGTTCTCACTGAACGGCAGTTTGCCGGAGGTCAGCAGCACATTGTCTTCGTCATTCAGCGCCCCAGGAAAGGGAACGCCTGCGAAGTGGGCCCCCTCACGATCCCGCAGGATGGAGAAGTCCCCCAGACCCCCTTCACCATCGCCCCAGTAGCCGTTGGCATTGTTGTGCAGGGCCATGACGATGCCCCGCTGGCGATAGAAAGGCGACGCCTCAAAAAAGGTCCGCACGGCCTTGGTGTAGCCGGGTGCTCCCCGGCGAATGCGCCCACAGCCGCCCACGGAACTTCGGCAAGACCGGGGGCGGGATCGGCTCATGGTGAAGTTGCGATTGGGGTCGATGCCGCAGTTGCAGCGGCTTTCGCTGGCGTCGGCGCGGCAGCGGCCGCCGCGGCCACCGCGACTGGAAACCGCCATGAAGCCACCGCCATACACTTTCAGCGCATAGACCGCCGCCGCAAACGCGGCGTTCTCGTCGTCATGGGGCAGGAAGAACACCGGTCCGGTGGGGTGGTTCCTGCTGCGGAAACTCTGCAGCACCCAGGTGATGCCCCGATCCCGGAACTGCTGGACGCAGTATTCCACATCCAGGCTGTCCAGTTCCGTCTGCCACCGCTGAATATCTGGGTCCTGGCTGCCCGCCAGGGGGCGACAAACCGCCCCCGGCAGCGGCTCGAAACGGCCTTCCACATGGATCATGGCAGGCGTCCCTGCCACCCCGGCTGGATCGGCCCCGGCGGGGCCGGTCTTGCAACCAGTGAGGGTCAGGACCAACACCACCACGGCCCAGGATCGGGGCCATCGGCGCAGGATGGGGGGGCAGAACCGGGCCATAAGGGGCAGGAGCCAACAGGGAAAAGGAACGATCGTTCAGCACCTTGATGGCTGGGATTTAAGATAAGGTTTCGGCTTCTTCCTGGCTCAGCGTTGGCAGCAGGCGGTTCCGCCAGCGGCCCAGCACTCGGCCAGGGGCCCAGCGGTCGCTGAGGCTCCAGAACGGGGATCCACGCAGGGACCAGTATCCAGCGGATAGGTCGCCACAACCTCATAGTAGGGGCCATAACGCCCCAAATGACTAAGAACCAAGCTGACCTCCGGGACCTCGAACGCGGGCGTGGCCAAGGTGCTGTGGCGCTGAAGCCAGGCCCCCACCCGGGCCGGATCGCAGGACCCGCACCGCCCCAAGGTCACGTGGGGCCGGAAGGCCCGTTGCTCCAGCGCCAGCCCCGCGCGATGGCTCAAACGGTCCACCTTGGCCGCCAGGTGAGCCAAGGGCGGGGCGGGGTCAGGCTTGGCCCAGATGCTGCGCACGCCCCGCGGGCCAGAGAACATGTCCACCCCGGCCAGACGGAACCTGGCCACCGGGGCGCGCAAATCCAGCATGGCCTCGGCCACCTCCTCCGCATCGGGGCGGTCCAGTTCCCCCAGGAACCGAAGGGTCAGGTGGAGGGATTCCGTCTCCACCCAGCGCGCTCCTGCCAAGCCCTCCTGGGCCTCGCACAGATGGTCCTGGATCGCAGGGGGCAGCATGAGAGCGAAGAAGAGGCGCATTATCCCGGTGCCACGGCGTCAGGGGTCCGTCATTAAAGCAAGGTCGGCCCGCGGCGTCCAAAGCATGTCTATCCCGCGCCAATCGCCGCAATCATTCTGGCCGGATCAAGCGGTCCGAAAGGGGACGCACCATAGGCGAGCCTTCCCCCCAGAGCGACAGGCTACAGCAGTCGGCTCCGATTTGGAATCAGTGTCCCCTGCTGTAGCTTTTTGGTGGTCGCTTGGATGATCCCTTCCGTGGCGTTGCCCCTGCAAAGTCCTATGCTCCATGGCGATGCTTGCAAGCGGCAAGGGGACGGCTGGACAGGTTCACCGGGATCAGGCAGTGTGGAGAAAGTGTGGAGCACGGGCGGGCAATCGGGCCTGGGCTTGATGGCTTGGCCCGACAGGCTTGCGTTTGTGCGGAAGGCACCCAGCGCCTGATCCCTCCGGCCCCTTCCGCCTTATCTTTGCAAGGACCCTTCATCATGGCCCGCTTACTGCTTTGCCTCGTTTGTCTCGTCCTGCTGCCGGTGTCGGGCGCGCGCGCTTTCGAGGGCTATGTATTCGATGCCATGGTGAGCCTGACCGCAGAGCAATGTCAGCAGTTGGGGCCGCGCTGCGCACGGGACCCCGCCGGCAATCCGGTCATGCTGCGCATGCGCCCGGGTCCTGGCAGCGGCATCACCGACAGTGCCGCCGCCCGCCGGGAAGCTGCGCTGATGGTGCCCGCAGGCTATGTCCTGTCCAGCTATGTCCCCGTCTCACAGGATCTATGTCAGGCCCTGCCCTACCAGTGCCTGGAACATCAAGGCAGCTTTTTGATCCCAGGCTGGACGGCGCCCCCCTCACCCCAGGCCCAGCCGCAGCCTCAGGTGGATCCCGAAGCCGCTGCTGCTCAGGTTCTGTGCGATACCGTCACGGGCGGCGGCCTGGAAGGGTTTTTGGCCGAGGGCGGATTGGTGGCGCAGGAAGTGGTGCGCGATGCGCTGAGCACGTTGGAGGCCGCGGCCACCGGCCCGATCCGGGCAGACAGCCGGACGGGCAGCATCAACCGCCAGCAGGTCCAGGATCTCCAGGGCTACACCGAAGGCCTGCGCCGTCGTGGTCTCAACCGCCTGTGCCGGTGAGGCCGTTGCGGGTTTGGTGATCAGGTTTGGTGATCAGGGACAACCGCTCAGGCCATGCAGGCTCTGGCCTCTCAGTGATCCCACCGGGGCTTACAGCAGGGGGCACCCATGGGGAACCAGCATCCCCTGCGCCCGTGTCTTGGCGGTCGCTGGGGCGATCTCCTCCATGGCGTGGCCCCGTCGGGGCCGAGGCTCCAGGCGGCTACGAGGCCCGGGTGGGCGGTCTCCGCAGTGGTCTGGCCAGCCGCAAGGTGTCACTCCTGAGCAACCGCTGCCCGGCCAGCGAAAGCGTGGCCCTGCATCCCCCCTGTGTCGGGGCGCGCTGACCTGCTATCACTGACGCATGCTCTCCGCGATGCCCAGCCCGTCCTCTTTCGTGCGGTTTTCTGTGTCATGAATGCTGCCATTCCCGCCGCCTGTATCCTGGCTGCCGCCAGTAAATACCAGGTCCCTCCCGCCATCCTCTATACCCTGTTGGAGGTGGAGGGGGGCCGTGTCGGCACCGTCAGCCAAAACAGCAACGACACCCAGGATCTGGGGCCGATGCAGATCAACACGATCTGGGTGCCCCAGCTTGCCCGCCGGTATGGGATCGACCAACGGGCCACGCGGGAAAACTTGATCCGCAACGGCTGCTTCAATGTGGATGCCGGCGCCTGGATTCTCAGCAGCCGCATTCGGGAGGCCGGGAATTTTTGGCGCGGTGTCGCCCATTATCACTCCCGTACACCGTCACGGGCTCGGATTTACCTGTCCAAAGTGCTGGAGCACTACCCGCGCTATGCCAATGGCGCCACCGGTGGGGCCGCCGCACCAGCGGCTCCGGCCGCTCAGCCCCGCCGCTATCCGGAGCCGCTGATCATCAAGATCGACCGCCCCAACGGCGTCCGCCCCCTGCGCACCATCGAGGAACGCATGGGGCTGCTGAACGGCGACGGAACCCCCGCCAGGCCGTGATTAGGTCGCCACTGACCAGGACCAGTGACAAGTGGCCGTGACAGGGGCGGATCGGCTGGCGTAAGGTGGCGGGGAATGTAGGTCGGCGCGGGGTGGGGCTCTGCGCGGGAGGGCTTTGAGGCATGTCCGACAAGGGCAATTCCGACAATTCTGACATGGCCGTGATCCTGGGCTTTGGCCTGATTGCGGTGCTGATCACCATTGCCGTGCAAACCCTGCGGGACGATGCACAGCGCGTGGGGATGGCGGTGGGCTGGGCCAAGGCTCAGGTGCTGGCTCCGGTGGTGGGCTTTTACCAGGACATGGCTGGCTGTCGCGACCAGGACACCCAGGCCTTTCTGGAAGGGGAGGGCAAGGTGTTGCTCGCCCGTTCGCAGAACCAAGGCTTGAGCCAGGTGGCGCGGAACCAAGCCCTGGAGGAGGTGCGCAGGCGTCTGCTGCTGGGTTTGGGCCGCGGGCCTCTTTCGCGCTGCTATCGCATCTCGGAAGGGGACCCGAAGAACCTTTTCCATGCCATCGCGCTTAGCTATGGCCCATCGGAAGTGGCCACGATGCTGGACGACGCCTATAAACCCGGGTTTAGTCGTCAGGAATTGCAGGTCCATCCCCGCTTCGGACAGGTCCCGCGGCTGATTGATGAGATTCTGGCCCTCTCTGCCAACAGCGAGGATGACGAGGTGCAGGGGAGCCGCGCGCTGTATTCCAAACTGCGCCGGCGGCTGTCCAACGATCCCTATAACCTGGAAGAAGCCTACATCGATCGGGTGATCACCGAATTGCAGGGGATCCGCCCCACACGGATTGAGAATGCCAGCGCCGTGGCCGCCACGGTGGCCAGCAGCACCGGACGGCTGGTGAGCATTGTGCTCTATATGCCGCTGTTGCTGGCAGGGGCGGGCTATATCTTCTTTATCCATAAGGGCAGCAAGTTCCGACGCAAGCTGAACCTGGAAGCCTTCGCCGGCTATCAGGCGAAAGTCTGGCATGCCATCCTGCCCGCCATCGCCAAGAACCCCATGACGGACAAGTCCGGGGTTTGGCGGGAAAGCATGACGCCGGAGGAATGGCTTGATGAACACCGCATCCTGGTGGTGGATGGCCTGCCTGACCGGGAGGGTGTGCGCGAAGCGTTCATCCGACAGCTTAAATTTCCATTCCGCGGGGTGACCCGGATGGCGCCGCACCGCCAGGCGCTGGTGGCAGTGTTCGCCCTGCAGGCCGCCCGCAAAATCAAGGACGGTCGGGAGATCCTGGCGCTGTGCAGCAAGGGATGGACAGCCCATGGCTCTGTGGCCATGGCCATGAAGAAGGACCCGGTCCTGGCCAAGCTGATCCAGTCCGTGCTGAAAAATAGTGACCTCATGAGTCGGATCAACGAGGCCTCCCGCCTCCACGCCTATGAGGAGACGGTGCTGGCCAGCATGCTGGAGTTCTGCCGGGTCCGGGGCGGGGTGTTGGCCTCCGCTGAGTTCCTGTGGCTGAAGCCGGAGGACCGGGGCCTATGGTACATCATGAACGATACTGGCCGCCCCACCTTCCATGTGGAAAGCGCCGGCGTCATCGCCCATTACAAGGCCGAAAAGGCCACCCGCCGCCCCCTGCCAGAGCCGGATGTGGATGAGGCGGTGTTCGGCCTGGAAGAGCACATGCAGAAGAAGGCCCCGGTGAGTTGAGGGACCCCATGACCACCAAAAGCCAGGCCGTGAGCCTCACCGATTTGCCGGACGGTCGCGCCAGCCTGATGCTGAGTACCGCCACCGGCGCTCAGTTGTTCGTGCTTGACGCCACACGCCTGAGCCATCTGGGCCTGAGCCCCGCGGCTGACGGTCAGGGCCTGGTGCTGCATGCCAGCATGGTGGATGGCAGCACCGATACGCTGGGCGTCCTGCCGGGCCTGGACGCCCTGGCGGCCGCCGACATTCTGACCCGGGTGCAGGCATGGCAGGTGCGGGCGACGCGGGTCGTCCCCCCGTCCCAGCCTGCCCAACCGTTCCTCTTGCCCACCCCGCAGGTGCGCGCAGCCTCCGGCTGGGCCCCGGCCGTCATGGCGCTGGTGGGCATGATGGTGGGCGCAGGCCTGCTGCTGGCCGGCCTGCTGGCGTCGCCACACCTGGCGCTGATCGCCGGTGGACCCAACCCCTCAACCCTTTCCCCCGGCCTTTCCGGCGCGCCGGTGGCAGCCCCCGGCGGCAGCCCGGCAGCGCCCTCTTTCGGCGCCTTGGGCGGGCTGAGGCCACCGGGCATCCCCTCTCCGGATGCTTTGATGCGGCAGCTTCAGCCCACTGGGGAGCCCCCCTCCGATGCGGAGTTGCGCTCCTTCCTGCAACAGATGGCACCCGACCAACTGGCGGCCCTGGAGCGGATGGAGCGGGAGCGTCTGGCCGCCCTAAACGCCGGCCCAGCGTCCTCCGCCGCCTCTGAGCCTGCCGCCGATCAAGGCTCGACCCCCACGCCCGAGGCCACGCCGACCCCCACTGATGCCCAGGCCGGGCTTGTCCCTCCACCGGGATCCTCTGCCGTTGTGGGACCGACACCCAGTGCCGCCGCAGCCGCGAT
>CAZCBM010000156.1:0-8155 GCA_964496805.1 uncultured Rhodospirillales bacterium | reverse complement strand
TCCGCCAGCGCGGCCCTGCGCCCCGCCTCATCGTCGGCCAGGATCATGCGGCGCATGGCCATGATGCGCCCGGCATCGAAGAACATATGCTCGGTCCGGCATAGGCCGATCCCCTCGGCGCCGAAGTTACGCGCCGTCTGCACGTCGTCAGGGGTCTCCGCATTGGTGCGCACCCGCATCCGACGGACCTCGTCGGCCCACGCCATCAGAATCGCAAAGCTGCCGCCCAACTCCGGTTGCAGGGTGGGCACGTTACCGACAAAGACCTCTCCCGTGGAGCCGTCCAAGGTGATGAGATCGCCGGCCTTAAAGGTCCGGCCACGGGCGCGCAGCGTCTGATTGCGGTAGTCGATGCTCAACTCCCCGGCGCCGGAGACGCAGGCTCGTCCCATGCCACGGGCGACCACGGCGGCGTGGCTGGTCATGCCCCCCCGCGACGTGAGGATGCCCGAGGCGGCATGCATGCCATGGATATCCTCCGGGCTGGTCTCCACCCGGCACAGGATCACATCCTCGCCCTTGCGGGCCAGGGCCTCAGCCTCATCGGCGCTGAAGCAGATGATCCCGCTGGCGGCCCCGGGGCTGGCCGGCAGGCCTTTGCACAGGGGGTCCTTGGGGGCATCGGGGTCCAGGGTCGGGTGCAGCAACTGATCCAGGGCCTGAGGCTCAATCCGTCGGATCGCCTCTTCTTTGGTGATCAGTCCTTCCTGCACCATATCCACGGCAATCTGCAGGGCTGCGCTGCTGGTGCGCTTCCCGTTCCGGGTTTGCAGCATATACAGCTTGTTCTGCTGCACCGTGAACTCAATGTCCTGCATGTCCCGATAGTGCTTCTCCAGTCGGGCGCGGACATCATTGAGTTGAGAGAACACTTCCGGCATGACTTCTTCCATCGCAGGCAAGTCACTGCCTTGTTTTTCTTTGCCTTTGATGGTTAGAAGTTGGGGCGTGCGAATGCCTGCGACAACATCTTCGCCCTGGGCATTGACCAGATATTCCCCATAGAAAATGTTTTCGCCAGTCGAAGGGTCGCGGGTGAAGGCAACACCGGTGGCACAGTCTTCACCCATGTTGCCGAACACCATGGCCTGAACGTTCACAGCAGTGCCCCAGTCGTCGGGAATGCTATGCATGCGGCGATAGTATTTGGCCCGTGCGTTATTCCAACTGCCAAACACGGCCCCCACGGCGCCCCATAGCTGTTCCTCTGCCGATTGCGGGAAGGGGTTATCGGTCTGGGTCTCAACGATTTTTTTGTAGCCGGCGATGACCTCCTGCCACTCTTCGCCGGTCAGCTCCGTATCCAGGATTTTGCCAGTGTCGCGCTTAATTTCCTCCAGCACATCTTCAAAATCGTGGTGATCCAGGTCGAGCACCACACTTGAATACATCTGGATGAAGCGACGATAGCTGTCATAGGCGAAGCGCTCATCACCGCTGCGGCGGATCAGGCCCTTCACGGTCTCATCATTCAGGCCCAGGTTCAGGACTGTGTCCATCATCCCCGGCATGGAGGCACGCGCGCCGGAACGCACGGACACCAGCAGCGGGTTCTCCGGGTCCCCGAAGGACCATCCCAGCAGCGCTTCGATCTTGGACATGGCCTCCCGCACCTGATCAGCCAAGTCGTCTGGATACTGACGATCATTGGCGTAGTAGTGGGTGCAAACGCCGGTGCTGATGGTGAATCCGGGCGGCACGGGCAGGCCGAGATTGCACATTTCAGCCAGGTTGGCCCCTTTGCCGCCCAACAGGTCCCGCATGTCTGTGGTGCCGTCGGACTGGCCCTCGGAGAAGCTGTACACCCACTTGGTCATGGTCATGGTTTCACACTGTTTCAAGGTGAGCAGGGGATGGAAGCCTGCCCACGGAGATCAGAAAAGGATCGTCGCAGGGGAGGGGGCGGGGCCATCCGGCCCCGCGATCAACCCTCGATCCGGGAGAAATCGGCCGTCTGGTTAAGCTGTGCTTGGACATCACGCAAGAGTGCCAAGCGGTTGAGCCGCAGCCTGGGCTCATCAGCGTTCACTGTAACCTGATCGAAAAAAGCGTCCAGGGGCGCGCGCAGGGTGGCCAGCGCGCTCATCGCCCCGGCATCGTCACCGCCCGCCAGCGCCTGGGCCACGGGGACCCGCGTCGCCGCGAGGGCCGTTGCAAGGGCGGACTCCTCAGCTTGGGCGAATAGGCCGGCATCGACCCCGGTCGGCAGGTCCAGCGGACCCTTCTTTTCCTCGGCGCGAACAATGTTGGCCGCCCGTCGATAGGCGGTCAGCAGGTTGGTGCCATCCTCGGTCCCGATCAGGGTTTGCAGCGCCTCAGCCCGGCGCTTCAGGGCCACCAAGTCCCTGGCGCCGGCCACGGCCACGGCGGCGGACACCATGTCATGGCGGATGCCCTCCGCGCGCAATTGCACCGTCATCCGGTCCGCCAGGAAGCCCAGCAGCGCCTCGGCAGTATCGGCTGCGGACAGGGACAACGGTGCGGCATAGAGGCGGTGCGCCTCTTCCAGGATGGGGGTCAGGTCCAGGGTCAGCCCGTTTTCCAGCACCAGCCGGATCACCCCCAGGGCCGCGCGACGCAGGGCATAGGGATCTTTGCTGCCGGTGGGCCGCTCGTCGATGGCGAAGAAGCCCACCAGGGTGTCGATCTTCTCCGCCAGCGCCAAAGCCACGGACACCGGCTCCGTAGGGCATGTGTCGGCCGGGCCAGCGGGGCTGTACTGGGCTGCCAGCGCGTCGGCCACGGCCGCGGGCTCGCCTGCCCCCAGCGCGTAATACCGGCCCATCAGGCCCTGCAACTCCGGGAATTCCCCCACCATGTCGGTGACCAGGTTGGACTTGCTGAGGCGGGCGGCCCTGGCCGCCTGATCGCCGTTGGCGCCGGTGCGTGTGGCCAAGAAGCGCGCCAGTGTTTCCAGGCGTTCCACCCGGTCGGCCACCGTCCCCAACTTGGCGTGGAAGGTGATGCGGGCCAAACTGGGCAACCGCTCCTCCAGCCCGATGGCGCGATCCTTGTCCCAGAAGAACCGAGCGTCGGAGAGCCGGGCACGTAGGACCCGCTCATTGCCGCTGACGATGGTCTTGCCGCCATCGGTGGGCGCCATGTTGGCCACAACAACAAACCGTGGCGCCAACTGACCGTCCGCTGTTTCGCAGGCAAAATACTTCTGGTGGGTACGCATCGACGTCACCAGCACCTCCGGCGGAACCTCCATGAACTCCTGATCGATGGAGCCCAGCAGCGGCACGGGCCATTCCACCAGTCCGGCGACCTCCTCCAGCAGGCCAGAGTCTGCCTTCAGGCGCAGGCCCTCCGCCGCTGCCAAGGCTTCAGCCCGCTCCAGGATGGCCTGTTTTCGCTCTTCCCGGTCCAGGATCACACGGGCGGCCCGCAGTGCATCGCGATAAGGCGCGAAGTGGGTCACGGTGATGGGCTCTGGCCCCAGGAACCGGTGGCCGACGGTCTGGTTGGTGAAGGCCAGCGGCTCCTCCCGCTTGCCGCGGTCCAGCGCGCCGTTCAAGGGGGTGCCGTCGAATACGGCGATGATGGCGGACAGCGGTCTGACCCAGCGGAAACTGCCGGAGGCCCAGCGCATGGATTTCGGCCAGGGCACCGCCCGGATGGCATCGACGATGACCCCTGGCAGCAGGTCAACCGTCTGGCGGCCCGGGGTTTCGATGATGGCGAACCAGAACACCCCCTTGGGTGTCTCACGGCGTTCGGCCTGATCCAGGCTGGTCAGCCCATTGCCCTTCAAGAAGCCCTCGATGGCTTTGTCCGGTGCTCCGTCGCGGGGGCCGCGCCGTTCCTCCCGCGTGGTTTGTGTGGCGGGGGGCACATCGGTGATGCTGAGGCTCAGGCGCCGGGGGGTCGAGTGCGCCGTGGCGTGAGCGCTGAGATCGGGCAGACCGGCCTCTTTGAGGCCCTTCAGCATTAGGGAACGGAAATCCTCAGCCGCCTTGGCCTGCATGCGTGCGGGGATATCCTCGGTCAGTAGTTCCACCATCAACTCAGGCATCGGCGGGGGCTCCCTGCAGGCGGGCCTGTTCAGCGGCGGCTTGTTCGGGATGGTCCGGGAAGCCCGCCACCCAGCTTTCGCAGCATTGTTTGGCCAGGGCTCGAACACGGCCAATATAGGCTTGGCGCTCCACCACGGAGATCACGCCGCGGGCGTCCAGCAGGTTGAACAGATGGCTGGCCTTGATGCATTGATCGTAGGCAGGCAAAGCGAGGCCCTTGCCCACCAACTGAGCGCATTCCGCCTCGGCATCTTGAAAATGGCGGAACAGGGCATCGGTGGAGGCGTGTTCAAAATTGAACTGGCTGAACTCCCGCTCATTGCGCAGGAACACATCGCCATAGCTCACCCCGGCGCCGTTGAAGTCCAGGTCATAGACGTTCTCGATCCCCTGAACATACATGGCCAGCCGCTCCAGCCCATAGGTCAACTCCAGGCTGACAGGGTGGCAGTCGATGCCGCCCACCTGTTGGAAATAGGTGAACTGGGTGACCTCCATGCCGTCACACCAGACCTCCCAGCCCAAGCCCCAGGCGCCCAGGGTCGGGCTTTCCCAATCGTCCTCCACAAAGCGGATATCATGGTCCAACGGGTTGATGCCGATGGCCTCCAGACTGCCCAGGTACAGCGCCTGACTGTCTGGCGGGCTGGGCTTTATAAGGACCTGATACTGATAATAGTGCTGTAGGCGATTGGGGTTCTGGCCATAGCGGCCGTCGGTCGGCCGCCGCGACGGCTGGACATAGGCCGCGCGCCACTCATCCCCCGGCCCCAGGGAGCGCAGGGTTGTGGCGGGATGGAAGGTACCGGCCCCGACTTCCACGTCATGGGGCTGCAGGATCACGCAGCCATGCTTTGCCCAATAGGCATGCAGGCGCAGGATGATCTCCTGAAAGCTGGGTGGCTTTTGGGAAGCCGTATCGGGGGCATCAAGGGGCATGGTGGGGCCGGGTCTGCTTTGGTCAGAATGGGTGGTCGCTGGGGCTTCGCTGGAAAGTGGGTCGGCGTTGGGGTGAAGGGGGCCGGGGCACCGCCAGCGAGGCCCCCTCCCCGCGGACGGCGTGGGTTGTCACAGGGAGAAAAGCCGACCGCTGGTCATCGGAACGACCCACCCACTTCAGGGGCGTAGGTACAGCCATCGAGTGGTTTGTGGAAACACTCAGCGGCTTCTCAGATCATCGCTTCGCATCGCAGCCAGCGTTCGGCGTGTCCGCCGCGGCCGCAGGTGCGGTGATGCACCGCAACCGGCCAGCGGTGACCTGCCCAAAGCCCGGACTGCGGACCGCGTGCGTCGCCCAAGCCGAAGGGTGCTGCAAGGCTGTACTCCCCCCGCCCGTCTGGATCAAGAACGCCAAGAGCCCCGCTGGTCCAAGGGCGGGGCTGAGGGCAGGCATAAGAGACACTTGTGGGAGCCAGAGCAGGCTCTGGCGGTCTTGGGCGGATCAGGATGGTTTGGCGGGCGGCTTCTGGTGGTCTAAATCCTCGAAGCCCGTGATCATCGCCTTGATATGCTCAAAGACCGTGTGGCCGGTGGTGGTGAGATAGACGTGGATCATCACAAAGGCCGCCATGGCGAAGGCTGCCGCCGTGTGCGCCAGGGCCACAACCCGCAGGGGCAACAGATCATCCCAAGCACCGGCATAGAGCAGCAGGAGGCCGGTAACGATGATGGCCGGGTTGATCGCCAACTTCAGGCCCAGATAGGCCAGCCGCTGCAACGGGTTCAGTTTGGCTTGCGGGGTCTTGTGGTAGGGGTGCGGTTTGCCCCGGAACACATCCCAGGCATAGAACCGCACCACCAACGGCAACTGTTTCAAGGTGGGGACATAGTGGCGCCAGTTCCCCGTGGTGAAGTGCCAAAAGATGGCAAAAGCCCACAGCCCCAGCAGTGCCCAGGCAAAGATAACATGCAAATCAAAGGCGCGCTTGAACCCCCACAACTCCCAGAATCCATGGATCTCGAAGCCTGTGATCAGGAGGTTCAGGACAAGAAAAGCCTGAGACCAGTGCCAGAAACGCTCGAAACGATCGTAGATGTAAACCTTGGACATGGATCAGACCCCAGGCGTGCGGGTGAGACGGCGGCCGATCACGCGGCCCAGGACGTGCAGCAGAATGAAGCCACCGGTGAATGCGATGCTAAACAGCCCCACGCGGTCCAGCAGGGCGCTGTGATGGCGCCCGGGCATATAGATCCCGGCGATGCCCTCCAGCCGCCCGCCGGCTTCGGTGTGGCAGTCCGCGCAGCCAAGGGCCTGGTCCTTTGGGGCGACCATATGAGTGATAGGCCAGTACATGCGGGTTTCCACGAAATCGAACTGACCTGAATAGGGCAGGCCTGCGGCCTCCATCCCGGCCTCCAGTGATTTCACATAGTCAAAGTTCGTCCACAGGGCGGTGTCATCAGCGCCAAACACATGGTTGATCAGCAGGGTGTGGTGGACGGTGTCATAGGCCTGGGCGCCACGCATAATCTTAAAGGGCCATATCAGGCTACGCCCATCGTCTGGACTGCCTTCGATGGGATTGATGTCGACGATGTCCTGGGGGTCGATGGTGTCAGTGCCCAGGGTGAAGCGGACCGTGCCATTGAACCAAGCATAATCCGGAGGCACGTCCTCACCGTGGCGAAACTCGCCCTTTGTGGACAGGTAGGAGACGTGGCCTTGGTCGTCGGTCTCCTGCGTGCCGGAGCCGTCGGGGGCCATGCGGGTGCCCGCCTGGGACCAGTCCCACCACGTTTTCGTGGCGACGCCGCCCCGGGCAAATGCGGGAATATGGCAGGTCTGGCAGGCCAGGGTGTCCGTATGGTCGTTCAGCTTGGCCTCCTGATGGGGCTCGGCCGAGTGGCAGGAGACACAACTGGCGGCGTTGTGGTCGTTGTGCGGCAGGTCCAGACCGTGGGTGTCCAGGGCGGCGGGGGTGTAGCGGCTGCCAGAGGGCTGGTGGCTGTTGAACGTGTGGCAGTCGCTGCATTGCATGTTGGCGCCGTCCGGCGACATATGCACATCCACCTCGAAGGAGGGCATCACCAGGGAACTGTCCAAATCCCCATGCTTCACCCCATCGGCGCCGCCGCCATAGAAGTGGCAACTGCCGCAGGTTTCCCGGCTGGTTGGACCCACATGCTGGGCCACATGGGACAGGTCCACCGCATCCCGCATCTGACCATTCCACTTGCCGGCCTCCAATCCAGGATGGCCCGCGCCAGCCGGCGGCTTCCAATAGCTGCCCGTGGTGTCATGGCAGATCAGGCAATCCACCTTGGTCTGATCCTGGAAGTCGAAACTGTCATCCTCCCAGCCGTACCCCACATGACAAGAGGTGCAACGGGGCTCGTTGGAGGTGATGGAGCCACAGAAGCTGTTGATAACGTTACGCTTGCCGAGGGTCTGGCCAGTTGCTTCAATCTCCCGCTCCCAGGTCCAATGGATGGAATGCATGACCTGGTCGCCTGCTTCCGTATGGCACTCAAGGCAGACGCGGGTGACATCTTCACCCCGTGCGAAGCTGCGCTGCAATTGCGGGAACTTGCTGTGGTCGGCGGTACTGGATGGGCCGGTGGGGATGCCAGGGGGAAAGGCCGGAGTCGCTGGGCTCACGGCGATGTCCGAGGCACTCACCGTGGGGTCGGGGGACTGCGCCCAGGCCCCCCCGGAGAGCAGCAGGGCGATGAATAGGGCGAGGCTCGTCAGGAGCGAGGGGTGATGGCCCATTTGCAGGTGTCCTCCCGATGCGCGGGGCAGGGTCTTTAGCGTCCGGCCGTGGGCAAGCACCAGCGGACGGGTCAAAACGGGCGCACATGGGGGGAGCGAGAGGGGGCGGTCTTTGACCGCCGGACGCCCGCTGACCTGTGCGTGGAAGAAGACTACCACGCCAGATAAAAAGAGTTAGATATATGAACTGCGATATATTGCAGCGTTCTGATGGCGTGGGGCGGCATCCTTGGCGCCAGCCTGTCCCGGTGGTCGCTCTGATGGTCGCCTCCCTGGCGTTGCTACTTTGGGGGCCTACGCCCTAAGCCGGTCGCAGCGGTGCCCCTGTTACCAGAGTCGCATTGGGTGAGCGGCGGGGGATCAGGGGCCGCTGAGCGGCGGGGGATCAGGGGCCGCTGAGCGGTGGTGCCACGGGCGTGGG
>CAZCBM010000155.1:0-8163 GCA_964496805.1 uncultured Rhodospirillales bacterium | reverse complement strand
GACCCGGCGGAGGTGGTGCGGACCAGCTCCGCTGGCGCCATCGACGGCACCAGCGGTGCCTCCGGTGGCCTGGAGCGAACCATTGCCCGGCTGGAGTCGCTGAGCACCTTGCTCCAGACCGGCATAGACGAGCCCCACCCCATCCCGCCCTATCTCTCGCAGCTCCTGGATCAGGTTCATGCCGAACAGGCGCTGGCAGGACAGAGCCTGGCCAACGAGATCGAACGGCTGACAGTGATGGGCCACAGTCTCAGCGCCCAGGTGGACCGGTTGGCCTGCTTGCCGGCGCGCGATGCCGCCCTGGCGGAGAGCGTCGCCAGCCTTCAAGCCATTGCCCAAACGCTGGAGACCGTGGGGCATCGCCTGGGGGTCAGTCCGTTGGACCTGGATGACGGTTCCCGGCGCGACGGGTTCCCCACCGCCAACCCTCAGTCCAGCGCTCCGGTGGACCTGTCCCCAGTGATCCGGCGCCTGGATGCCCTGTTAATGGCGGATCTGCCGCAGCCCACGGATGTCTCCGGGATTGAGGAGCGCTTGGATGCCCTGCTGCTGGCGCAGGATCGCGCGCACCTTCAGGCCCAGGATCTTCAGCCGCTGCTGGAGCGGGTGGCGGCGCTTGGCCAATCCCATCCCGATCTTGATCTCTCCCCTGTCCTCAGCCGCCTGGACAGCCTGGCACAGGCACCCGTGCCCGCCGCCCTGTCAGCCCTGCAAGATCGCCTGGATCATCTGGTTCAGAGCCTTGGGGATCCCTCCGGCGCCCTTCCCAGCGGATCGGCCTTGCCAGTCGCCCTTGAGGCGGTGAGGGATCAGCTGGCGGCGCTCAGTGATGCGGTCCTTGGCCTGCGTACCCCTGAGCTCGATCCCTCTTCGCCCCCGTTGCAGCAGTCGCTGGCGTTGATCCCCGATCAATTGGCCGCGGCGCTGACCCCGATTCGTGAGGCCCTGAACGAGGGCATCGACGGGCAAGCCCATCTCTCGGAACGCCTGGAGGTCCTGGCGGAGAGCCCGGCGTTGATCGCCGCCCTGACGCAGCGGTTGGACGCCGCCTTGCCCGGCAACACCCCCGATCCCGACCCCATTTCAACCAGCTTGAGCGGCGTCCAGACCCAATTGGACGCCCTGCAACGGCAGGTGGATGAGCAGGCCAGCCGCGACGATCTCACCCCCATCACCCAGGCGTTGCAGGCCCTGCAACAGGATGTATCACGGCTGGGCGAGGATATGGGCCGCCTGACCCGGGCGCAGGCTGGCCTACCGGCCCAGACCGCCAGCTTGGCAGAAACGGCAGCCACGCTGGCGGAATTGTCCCGGCTGGTGGAGGCCGTGGGTCAGGAAGCCCAGGAAGCCCTGGCGCGCAAACTGGCTGCGGACGAGGACGCTCAGGGGGATGACATCGCCGTGGAGGGCTCGGCGGAGGTCCCCCAACCCACGATGGAGGCATGGGCCGGAGCGGCTGAGAGCATCCTCTCCCGCGCCCGGGAGGCCATGGACCGTTTAGCGCCCCTGGACCAAGCGCTTCCAGAGCCGTCCCGCCCTGCCAAAGGTGACGATCAGGCGGGCTGAGCCCGGCCTTAGGGCAGGACCCCTACAGCAGGCCGCGGCGCCGCAGGCGCTACGATACGATGTGACAGGTCTGTCGGAGGGGGCGCTTGGCCGTGCTCCAAGCAGCGGGGCCTCAGCGGCGGCGGAACGTATCCAACCGCACCACCTTGTCGCCCCCAGCCGGCGGCGGGGGCTCGGGATCATCGGGCGGCCCCAGTTCCAGCTTGCCGACCCCGTCCACCTGCTCATCCCCGCGCTCGAAATCCGGCTCAAAGCGCAGCAGGAAGTTGGCCGCCGGGTCGTTGAACACGGTAATCGCCTCAAACGGGATCGTCAGTTCCTCCGGGACATTGTCGAAGGTCAGTTCAACCTGGAACTGGTCTTCATTCACCCGCAGATTAAAGAAACGATGTTGCAGGACGATGGTCATGTCCTGCTGATAGCGCCGCTTGAGATAGTCAGGGATCATCACCCGCGGATGATCTGTCCGGAAGGTGACATAGAAATGATGATCCCCCGGCAATCCCTGCTTCAGGGTGATAAGCAAGGCATCGCGGACCACTTGGCGCAAATGCGCCTGCACGATTCGATCATAGGGGATTGCGCTCAATACCACGGGGGATCATCCGGTCCGCTTGCGACAGGGGGGGGTGTCGAGGCATCGGGTCCCGCCGCCCCTGCCGGGACGAGACCGTCGCCGCTGCCCGGGCCCGGGCGAAGCGGTGCGAAATCAGTGAGGGGCTTCTGTTGCCCGGTGCCCCTCGAACCGCGCTTGCCTGTCTAATTAGGCAGCGAGCGCCAGACGTGAATTGTCGTTGGCATTTGTAGAAACGGCCCGATAACGGCGGTACCATGCCGGGAACAAGCTGTGCCTTTACTACGCGCGTCGATCCTGATTCGCCCCCCTGGTCGCCCGGTCCCGACACTGTGCCGGGGCCGGACGGTGGTGGAGGCGCCGGGTACTGCCCCCGGGTCCGCTACGCTTATTCCGCACGCCATTTAGCGCCCTAGTCACAAAGAGTGACGGACTTAATATAGGCGCTTCCCCCTGACATTGCCAAGGGTATCGGCAACCGGCTACAGCAGGGGTCGCCATCCTGGGCATGACCGCCCGACTGTTCCCGACGCTGAAGGTGCCCCGCCCGTGGCTGCTGACCCGCCCCTTCCCCTGTTGCCCCTGCCCGATCAGGACCTGTCCAGACTGAGCGCCGATCAGGCCGCTGAGTTGGAAGCCGGCCGCGCCGATCAGTGGCAAACCCGCCGCCCCACGGCAGACGGGCTTGATGCCCTTTTGGGCCAGGCCTTTGCGGTGCTGGACCACGGTTTTGTGCGGGTGGTGGATTACATGGGGGATGATGGGGCCGTGGTGCAGGCCGCCCGGGTGAGCTATGGCCGCGGTACCAAGGCGGTGAGCACCGATCGCGGCCTGATCCGCTATCTCATGCGCCACTGGCACAGCACTCCGTTTGAGATGTGCGAGATCAAGCTGCACGTGAAACTGCCGATCTTCGTCGCGCGCCAGTGGATTCGCCACCGCACCGCCAATGTGAATGAGATCTCGGCCCGGTACTCCATCCTGGATCGGGAGTTCTATCTTCCCGCGTCGACAGATCTGGCCGCCCAGTCGGACAGCAACCGGCAGGGCCGCGGCGACGCCCTCAGCGCCTCGCAAGCGGAGGCTGTTCGGACCCTGCTGCGGACAGAGGCGGAGCGCGACTTTAGCGCCTATGAAGACCTGCTGGGCGACGCAGCCAACCCGGACCAACCGGGCATCGCGCGGGAACTGGCCCGCATGGCTTTGCCGCTGTCCACCTATACCCAATGGTACTGGAAGACCGACCTGCACAACCTGATGCACTTCTTGCATCTGCGTGCGGACCCCCACGCCCAATACGAAATCCGCGCCTATGCGGAAGTGATGATGGCCCTGGCGCAGCGCTGGGTGCCGCTGACCATGGAGGCGTTCAGCGACTATCGCCTGGGGGCATTCAGCCTCTCCGCCCCGATGCTGGCCGTGGTGCAGGCGGCCCTCTGCGGTACCCCCATTTCCCCTGGGTCCGCGGGCCTGTCCAAACGGGAGTTGGCTGAATTGGTGGCCCGCCTGCCCGGTCTGGCGGCCCATCTGGGCGACGAGTCTTAACGATTATTGCACGTCTTCGGCCCTACACTGCCCTCGTCTCATTCCAGCGGGCCAGGACGCATGAAACCGGACAAGACCTACAACTTTGGGCGAATGAGCGTCCTGCTGGTGGACGATAACCGGTTCATCCGGTCAACCGTGCGAACCATCTGCCGGTCCTTTGGGTTCGCTGATGTCCTTGAATCCGACGACGGGTCTGAGGCGCTACAGCTGATGCGCCAAAGCCAGGTGGATATTGTCGTCTGCGACTGGATGATGGAACCCTTGGATGGGTTCGACTTCACCCGCCTGCTGCGCACTGCCCAGGACAGTCCAAATCCTTTTGTGCCGGTGATCATGCTCACCGGTCACACCGAATACTCAAAGGTGGCCAGTGCCCGCGACGTGGGTGTCACGGAATTTCTGGCCAAGCCCATCAGTTCCGCGACGCTGCTGGCCCGATTCATTTATGTCTGCGAAAATCCGCGCCCCTTTGTGCGGTGTCCTGGCTTTTTTGGGCCGGACCGACGGCGCAAAGTGGACGAGGCCTATAAGGGGCCGGAGCGGCGCACTGGGAAAAGCGGCAATGTCGACGTCAACGCCCCGTTGGAGGCTGCAGATGCCGACGCCTCCGGCATGAAGGGCGATACCATCGACCAAGGCTGGGGTTTGAGCGAGGACGAGATCAACGCCATTCTGGCAGAGGAAGAAGCCGCGAAGGCCAGCGAAGCCTCTGCAGACCCGTCCGAGGAAGCATCCGCGACCGAAACTGCCCCAGAAGAAACCCCTGCAGGGTGATCCCCTTTCAAGCTGCGCCAGAAAGATCACACCATGACTGACACACCCAAGAATGATCGCGCCGCAGAACCCACCGGCGTGGAAATTATCGAAGTACCCAACCGGCTGAAGGCTAGGCTGCACGCCCCTGGGGGCAAGAGCGTCATGGAACTGGTGGGGGGCGGCCAGCATGCCATCAACGCCGTCAAGGACGAGTACCCGGCCGAGGCCCATCGGGAAGTCCAACAGATGCGCTCGATCATGGCCGACCTGCGCAAGGACCCCACCCATCCGGGACGCAAGACCCAGCGCCTGCTGAAACACGCCCACAATGTCAAAGGCCAAGCTGGGACCTTCGACTACATGTTGCTGACCCTGGTTGCCGACAGTCTGGTGAAGATGGTCGAACGCCTGGGCTGGCACGACCTGACCCTGGCCGCCGACAAAACCTATTCCGAGGTGGTGGAACTGCACCTGGGTGCGATGGACCTAATCCTGAAGGAACGCATGAAGGGGGATGGGGGCGGCAGCGGCAAGGCCCTGCTGGATGGTCTGCACAAGGCCACAGCAAAGCGCATGAGCAAACTGCCGGACATCGACGAGGAAAAGCTGGCCAAGCACACCTTGAAGCAGGTGGACTGATCCGCCTAGAGCGCGTTTCGGTGAGATAGAGTCCACGCCAGCCCCCCTCCAACTTGGCTGCCCCCACCCGGCCACCCATTGGTACCATACTGGCGTGGGTGGCCGGGTGGGGGCGCGGGGTGGTCAAGGTAGATCCTACGCTCTTGAGCGCCATTGAACAGCACTGAACAGCACTGACCGTGGCGGGCCCCGCACTGATCAATCGGCGTAGTCGGGCACCCAACAGCCGGCAGCGCCCTCTGTCAGCAAGAAGAACCCACAGTCCTGATCCGGGCAAATCAACTGGCAACTGATCTCCGGCGCGCCCTCGCCCTCCAGGTCAATGATGTCGGCGACAACAGTCTGCGCCACGGTTCGCCCGGTCTCCTGCGCCACAAAGGCCCCGAAATCCCGACAGAGTTGCTGCGTCCAGGCCGGCGCTTCGGCACCAGGCAGTGCCGACAGGGGCTCGGGATCGGGCGTGGATACCCGCACGCAGGAGCGATCGGCGATGCCCTCCAACTGCTGCAAGCTGTATTCCGGCGGCGCCAGGGACCACAGGGGCGGAAAATCCGCCGGCATGGTGGATTGCGGGACCGGTGGCCCACAACTGGCCAGCACCAGCATTGCGGTCAGCAGCAACAGGGCACGGTGCATGGGCGGCCTCAATCCACAGGGAAAGGGGGAGATGGAGCAAGCAACTTGGCACAGGGTGGGCACCCGGGTGCCCCGGGTCAACCGCTCCGCCATCTCGTTACTCCCAATCCACCTATCCGCAAACCAGGGCAAAGCCGCCGGCTGCCAGCAGGATCAGCAGACCCCCGCCCAGGACCACTCGGTAAACCACAAAGGGGGTATAGCTGAAGTCGCGAACCCACCGGAGCATCAGCACCGTGGCCAGCCAGGCCGAGACAGCGGCAGCGGCCACCCCCACCAGCGTGGTCAGCAGAAAGCTGGCATCTGGCTCCACCGACAGCCGCGCCAGGCCCAGGGCACCGGCCAGGGTGATGGTGGGAATACCGGTCAGCAGCGCTAGGCGCGCGGCCGCCAGCCGGTTCAGCCCGATCAATAGCCCAGCGGTCACCACGATGCCCGCGCGGCTGACACCGGGAATGATCGCTAGACATTGAGCGAGACCGACGAACAGCGCTGCCCGCCAAGTCAGGGCGTCCATCTCCAGGTCCTTGTTGCCCGTGCGATCCGCCGCCAGCAGAGCGCCCCCGAACACCAGCGTGGTTACCGCCACCACCCAGTCCGTGCGCCAGGCATCGCTGAACGCCACCGACACAATGAGGCCAACCACCACCACCGGGAGCGTGGTCAGGATGAGATACCACAGCAGGGGAGGCACAGCCGCCCACTGCCGGCGCACCAAGGGCACCACCCCCGCCAGCAGCGTCTTGACCTCCCGCCAGCAGATGGCCAGCACCGCCACCAAACTGCCCGCATGCAGGCAGACATCCAGCAGCAGTGACTGCCCCTCCGCCAACTCCAGGCACAAAAGGGAGCGGGCCAGGACCAAGTGGCCGGAACTGGAAATCGGCAGAAACTCCGTGACCCCCTGGACCAGGGCCAGGATCACGACATCAAGAAGGCTCATGGGGGCAAACCAGGGCAAGCGGCGGGCCGGGGGAGACTGTCAAAGTGATCGTCACCGGGTATCGTTGTGGGGGGATCGTTGTGGGAGTGGGCGCAGCCCGCACACCACCCAGCCAGGCGCCAAAAGCCTGTTCCAGAAAGTTAACAATTCCCCTGAGATCCAGGCTCCGGGGCAGCACAGGCGCCCCTTCAGCGTGACATTATCGCCTTAAGGCCTTTGCGGCATGGCAAACTTGTGGCAAGGGGGGAGAGGATTGGGCGGCGTCGCCATTGGTCACGTGAACAATCCCGCCCCTTTTGGCAACAGGAATGGACGGCTCGGAAACCCTTTGGGACCGGACCCAACCGCGGGGCAAAGGGCCCCTTCCCGTTAGCCCAACCGCACGGTAGGGGAGGCGATCTGTCGCCTCATCGTCCACCGGGTGCGGGACACTTTGGCTTCGGCTGGACGCGGATTGCCCGATCCGGCCCCCTTTGGAAGAGAGAAGACGTCGGCTATGATCCCCAGGAGGGGATCCGGCCCCCACCACCGCCCCGCCCGGCGCTGCCCACGCGACGACGCGCCGGAGGGACCCTGATGGGAAGGATTTGGAACCATGAGTAAGCGTATGCTGGGCTTCGTCGAGACCGATCAGGCGACGCCGGAAAAGCGCACCGCGCAAGATCGTCGGCAGGATTTTGACGAGATCTATCGGGACTATGCCCAGGCCAAGGCCGAGGAGCAGGCCAATCGGTGCAGCCAATGTGGCGTGCCCTTCTGCCAGGTGCATTGCCCGCTGAACAACAATATCCCGGACTGGCTGCGGCTGACCGCCGAGGGCCGGCTTCAGGAAGCCTATGAGGTGTCCAGCGCCACCAACACCTTCCCTGAAGTGTGTGGCCGGATCTGCCCGCAGGACCGCCTGTGCGAGGGCAGTTGCACGATCGAGCAGTCTGGCCACGGGACCGTGACCATCGGCGCCATCGAGCGCTACATCACCGAAACCGCCTTCGACAATGGATGGGTTCAGCCCCGGCTTCCCGCGCGCGATCGTGCACAGTCCATTGGCGTCATTGGCGCCGGTCCCGCCGGCTTGGCAGCGGCGGAATCCCTGCGCGCCAAGGGCTATCAGGTGACGGTCTACGACCGCTATGACCGCTCCGGCGGCTTGCTGATCTATGGCATCCCCGGCTTCAAACTGGAAAAGCATGTGGTCACGCGCCGTGAGGACCTGTTGCGCCAGCAGGGGGTGCAGTTCCGCCTGAACTGCACCATCGGCACGGACATTAGTTTCGAGGAGCTGCGGGCGCAGCACGATGCCGTTCTGATCGCCACCGGGGTCTACAAAGCACGCGACCTTGACGTACCCGGCAGCGACCTGGGCAACGTGGTGGCCGCGCTGGACTATCTCACCGCCTCCAACCGCATCAGCCTGGGGGATACCGTCCCGGCCTTCGATGACGGCAGCCTGAATGCCGAGGGCAAACGGGTGGTGGTGCTGGGCGGCGGCGACACCGCCATG
>CAZCBM010000154.1:0-8228 GCA_964496805.1 uncultured Rhodospirillales bacterium | reverse complement strand
CGTCCCGCTGGCGCCCAGCCAGGATACCGCACCATTGCCAGCACCGGGGGGATGAAGCGGGCCATGCGCGATCCGCTGCCCGAGCCCGGCCCGCACGAGGACGGCTTCCGCATCCCGGCCCTGGACCTGCTAACCCTGCCCAGCCAGGACGATCTGGAGACGCTGCCCACGCGGGGACAGTTGGAGGCGGCGGCGGCACGGCTGGAAAACGTGCTCACCGACTTCAGCGTGAAGGGCAAGATCGTGAAGGTCCGCCCCGGACCAGTGGTGACCTTGTACGAGTTGGAGCCGGCACCGGGCACGAAATCCGCCCGTGTCATCGGGCTGGCAGATGACATCGCCCGCAGCATGTCGGCCGTCAGTGTGCGGATCGCCACCATTCCGGGGCGCACCGTCATCGGCATCGAAATCCCCAACGAGACCCGCCAAACCGTATGGCTGCGGGACCTGCTGGCGGATCCCAGCTATGCCAGTTCCCGATTGAAATTGCCGCTGGTGCTGGGCCGGGACATTGGGGGCGCCCCGGTGATCGCCGATCTGGCCAAGATGCCCCACCTGCTGGTGGCCGGCACCACCGGGTCCGGCAAATCTGTCAGCATCAACACCATGCTGCTGAGCCTTCTCTATCGCTACACGCCGGAGGAATGCCGGCTGATCATGATCGACCCCAAGATGCTGGAACTCAGCGTCTATGATGACATTCCCCACCTGCTGACACCGGTGGTGACCGAGCCCTCCAAAGCCATTGTGGCGTTGAAGTGGGCGGTGCGGGAGATGGAGGATCGCTATCGCGCCATGGCCAAGATGGGGGTGCGCAATATCGAGGGGTACAATCAGCGTATCCGCGAGGCGCTGGCCAGTGGCGAGGAATTGGTGCGACGGGTGCAGGTGGGCTTCGATCCGGACACCGGGCGCCCCGTGCACGAAGATCAGCCGATCAGTCCAGAGACGCTGCCCTATATCGTGGTGGTGGTGGACGAGTATGCCGACCTGATGTTGGTGGCGGGCAAGGAGATCGAAGCCTGCGTCCAGCGCCTGGCGCAAATGGCCCGCGCCGCTGGCATCCATTTGATCATGGCCACCCAGCGCCCCACCACAGACGTGGTGACCGGCACAATCAAGGCGAACTTCCCCACCCGGGTCAGCTTCAAGGTCACCAGCAAGCTCAACAGCCGCACCATCATCGAAACCCATGGTGCAGAGCAGTTGCTGGGCGCCGGTGACATGCTGTTCCTGCCCTCCAGCGGGCAATTGACCCGCGTCCACGGGCCATTCGTGCGCGATGAGGAGGTGGAAAGCGTGGTCGCGCATCTGCGTGCGCAGGGCGCCCCCTCCTACCTGACGGAGATTCTGGAGGACGACGACACCGGCGACAGTGAAGCCCTCCAGGCCACCTTCAATGGGGTCATTGAAATGCCCGACGGCGGCGGCGCTGGCGAGGTGGACGAGTTCTTTGACCAAGCCGTGGCCCTGGTGGCCCGGGATCGCAAATGCTCCACCAGCTACGTCCAGCGGCAACTGTCCATCGGCTATCAGCGGGCCGCCAGGATCGTGGAGGAAATGGAGCGTCAGGGCATGGTGGGGCCAGCCAATCAGACGGGCAAACGCCACGTTCTCCTGCCGGAGCCGGTACACGGTTAAACGGCCCTTCGGGCGGTAATGGGATCACCGCCGGCCCGCCTCCCCTCCCGGCGCCAACGGGGTGCGCGCAACCGCCATCGCAGCGCACCCCAGGGGCGTGTGGGTAGACGATGCACCGGTCAGAACGGCGACCGGGGACAGATGCAGGACGAGCCCTACAGCAGGGGACACCGATTTGGAATCGGCACCCCTGCTGTGGTTTAAGGGTGGTCGCTCGGATGATCCCCTCCGTGGCGTTGTCCCTTTGGGGTCCTACACTCCAAGGGCGCGTTTCGGTGAGATAGTGTCCACGCCAGCCCCGCGCCTCCTCCTGGCGTACCTTTGGCCGGCCACTCATTGGTACGATACTGGCGTGGGTGGCCGGGTGGGCGCGCGGGGTGGTCAAGGGAGGTGGGACGCGACCTAAAAGCCGCGGCTGAGGTCAGCCCGCCAGCAACTCTTCCAGTTGCTGTTTCGGGTCGTCGGTTTCCGGCGGCATCGCCACTTCGGTATGCCCCCGCTCCTCCGCCGCCTTGGCCAGGGCGTAGGTGCGCCGGCGGTGAAGGGCGCGCACCACCTCATTGCCCCCCACCAACGTGCCATCGGGCTGGAGGGCGGCTTTGGCCACCAAATTGATCCAGATCCGGTCCTTTTCCGGTTCCTTGCGGTCCAGAGGGTTGGCGCCATTCAACTCCCGCAGCATCCGCTCCAGCAGCACCTTGCGCGTCTGCCCCAGCTTCTTGGCCTTGAACTGCGTGCACAGCACCCGCAAGGGATCATCGGCGTCGCGATCCTGAACCGGCAGGCGACCGGTGAGCAGCAAGCAAAGCTCCGCCACAAAGGCCCCAAGGCACGGGTGCGGGCCAAACATATCCTGGATCACGCCGGTGGCCAGGCAGAGATCCGCCATGGCGTGGTCGCATAGATGATAGGTCTGATCGTCCTGGGTGCAGGCCAACAGTTGGATCACCAGGGCCAGTTTCGGGCCATCCCCCCGAACCGTGGCCAGCAGACGGGCCATCTGATGCCGCCGCAGGAAAGGACGGTCCCCATCCTCAGCCTGCTTGTCGATGATGCGATGGACGCTGTCGAACGCCGCCACGGTCATCTCCGCCGGAAACAGCGGCCGCATCTTCTCGGCCTTCTCCGCCAGCGCTCGCCCCTTGTCGGCGACCTCAAACAGTTTGGCCATGTTCTTGCGCGCGCTCTCTCCGTTCAGCTTGGCCTGCATCATGCCCGCGCGACCCGTGGCGGCCTGAAATACCGTTCCCACATCCATCATGCGCTTGAGCAGGCCAAACAGGTGCGTCGCCTCCAGCGGGGTGGCGTCGATTTTCTCCAGATAGGGGCGCAACAGACGGCGGAAGACGATCCGCGCCTCCACCTTCATCATGTCCTCATAGCTGGTGCAAACCGGGGCAACCTCATCCAGCGCGCTGATTTCCGGCTCCGCCTTTGGTTTGGGAATGGTCTGGTGAAACACCTCCGTGGTGGCGGTCCGGCCCAATTGGTTGGTGGTTTCCTTGAATACCTTCAGCGCATCGATGGACCGTGGATTGCGCATGGCCAGGGTTTTGGCCCGATTGATGGCCTCCTCCTCGGTCTCATAGGTGCTATCCAGGATTTTGCGGTCGCCGGTTACGGTGTACAGCTCGAAGTGGGTTCTGCGACGGGCCATGGGATTCACTTGAAACAAGGTCGAGGGAGGGTCTGCGTCAGGCGCGACGATGGGCCATGGTTACCCACACCCCTTAAAGAGCCGCGAACGGCCTCATCCCTCGTCAACTTTGGGCATTGTCCGATCCGACTGGCCCATCCCACCCGCTCCGTTGGTTTGTTTGGCCGGCCACCCTTGGCCCTTATCCGCTGGGAGGGGGCCAAGAGGGAGAGCAGACCAGCGGTGACGGGGTTGCTGCACAAAGGGATCTTGAGGCTTCACTCACGCAAATGCCACCGAAGCGGCGCGGGATTGGGCGCCGGGGCCTTGAAGCCGGCCAATCCTGCGTGACATTGTGATCGGAGTATCCGTGGCCCGGGCGCATGCCGTCCCGTGCCTCCTTTTAGTAAGAGGAACCTGCTGTCCATGCGGTCCACGCCTCGCTCGTCCCGGCATCGATCCCCCCTGATGGCGACCCTGCGCGCCAGTCTTGCCGCCCTGGCCTGCCTGGGGTTGATCGCCGGAAGCGCCAGCGCACAGGAGGACGCTGGCGCTGCGGTTCAGGAAAACGCTGGCGCTACAGTGCAAGAAAACGCTGGCGCTACAGTGCAAGCCAACCTGGACCAAGCGACCCTGACCGTCCACGGCCTGGCCATGCACGGGGAGGCCAAGTACGGGCCGGACTTCGCCCATGTGGACTATGTCAATCCCGATGCCCCCAAGGGCGGCAGGCTCGTGCTGTCCAGCTTCGGCGGTTTCGACAGCCTCAACCCCTTCATCGAGAGCGGCAACCCAGCACCGGGCCTTGGCCTGACCGTGGATACCTTGCTGGTGAGCACCGACGATGAAGCCTTCACCGAATACGGCCTGATCGCAGAGACCGTCACCGTGCCGGAGGACCGCAGTTGGGTGGCCTTTGATATCCGCCCGGAAGCACGGTTCCATGATGGCACCCCGGTGACGCCCGAGGATGTGATCTGGAGCATGGACATTCTGAAGGCCGAGGGCGCGCCCCACTATCGCTTCTATTATGCCAACGTCGTGCGCGGCGAACCGGTGGGGGAGCGCGGGGTTCGCTTTGTCTTCGACGTGGCCGGCAATCGCGAACTGCCCTTGATCGTCGGCCAGTTGCCCGTGCTGAGCAAGGCCGCCTGGGAAGGGCGAGATTTCGGCCGCGTCACGATCTACCCTTTTTTGGGGAACGGCCCCTACCGTGTTGCCAGTTTCAATGCCAACCAAACGCTCCGCCTGGAGCGGGTGGAGGATTATTGGGCCGCCGACCTGCCCATCCGACGGGGCATGAACAATTTTGATGAGATCCTGTATCTGGGGTTCCGCGACCGAGATGTTGAGCGCCAAGCGCTATTCAGCGGCGATATTGATCTGTTCCAGGAAAACACTGCAAAGGATTGGGCAGTCACCTATCAGACCAGTCCGGCGGTCCGAGACGGGCTGATCCTGAAAGAAGAAATCCCCCATGAAATCCCCCAGGGTATGCAGGGTTTCTTCTTCAACATGCGTCGCGCAAAGTTTCAGGACATCCGGGTGCGGCAGGCCATCGACCTTATGTTCGACTGGCAAGCCGTAAATGAAGAGGTTGCCTACGGCGCCTATACCCGCTCCACGAGCTTTTTCTCCAATTCCGAGTTGGCCTCCAGCGGCCTGCCCAGCGACGCAGAGTTGGCGCTTCTGGAACCCCTGCGGGAGCAGATCCCGGACGCCGTCTTCACCGAGCCCTTCGAGGTGGCCGGGGCGCTGGATGCCCGCGCTCAGCGGGAGCGTCTGCGCCAGGCCAACCAGTTGCTGATCGACGCCGGCTGGGTGGTTCAGGACGGCAAGCGCGTGAGCCAGACCAGTGGTGAGACGCTGAGCATCGAGTTCCTGAACGTGCAGGCCGGCATGACCGGGTGGATCAACCCCCTGCGGCGCAACCTGGAGCGCCTGGGCATAGAGACCAGCGTGCGCACCGTGGATGTCGCCCTGTATCTGAACCGCCTGCGGGACTTTGATTTCGACATGATCGTCAGCGGCGTCGGCCAGTCGCTATCCCCGGGCAATGAGCAACGGGACTTCTGGGGCAGCCAAAGCGCCGAGGAGCCGGGCAGCCGGAACTTCTCGGGCCTCAAGAGCCCGGCGGTGGACCAGTTGATCACCCACATTATCCAGGCCGAGGACCGCGAGGCCCTGATCACCGCCACCCACGCCCTGGACCGGGTCCTCTTGCACAGCCACATCCTGGTGCCCATGCATCACATCTCCCAGCATCGTGTGGCCCATTGGGATGTTTTCGGCCGGCCGGAGACGCCGCCCCGCTATGCACTGGGGTTGATGACATGGTGGGAAATCCCGGGTCGCCGGGCCACCGTGAACCCCTGATCCCCCTCCCTTTGCCGCCCGAGGCTCCCCGCCGCCCATGCTGGCCTACATCATCCGTCGCCTGCTGCTGATCATTCCGACCCTGTTCGGGGTGATGCTGATCACCTTCGTCATCGTCCAGTTCACCCCCGGCGGCCCCATCGAGCGGGCCATCGCGGAGTTGGAGGGGCACGGCGTCGATGCCACCGCCCGCTTTTCCGGCAGTGGCGGCGATGTCAGCAGCGGCGGCCCTGCCACGGCCGGGGCAGAGGGACAGGGCGACGGCAGCGGCCTCTATCGCGGGCGCAGCGGCGTCGATGAGGACTACATCAAGGAACTGGAGCGCCAATTCGGCTTCGACAAACCACCGGTCGAGCGCTTCTTCCTGATGATGAGCAACTTCCTGGTGCTGGATTTTGGCGAGAGCTACTTCCAGGGGCGCCCGGTTCTCCAAATTGTCCTGGAGAAGCTGCCAGTCTCGATCTCCTTGGGGTTGTGGACGACCCTGCTCACCTACTGCATTTCTATCCCGCTGGGCATCCGAAAGGCCGTGCGCGATGGCACACCGTTTGATGTGTGGACCAGCGGTGCAGTCATTATTGGTTACGCCATCCCCAGCTATATGTTCGCCGTGTTGTTGATCATTCTGTTCGCCGGCGGCACCTATCTGGATTTGTTCCCCCTGCGCGGGCTGGTTAGCGAGAACTTTGATGAGCTGGCCTGGTGGCAGCAGATTTTGGATTATCTGCACCACATCTTTCTGCCGGTGCTGGCCATGGTGATCAGTGGTTTTGCGGCCTTGACCATCTTGACCAAGAACAGTTTCCTGGACGAGATCAGCAAACAATACGTGCTGACAGCCCGCGCCAAAGGTTTGCAAGAAGGGCGCATCTTGTATCGACACGTCTTCCGCAATGCGATGCTGATTATCATCGCCGGGTTTCCGGCAGCCTTTGTCGCTATCCTCTTTACGGGCTCGCTGTTGATTGAGCAGATTTTCAGCCTGGATGGATTGGGGCTGCTGGGCTTCCAGTCAATCATTGACCGGGATTATCAGATCGTGTTCGCCACCCTGTTTGTCTTCACACTGATCGGCTTGATCCTGAACCTGATCACTGATTTGACCTATGTGCTGGTGGACCCGCGGATTGATTTTGAGGGGCGGGGCGCATGACGGCGTCCTCCGATTCCTTCGCCCCCTCGGGCGCCCCGACCGTCCCTCCCTCCACGCCCCCCGCCGCGGCCACGCGGTCGCCGCGCTGGCTGGGCTTTCGCGTCTCGCCCCTGACCGCCCGCCGGCTGTCCATGTTCCGGCGAAACCGACGGGCCGTCTGGTCCCTTCGGATTTTTCTGGTGCTGTTCGTTTTCAGCCTGTTTGCTGAATTCATTGCCAACGACCGCCCCCTCTATATCAACTATAACGGCAATCACTACTTCCCGGTTCTTGTGTTCTATCCAGACACAGAGTTTCCCGGAGGCTTTCTGGGGACCGAGCCCGCCTACTATGAAAGTCTGTTTCGTGAAGACTTGGCCGCGGAGGGCGGATGGGCGTTATGGCCCCTGATCGAGTACAATTACGACACTGAGGAATATATCGACGATCCGCCCCCGGTGGTACAGCCCCCCAGTTGGCTGCGCGCCTTCTGCTGGCCAGTGCCCGAAGCAGACATGAGCGTGGACAATGGCCGCGTCAGTGTGGGCTTTCCGGGGTCGCTGTGCCCAGAAAGCGCCAGCCTCGCCAGGTCCCCTGGGGAAAGCGACGAGGCCTTTGCCCAGCGCCTGCGTGCCGAGGAAACGCGGGTGCGCGCCGAGCAGACGGCCCTGCTGGAGCGCACCGGGGCAACCCGCCACCTGCTGGGAACAGAAAAGGGAAATCACGACCTTCTGGCCAACCTGATCTACGGTTTTCGCCTGTCGGTCCTGTTCGCGCTGGTGCTGACCTTTTTCTCCAGTGTCATCGGCATCGCAGCCGGCGCCGTCCAGGGCTATTTCGGTGGCTGGGTGGACCTGATTTTTCAGCGGGTCATTGAGATCTGGAGCTCGCTCCCATCGCTCTACATCCTGTTGATCATGGCCACCTTCTTCGTCCCCGGCTTCTTCAGCATCTTGGTGATCCTGCTGCTGTTCAGTTGGATGTCGCTGGTGGGCGTGGTGCGGGCTGAGTTTCTGCGGGTGCGGAACTTCGACTACATCCGGGCGGCCCGGGCCCTGGGGGTCAGCAGCCCCACGATCATGTGGCGGCACATGCTGCCCAATGCCATGGTGGCGACCCTCTCCCTGCTGCCCTTCCAGTTGTCCAGCGCAGTGACCACCCTGACCGCGCTGGATTTCCTGGGCCTGGGGCTGCAGGACGTCACCGCCTCGCTGGGGGATCTGCTGGTGCAGTCGAAGGACAATCTGCACGCCCCCTGGCTGGGCCTGTCGGTGTTCATCACCCTGGCCCTGTTGCTGAGCCTGCTGACCTTTATCGGGGAGGGGGTGCGGGACGCCTTCGATCCGCGCAAGGGCTTGGCCGCCACCGCAGCCGAGCCGGCGGAGGACGCGCTGGAAGCCTCCCCCCCCGCAACGGCAACCGACAAAAAGCCCGCGCCCCCCT
>CAZCBM010000153.1:0-8319 GCA_964496805.1 uncultured Rhodospirillales bacterium | reverse complement strand
GGGCCTTGCCGGCCCTTGGCTGCCTGGCTCCCTGCCACTGGTGATGTTGCAATCGTTGATCGTGCTGGGCCTGTTCGGGACCATGGCAGCCGGCGCCTTGATTGGCGTGAGTGTCGCAACCCTGGTGGATGCGGCTGAGAACGATCCCGCAGTGGCAGCGGTGCTGACCGCCGGGGCCGCCGTGGCCACCCTGTGGAGTTGGCGTCGGCTGTTGTTGGGTCATCCCCCCCGGTGGCGGCGGGCCCTGCTGTTGGCCCTGGTGGGGGGCATCACCTGCGCTGGCATCATCCGGGGGGCCCTTGCCCTGGATGCCTGGCTGCGAACCCTGGACCAGCCGCCGGCCTGGGTGCTGGCGATCAAGCGGCCCGATGCCTGGTTTGCCAGCGGTCATCTGACCATGGGGGAGGTCGCGTTGGGGTTGGGGGTCGTTCTGCTGTGCCTGAGCTTTCTTCTGACCCTGGTTCGCCTGGACGGCGACCCCACGGTCCGGTTGGGCGAGCGATTCCGCACCCGGCGGCGGCGCCCAGCGCAGGAGGCGCGCACCTTCGGGTGAGCCCTTTCTGCGGCAAAGGACTCACCGTCGGCCCGCTCTTCCCTTCCGCTTCTGGCGACCTACAAGAGTGTTTTGCCGACAGCAGTGGACACCGATGGGAAATCGGCGCCCCTGCTGTAGGGGAGGCGGGAGCGGGACGGCGAACCGGAGGGACCAGCCTCATCGGAGAATGCGCTCAGCCAGCGGCGAGCGGCACAGACAGCCGACTGAGCAAGACGCTGGGTGCGAGCACTCCTGGCGCAGGATGAGGCATAAGTGACGCCCGAACGGCCACAGGCTAAGGGGTTGCGGTGGGGCTAGAGCGCGTCCCACCTCCCTTGATCACCCCGCGCCCCCACCCGGCCACCCACGCCAGTATCGTACCAATGGGTGGCCGGGTGGGGGCAGCCAGTTTGGAGTGGGGGGGCTGGCGTGGACTCTATCTCACCGAAACGCGCTCTGAGGCATCCAGACAAGTCGTCCCTGACAACGGTTCCGGCCCAGCCGCTGCTCAGTCCCCGTTGTCTGTGCTGCGGCGCGCACCCCTGCCCGTCAAAACGCTTCATCATAAGGGCGGTGACCAATTCGGCAGGCCAGAACAGTGAAGTGGTCGCGCCGCTGCAATGCCGCGTGAGCCTCCCGCCGCAACGTTTCCCGATCCTCGACCCAGACGCCATAGCCGCCCAATGCCTGGGCAACCGCCGGGAAATCCGTGGCCCCAAAGTCCACCCCAAGGTTGGGCCGCTGGGTGGCCCGCTGCTTCAACTCGATCAGCGCCAAGCTCTCATCCACCAACACACACACGATCACAGGCAGCCGGAGGTCCCGAAGGGTCGCCAGGTCCCCCAGGACCATTTCCAGGCCGGCATCCCCCACAAAGGCCAGCACCGGCGCGGCGGTATCATCGGCCAACCGATGCCCAGCCGCCAGGGCCACCGAACAGCCCATCGTGCACAGCGCGGAACTCTGCAACAGCTGGCGCGGGCCATGCACCCGCCACATCTGGCTCAGCAGGATGCGGTGAGCCCCGCTGTCGGCCGTGGCAACGGTCTGCGGGGGCATGACCTGCCGCAACGTCTCAAACACGGCATGAGGGCCAAAAGCCGGCGCGGAGGGCACCGCAAAACACGAAGCCAGCGCCACCCGTGCCGCCGCTGGCTCGCCCCGCGGCCAGCGCGCACGGGGGAGCGCCTGCCCCAGCGCTTCCACCGAGGGCACCAGTGCCGCGTGCAGCACATGGTCCGCCCGGTGCATCCCATGGTCCCGGCGCTCCGGTGTCACCTCGATCACCGGGGTGGCCACGGGCCAAGGCTGGATCCACCCCGCCCGCATCTCGATGGGGTCATAGCCCAAACACAGGATCAAATCGGCTGCCGCCAGCACTGGCGCCACCGCCTTGTCGGCGCGGGGCGAGAGGCCAATGCCACCCAGCGATAGGGGATCATCCTCCGACACCAGGCCCTTGGCCTTGTAGGTGGTGAGCGCAGGGATGCCCTGGGCGCGGATAAAAGCGCTGATCGCCTCGCCAGCGCCTGCTTCCTCCAGGGCATCCAGGCCAATCAGGGCCAGGGGGCGTTCGGCGGCCTCCAGCGCTGACCGGGCCGCCTCCAGCGGCGCGCCCCAGGGTGCCCCGAGGCTTACCGGTGCCGGCAATGGCTGATCCTGGGGCAGAGGCTCACCTGGCTGCGGGGGACCCTCTGCAACCGCAATGGGCACATCAATATGCACCGGTCCCGGCTGGCCGCTGGTGGCGATGCTGAGCGCCTTGTCAATCACGGTCAGCAGGGCCCCAGGCTCCGCCCGCAGACTGGCTTTGACCAAGGGGCGCAGCACCGCCTGATGATCGAACACCTGATGGGTGTAGCGGTGGGCCAAGGCCGCATCCACGCACCCGGTCAGGAAGATCAGGGGCACCCGGTCCTGGCCGGCATTGGCCACGGCGTTGAGGGCGTTGGCAACCCCCGGCCCCAAGGTTGCCAGCAGGATGCCGGGCTTGCCCGTGGCATGCCACGTCCCCTCGGCCATGAAACCGGCGACGTTCTCGTGCTTGGTCAGGTGGAAGGCGATCCCGGCGCAGTCCAGCGCCTCCATCAGGGCCAGGACCTCCCCACCGGGCAACCCAAAGGCATGACGGCAGCCAAAATGGGCCAGCCGGAAGGCCAAAATATCAGCGCCGCAGCGGATGTCAGGCGTCATCGCCAGTGTCCTCCAGAATGCCCGCATCTTGCAAATGATCCAGGGTCGAAGCGGAAAGGCCCAACACCTCCTCCAGCACGGTGCGCGTGTCGGCTCCCCGGCGGGGTGGCGCGCGCCGCGGGTCCAGCGGCGTCCCGGAATAGTGGATGGGGTTGCCGATCAAGTGCACCTCACCGCCAGACGGCTTGGGATGGGGCAGGCGCAGCGTCATTCCCCTGGCCATCGCCTGGGGATCGCTGAACACGCGGTCCAGGGTATTAATCGGCCCACAGGGCACGGAGACAGCCTCCAACGCCGCCAACCACCAGGCCATGGGGTGCTGCCGGGTCAGGTCTGCCACCAGCGGTCCCAACGTTTCCCGATGGCGCACACGGGCGGCGTTGGTGGCATAGGCGCGATCCTCTGCCAGGCCCCCAGCGCCAGCCACCTGGCAGAAACGCCGGAATTGATCGTCATTGCCCACCGCCAGGATGAAGTGGCCATCACTGGCCGGAAAGGCGTCATAGGGCACGATGGTGGGGTGGGCGTTGCCCCGCCGGGGCGGCACCTGACCATCAGTCAGATAGGCCACCCCTTGATTGATCAACCACGCGATTTGGGTATCGAATAGGGCGATGTCGATATGCTGGCCCTGCCCGGTGGCGTGCCGGTGGTGCAGGGCCGCCAGGATCGCGCTGGCCGTATACATCCCACACATGACATCCGCGATGCCAACCCCGGCTTTGGTGGGCTCCCCGCCCTCCTGGTCCGGTTTGCCGGTCAGGCTCATGATGCCCCCCATGCCCTGGATCAGGAAATCATACCCAGGGCGGTGGGCGTAGGGACCTGTCTGCCCGAAGCCGGTGATCGAGGCATAGATCAAGCGCGGATTGAGCGCGCTTAGACTGTCATGGTCCAGGCCGCGGCGCTTCAGGTCACCCGGCTTGAAGTTCTCCACCAGAATATCGGCGTGACAGGCCAAGCGCCGGATGACGTCCTGCCCCTCCTGGGTGGCCAGATCAATGGCGAGGGATCGCTTGGAGCGGTTGGCGGAGAGATAATAGGCGCTTTCCTGGGTGTCGTTGCCGTCCGCGTCCTGCAGAAAAGGGGGGCCCCAGTGGCGGGTATCGTCGCCGCGGCCGGGCCGCTCGATCTTCCATATCTCAGCCCCCATGTCGCCCAGCAGTTGCGTGCAGGTGGGGCCGGCCAGGATGCGGGAGAGGTCAAGGACCTTGAGCCCCACCAGGGGGCCAGTGGGCGGCGGCGTGTCAGACATGGCGGGACCGGAATAGGTCAGGGGGGGGAGGTCGGTAGGCCCCTCGCCTTAGCATTGGCGCGGGGATCACGGAAAGTCACGTCCCTGTCTTCGCCAAAGGACGGATCGGTCAAGGGACGAAAAGGCCAGGGGTAGGGCACGCAAGGCACGGATGGACCCGGCCCCACGCTGGCAATGAGGGAAGCGGCGCGCTGGACCCATTTTGTCGCGCGCCGAAGCGCTTGCCCCGACGCTTCGGTCACGGCACATCCCGACGATGGCACTCATGAGACGACGTCGCCCCATTGCTTGGCTGCTGATCTACGCCCACACCTTTGTGGCGGTGGCGGCCTCCCTGCATGTGCGCCACTGGACCCTGGGGACCGACGATCAGGGTCGGGCCACGGTGGTGGAGATGTGCACCGCTGTGGGGATCGTCTCCGTCCGTCTGGAGGATGATGGCACCGCGCTGCCCAGTGGCCCCCTCCAGGACCCCTCAGCGCCCTTGGAGATGCCCTGTCTCGGGGCGCCGGGGAGCCTCGCCTTGTCGCTGCCGGAGCCGCCGGGTGGAGCCCTGGTTCCAGCCGGCGTCGCTGGTGTGGGACCGGTGCTGTACCCGCCGCGTCTGGCTGCTCGCCTCCCGCGCCTGAGTGGTGTGCAGGCCCTGCCCCGTGGGCCGCCACACGGGGCCTGATCCCACCTCACGACGCGTTCCCCTTTCGTGATGAGGCCCGGCAGACCGGCGGTCGGCCTGCCCCTCATCCCTTGTTCCCCTTTGACTTGCTTTTTAGAGGATCCGGTCCCATGACCCTTCCCGGTCTCACCCTCCGTACCCGCACTTTGCGTATCGTAACCCTTGCTTGCGTCACTGCCCTAGCACTCAGCACGCCTGGGTTAGCGGAAGACGTCACTGTTGGCGACATCCAGATCGGCAGCCCCTTCGCCCGTGCGTCCACCCCGGCCGCCCGCGCCGGTGCTGTGTTCATGACCCTCACCAACACCGGTGCCACCGCAGACAGGCTGATTGCCGCCGACGGTGACGTCGCAGCGCGCATCGAACTACACGAGCATGTCATGAACGACGGCATGATGATGATGCAGGAAATCGACGGCGGCATTGCCGTGCCCGCCGGCGAGACAACCACCCTTCAGCCCGGCGGCCTGCATGTCATGCTGATGGGGCTCAGCGGGCAATTGGTGGAAGGCGAGAGCTTCCAGTTGACGCTGGAGTTCCAGGAAGCCGGGAAAGTGGACATCACCGTTCCGATCCAAAGCCGTACGGCTGGAGCAGGCGGCGGCATGGGTCATGGCCACCAAAGCCACGATCACCAGGGCCACAATCACGGCCAGGCTCCCAGCCAGCAAAACTGATCGGCCCTGAATGCAATGAGGGGCCGTGTCCTCGGCCCCTCACCATTGCCCCCGCGGCGGCAGGCTCAACACCCATTGCTCCGGCGCCAGACAGAGGCTGTCATTGCAAAGCTGCGCCAGCAGGCTCACCCGCACCGCGGCTGTCGGCTCGACAGCCGGTCCGATGAATCGCACTTGCCCTTCATAGACCAACAGATCCTCTTCACTTATGCCCAGCCGCACGGGCCGTGGCGGGGGATAGCCAAAGGGCTCAGCAGAACCCTCCAGCACAGCCTCGGTTCCTACCAGAAAATCCCCCAGGGGTTCGGGGCCATTGACATGCCAGCCCGGCAGCAGGTCCAGGACCAGCACCACGTCACCGGCCTCACGGCGCAGCCGGGCTCTCCCCCGGCCCCCGGACAGCACCTGCCGCGCCCCCGTCTGCCCCCGCTGGATCAGACCGGTGGCGGCGTAGGCCGCAGCATGGCTGGAGGGCTCCGCCACCATCAGCCCGGACAGTGCCGCCTGCACGGCCTCTCGCCGCCCGGCATGGACGGGGTCCACCAGCCGTTGATCCAATTCGGTGAACAGCCGCAAGGCAGCGCTTTCCCCGGATGGCAAGGCACCATCCACCGCCGACCGGTCCCCGCTGAGCCCCCCTTGATCCGCCGTAGCCCGATAGCCACCGCCGGCCTGCTCATTCCAGAAGCGGGCATGCATCCGATCCGCGATATGGGCTGCCCGCATCAACCAGGTGTCTGACGAGCCACCATCGGGCCGCCGGCCGGCGTCATCCAAAGCCACCGCAGCCAGGGCCAGAAAGGCATGATCCGCTTGGGTGGCCTCCAGGTGGGTGGCACCTGCAAAATGGCTACGGGCCAAGCGACCTTGCTCATCCCGCATCTGCGCCCACAGGAAATCCGCCGCCCGTCCAGCCGCGGCCACATACTCCGCACGGTCCAGGGCTTGGCCGGCCTTTGCCAGGGCGCGGATCATCAAGCCATTCCAGCCCAAAAGGACTTTCTCATCCCGGCTGGGGTAGGGTCGGGCTTGGCGCGCCGCCAAGAGGGCCTGGCGCGCTGCCTCCTGCTCCTCGCTCAGAGGCGTTCTTTGTGGCCGCCAGGGGATGGACCCGCCCTCTAAGGTCGGCTCAAAACTGATCCCAAAGGCCGGCGCCAGCACCTCTGCCCGTTGAGCCCCCAACACCGCCTCAACATCCGCCAACATCCACACGTAATAGGCCCCCTCGGCCTTCTCCCCTGTGGCGGTGAGGCTCTGGGCGTCCAATGCCGACCAGAAGGCGCCGGTGCTCGGATCGGTCATCTCCCGCAGCACGAACGCCGCTGTCCGATGGATCGCCTCGGCGTAGCGTTCCTGCCCTGTCAGTTCATAAGCCTGGACCAGGACCTCCATCATCTGGGCCTGATTATAGAGCATCTTCTCAAAGTGAAGCACGCGCCAGGCTGGATCCACCGTGTAGCGGTGGAAGCCCCCGCCGATGGGGTCGTGCAGGGCACTGAACAGGATCTGATCCAGGGTCTCCAGCGCTGCGGTGCGCGCGGCGCTATCCTCCGGTTGCTGGGCGGCCAAGCTCAGCAGGAAGCTCAAGATCGGCTCTCGCGGAAACTTCTCCGGCGTGCCCCACCCTTTGTTGACCGGGTCCATGGCCCCAACCAGCAGGGCGGCGGCACGGTCGGTGTGACGGGGGGTCACCGCCTGCGCCTGAAGGCGGGTGTTGAACTGCCGGTCCACCACCTGTTGGATCTGGTCTGCGCTGGCGATGATCTCCGCGCGCTGTTGCCCCTCCCAGGCTTGTCCGATGGTCATTACCACCCCGCTGAACTCCGCCGGCGGGGCATAGGTAAGCGCCATAAAGGGTTTCAGATCGGGGGTCAGGAAAACGGTATTGGGCCACCCAGACCGGTTCTGGATCAATCGTGTGACGGTCATCAGCCGTTCATCCAACGCTGGCCGCAGTTCCCGGTCCACCTTCACCGGGACAAAAAACCGGTTGATGAGGGCAGCGATCAGCGGATCCTCGAAGCTCTCCCGCGCCATAACATGGCACCAATGGCAGGTGGCGTAGCCCACTGACACCAGCAGGGGTTTATCTTGTGCCCTGGCTGCCGCCCACGCCTCCTCTCCCCAGGGGTACCAGTCGACGGGATTGTCGGCGTGCTGGCGCAGATAGGGTGACGGGGCATCGGCCAAGCGGCTGGCGGTCGAGTTCTCACCCCGGGCCACGCCCGGCGAGGCCACCAGCATCAGGGCCAGCAGCCAGCCAAGCGGGAAAAGACGTTGAGGTGACCGCAACCGAGGAGAAGGCAAGCAACGCAAGAACTGCATGGGGCAGCCTCTGCTGAGAACGAACCGACCCATAGTACGCTCACCGGCACCCAAATCCGGTTCACACCGATCTCACGCCTGCGCCAGCATCGGCGGTATGGTTTTCGCCCGGGCAATCTGGCACCGTGAGGGCACGGGGGCGTAGACGTGACCCGACTGCAGGAGCCTCAACGCGCTTGCGTGCGGGGTGGAAACAGGCGAGCGCATCGGCTGTTTGGGTGACGCTGTTTTGGGTGTCGTGCCGTTTTGGGTGTCGTATAGGGATGGCAGACCCTTTGGGCAGCGGTCGGTCATACGGCCGATGCTATGGGTGGTCTGTGGGGGACGTTGACCATGAGAATACTACCGGTGCTTCGCCATCGCCGCCGAGCCGCCACGGCCCTGAGCTATGCCCTGTTGCTGGGCTTGGTTGGTGTTGGGGCTGTTGGGGCCGTCAATCGGCTGGGCGGCGGCGTGCAGGACCTGTTTGAAGATGTCTCCACGGACCTTGCCGGCGGCCAGCGGTGCGGGGCCAACCAGGCTGATGGTGGCTGGACCCACGGACCGCTGTTGCATCGTCAGTCCACCCCAGGGTCGCGGGACATGGACCTGCCTCCCGGGCCCCCAGGGGCCTCCCAGTGGCACACCGCCGCCACCATTGTCTGCGACGATGGCACCGCCA
>CAZCBM010000152.1:0-8364 GCA_964496805.1 uncultured Rhodospirillales bacterium | reverse complement strand
GCACCAATCTGCAGCCCATTGGTGGGATTGAGGTGCGCGGCGCCCGACACCCCTTGCCGGATGCCGCAGGCGCTGAGGCGACGGCGCGGGTCCATTATCTGGCGACAACGCTGGAGGCGGGGGACAGGCTGATCGTCCTCTTGTCCGGCGGGGGCTCGGCGCTGCTCACCCTGCCGCGGCCCGGCCTGGGACTGGATCAAAAACAGGATCTGACCAGCCGCCTGATGGGCGCTGGCGCCACGATCCAGGAGTTGAATGCCGTCCGCCGCCACCTGAGCGCCATCAAGGGCGGCCAGTTGGCGGTGGCCGCGTGGCCCGCACAGGTGGAAACCCTGGCCATCAGCGACGTGGTCGGGGACGACCCGGCGGTGATTGCCTCCGGCCCGACCGTGGCTGACCCCACCACAGCGGCGGATGCGCTGGCGGTTTTGGAGCGCTATCGCATCACGCCGCCCCGTGTTGTGGCGGAGGGGTTGAGCGATGGGGGCTGGGAAACGCCAAAGCCAGGGGATGCCAAGCTGGATCGCTCCCGCTACACCATGGTGGCGCGACCGATGGCCAGCCTGGAGGCCGCGGCGGACGCGGCGCGGGCAGCGGGGATCACCCCGTTGATCCTGGGCGATAGCCTGGAGGGGGAAAGCCGGGAACTGGGGCGGATGTTGGCTGGTCTGGCGCGCAGCATTCTTACCCATGGGCAGCCCATGGCAGCCCCGTGCGTGGTGCTCAGTGGGGGTGAGACCACCGTCACCCTTCAAACTCTCCCGGGCCGGGGCGGTCCCAACACCGAATGCGCGTTGGGCTTTGCGTTGGCGATGGAGGGCATGACCCTGGCGGAGCGGCAGATCGCTTTGCTGGCAGCGGATACGGATGGGGTGGACGGCCATGGGGGCCACGCCGGTGCGGTTGTCCTGCCGGACACGCTGACCAAAGCCCGCAACGCTGGCCTGGATCCGCGCGCGCGCCTGTTGGCCAATGACAGCGCGTCCGTTTTCCAGGCCGCGGATACGCTCATGACCCCCGGCGCCACTGGCACCAATGTCAACGACTTCCGTGCCCTGTTGATCCGATGACCATTCCTGTGTCGCCTCTTACCCGCGACCCGCGGCCGTTGGAGCGGCCCTTGGATGGGCACACCGTCACCGCACGCTACCCCCGTGGCCGATTGGCGGGGGAGATTGCGCTGGGAGGAGGCGGTGCGCTGGTGATGATCGTGATCCTGGCCGCCGCGCGATCCTGGACGGCTGCGGCCATCTTCGGGCCCATGGCGGTGCTGTTTGGGCTTTATCTGCTGCTTATGCTGCGGCGATTGGGGCAGACGATCGTGGCAGATGCCACGGGGGTTCGGATCCAGGGGCAGCGCGCGCTGGCATGGGCTGAGTTGGGGGGGCTGCGTTTGCGCTACTACGCCACCCGACGACAACGGGCGGATGGCTGGTTTGTGCTCTCGCTGCGTCAGCGCGCGCTACCGGGACGCCGTCCCGGGCCATGGATAAGCCTTGAAAGCAGCCTGGAGTCCTTCGAGCCTATCGCCAAGCAGGCGGCGGCGGAGGCGGTGGCGCGTCAGGTTCCGCTGGATGACATCACGGTGGACAATCTGCTGGCCTTGGACATCCGTGTGCCCTCGTCACCAGGGGTCGAGCCCGATGGCGGCGCGTCGCAAAGCACCAAGGCCTGAACTGGTGGCTCGCTGGCTCACGGCCGCCTCACCGGCTGGTGATCCGGCACGGCCGGCCGTGATTTGGCAGGCTGGGACTGGATAGATTAGCAATTCCATCGCCGCTGGCGGTGCCGCCGGCCTTTGCCTGTGGGGCGAAAATCGGAGATGCCGAGGCGGTTAGGTGTTTCCCCAAAGCATGCTGCCGATTTAGGCTCCGTGCTGCGCTTCCCTGAACTTGCGATTGGGATCCCATGGCCAACACCATCATTGAACTCGCCAACCTGTGGGGGCTGGTGGGCTTCGCCGTTGTCCTATCGTTTGTCCTGGTTGGGATTGACCGCGTGGATGCCAGTGCCCGTGGGGCCTGGGTGTTCCGCCCCTTGATTGTGCCTGGGGTGATCCTGCTCTGGCCGGTGGTGGTCTGGCGCTGGGTTGCGCTGGAGCGCGGGGCGGCGGGCTGGCGCCATCGGCATAGCCCGACCCGGGGTGTCCATGCGCCGGCGTGGTTGATCCTGGCGGTGGTCATTCCCTTGACGTTGGTCCTGGCCCTGGGGGCGCGCCAAGTCTGGCCCGCTGATACGGCGCCGGTGCAACTGACGGGGCCGGAGGCCGCGCCATGAGTGTCAAATATGTCCCCGTTCAGTGGAACCTGAACAAGTGGCTCTATGATGCCGCCCTTGTGCTGTTGGTGGTTGTCTACGTCCTGGCGCATAAGGAATTGGCGCCAATGCTGGATGGGGAGGGTCTGCCCATCGATGGCGCCATCCGCAACGCTGCCGCCTTTGGCACCTGCGCCTTTTTCATGCTGACGGTCATCCTGTGCATTGGCCCCCTGGCACGCCTGTCACCGTCCTTCCTGCCCTTGCTCTATAACCGGCGACACTTTGGGGTGCTCACCTGCCTGGTGGCCCTCAGCCATGTTTACTTTGTCCTGGGCTGGTACTTCGCCTTCTCACCCATCAATCGCTATGAGGCCGCGTTCAGTGCCAACACTAGTGTTGAGTTGCTCGTTGGCTTTCCGTTCGAGTGGTTTGGGGTGTTTGCGATCCTGTGCCTGCTGGTTCTGGCCACCACCTCCCACGATTTCTGGCTGGCGTTCCTGGGACCGCGCTTATGGAAGGGCCTGCACTATCTGATCTATCCGGCCTATGCCGCTGTGGTGGCGCATATGGCCCTGGGGGTCCTGCAGGATGCGGACGGGTTCCTGTTTTCGCTGGTGGTTATTGTGTGCGCGGCGCTGGTGATTGGGCTGCACCTGGCCGCCGCTGCCAAGGAGCGACGATCCGGTGATCCCAAGGCGGTGCCTGAGGGGGCGTGGGAGGAGGTCTGCCGCGTGGGTGACATTCCCGAAGGGCGGGCGCGGATCGCCCGGCTGTCCAATGGCAATCGCGTGGCGGTGTTCCATCATGAGGGTCGTTTGGCTGCCCTGTCCAACGCCTGCGCCCATCAGAATGGACCGCTGGGAGAGGGCCGGGTGCGGGATGGCTGTGCCACCTGTCCGTGGCATGGTTTCCAGTATCGTTTGACCGATGGGTGCTCCCCGCCGCCCTTCACGGAGAAAGTGCCCACCTATTTTCTTCGGATCGAAGGCGGGCGGGTGCTGGTGAACCCGGAGGCCAATCCGCCTGGAACACCGGTTGATCCGGTGGCCATCCCCGCGGATTTGCTGCCCCAATCCCCACAAACCCCAACCGTTGCGGGGACAGCATGACCAAAGCGACCGAGGACCGTTTCTTTGTTGGCTATATGCCGCTCAGTAGACGACTGAAGATTGAGATCGCCTTTGTGTCCCTGGGGCTGATCGTGGGATTTGCCCTGTTGGGCCTGATCGTCTCCTTGACCACACCCGATCCGGGGCCGGGGCAGGGCTATGGTCGCCAGACCGTCACCGGGGTCCTGCAAGCGGATCCTTATCCGCTGCTCTATGTCAGCCAGGGCACCGACCGCATTCCTGCCGGGACGACCCTGCTGATGTCCGGTCAGGGCAAAAATGGCGCTGGGGACCAACGGGTGGGGCCGTTGGCCGGTCAGGTTGCCACGGCTGAGGGTCTGCTTCTTCAGCGCGGCACGGTACAGATGCTGCAATTGCGTGGCGGTCGTAATGGGCTCAAGGCGGCGGCCGCTGAGGCGGGCGCGGTCGCGCCGGTGATCCCGGACGCCGAACCCCTGGGGCGGTGGCGCTTGGCCGGAGAGATTTGCGACGGGAAGTGCTATGCGGGCATCATGCGACCCGGCGACGGGCTGGCCCATAAGGCCTGTGCCAACCTCTGCATCGTCGGGGGCATACCGCCGATCTTTGTGTCCAGCCAGCCAGTGGAAAGGCATGAGTATCTTCTGCTGGCGGGGCCAGACGGCGGGGCATTGCCTGAAGCGCTGCTCACCTGGACCGCGCGCTATATCACCCTTGAGGGCGAGATCGAGCGGCGCGGCGATCTCCTGGTTTTTCGGGTTGACCCTGACAGTATCGAGGCAAGCTGAGCCATGGGGGTTGTTGGACGCATCCTTGGCGCCCTGAGCGTCGCCCTGCTGTGTGCAGTGTTGCTGTACACATCGCGCTTCTGGAATACACCGCTGTGGGATCGCGACGGCGCGTTCTTCGGTCTGATCCAATATTCGGAGCGATTGCCCTGGCCTGGCAACCTGTTTGGCGTTGAGGCACTGCCGCCAAACGGTGATGTGGTGACCCGCCAACTCGGTGACCTGGGTGTGGGGGAATTTGGGCTTGTGGCCTGGGGCGTGGCAGCCATCTTGTTGCTCAGCCTGCTGCACTGGCTGGGGGCCGGCATTTCCGGATTGATCGGCAAGAAAGACAAGGGCGCCTGAGCAACCACGCAACCGGAGAAGAGCCTCGCTCGATCCAGCGCTCGACCCAGTGCCCGGAACGCGCCGGTGTATTCGGGCCGCCTCAGGCGACCCCAGCCCGCAAACAATCGTGGATATGGATAAAGCCCACGGGCTTGCTGGCGTCGTCCAGCGCAAACAGGCCCGTGATCTTGCGCTCGTTCATGACCGCCAACGCCTCGGCTGCCAGCGCATCGGCGCGAATGACGCTGGGGTTGTGGGTCATGATGTCTGCCACGTCGCGGGACAGCAGATCGTCAGCCATGTGTCGCCGCAAGTCACCATCAGTGACGATGCCGGCCAGGGTGCCATCCTGCGACCTGATCCCCACGCAACCCAGGGACTTCGCGCTCATCTCCAGGATGGCGGCCTGCATGCTCTCGCCCACATGGATCAGGGGCAGAGCTGCCCCGCTGTGCATCAGCTTGGATACCCGCACCAACTTCGCGCCCAGCTTGCCGCCTGGATGAAAGGCGCTAAAGTCCTCCTGAGTGAAACCGCGCCGGGCCAGAAGGGCGACAGCCAGCGCGTCCCCAATGGCCATGGCCATGGTGGTGGAGGTCGTGGGGGCCAGGCCCATGGGGCAGGCCTCCGGCTGATCCGGCAGCGCCAGCACGATGTCCGCATCCTCGCCCAAACTGCTGTCCTGGTTGCCTGTGATGGCGATCAGGGGGATGCGCCAGCGCCGGGTATAGGCGATTGTGTCGGTGAGCTCTGCGGTATTGCCGCTGTTGGACAGGGCCAACACCACATCTTGCCGGGTGATCATGCCCAGATCACCATGGCTGGCTTCTGTCGGGTGAACAAATTGCGCCGGGGTGCCCGTGGAGGCAAACGTGGCCGCGATTTTGCGCCCCACATGGCCGCTCTTTCCCACGCCGACGACGATCACGCGGCCCATGCAACCCAGCACGGTCTTGACGGCCTGCACAAAGGAGTCGTCCATGCTGTCGGCCAGGGCACTGAGGGCAGCCGCCTCTGTGCGCAGCACCTGCCGGGCGTGGGCCAGATCATCCCCCGCGAGAGGTGGTGACACCGGGCCTCGGGACAAGGCGGGGGACCCGACCGGGCCAATGTCAGGGGCTGGGAGAGGGGCGTCGCTCATCAGATCGCAACCGGGTTGGCTTTGGCGATGGCATCCAAACGGCTCAACAGGGCCAACAGGTCCGGCACCTGATCCATCGGCACCATGTTGGGGCCGTCGGAGGGGGCGGAGGCGGGATCCTCATGGCACTCCATGAAAACAGCCGCGACACCAACGGCCACCGCTGCCCGGGCCAGGACGGGGACAAACTCCCGCTGCCCGCCGCTGGTGGCGCCCTGTCCGCCCGGCTGCTGGACACTGTGGGTGGCGTCATAGACCACCGGGTAGCCCGTGCGCGCCATAATCGGCAAGGATCGCATATCGCTGACCAACGTGTTGTAGCCGAAGCTGGCCCCACGCTCGCACAGCAAGATATTTCCATTGCCGGTGCTCGCGATCTTGGCCGCCACATGGGGCATGTCCCAAGGGGCGAGAAACTGCCCCTTCTTGACATTGATGGGCATCCCAGTGGCGCCGGCAGCCAGCAGCAGGTCAGTCTGGCGGCAGAGGAAGGCAGGGATCTGCAACAGGTCCACCGCTTCCGCCGCGAGGGCGGCTTGATCCGCGGTGTGGATGTCGGTAAGCACCGGGCATCCCACGGCTGAGCGCACAGCCTGGAGGATCGCCAGCCCTTCCTGGATGCCGATGCCGCGCGCGCTGCTCACGCTGGAGCGATTGGCCTTGTCAAAACTGCTCTTGTAGACGAAACCCACCCCCGCCGCCGCGGTCAGCCGCGCCAGGGTTTCCGCCGTCTTCAGGGCATGATCGCGGCCTTCGATGGCACAGGGGCCCATGAACAGCACCAGGGGCTTGTCATTGGCGACATGGACCGGCAGGTCGGCCCCATGCCGCTCCCCAATGGAGACAGTGCGGGCGGAAACGGTTTCGGGATCAGGCATGGATCAGCTCAGCCCTTCGGGCACAGGCGGAAATCAAGGGTCAGGGTCAGTGACTAATGCCAACGGGGGGCCCGTTCAAGCGGGGCCGCTGCTTGGCGACGGCAAGGCCTCCTTGCCGATGTATGATCCCCCGGCCTTGTGGGCGACCAATGACGGCTTCTATCAGGTGTTGGCGGCGGCGGTGACCGACCTGTCCAGCGTCGTCCTGCCGCCAGAGTTGATCCATGGGCAGCCGGTGCTGGACCTCTGGGCGGACCCGCTGCTTGCGCTCAGTCAATGCTGCGGATTTGACTGGGTGCAGGGAGGCTCGGAGCGCTTGGCGCTTCTGGCCACGCCTGTTCATGATGTCCCCGGCTGCGGCCCAACGGGTACCTATCGCTCGGCGGTCGTGGTGCGGGCGGAGGATCCCGCCTTTGAAATTGCGGACCTGCGAGGCCGCCACTGGGTGATCAACAGCACCGGGTCCTACAGCGGCTGCCACGCCTGGCTCTGGGCGCTTGAGGCAGAGGGGCACTGGCCCGGAGCATTCCTTGGCCCCGTGAGCGCCTCCGGCGGGCACCTGGAGAGCATGGCCAGGGTGGTCGCGGGCAGGGCGGACTATGCGGCCATTGATTGCCTCACCTTGGCCCTGGCCCGGCGGCACAGTCCCGACCTGGTGGCGGGGCTGCGGGTGATGGCCTGGACCCAGGCCCGCCCGATGCCGCCCCTGGTCACCAGGGCCGATCGCCCAGCGGCTGAGATCAAGGCGTTGCGGCGTGCACTGCCCCTGGCGCTAGAGGCCCCTGCGGTGCAGGAGGCGGCGCGGCGGCTCAGCATGGTGGGGATGGTGGCGGCAGATCCGGGACGCTATTGGCGGGAGATCAAAGCCTACCCCTTGCCGCCCGCTATGGTGCCTGGGCCGTGATGCCGGCTGGATCGTTCCGCCTGCCCCCGCCTTCCGCAGCACCTTCGGCGCCTGCGAATCCGTTGGCCTCTCCATCTCCCGGCTATCCACGGGAGCAGGATGCCAATGGGGAGCCTGCCAAAAACACCAGCAGCGTGAGTGGGATGGGGCAGACTGATCGGAAAACGCTTCAGGGCGCGGCTGCGTTAGGGTCGCAGCATCCCCTGAGCCACCACTTGGCGCAGCCAGTCCGGATATTCCTCCATCATCCAGCTGTACATGTCGCTGTCGGTGGGCTCGGCGGGGTCGCGCACGGTGAAGAAACTGGCGTTGTCCACCACTCGCCCTTCCATGCGGTCCAAATAGTCCAGGAAATCGAACCCCCGCGGCAGCCGCTTCTTGCGCTTGACGCTGGTGTTGTCACCAAAATCATACTCGCCGATGGCAACGAACTGCCAGAAGATGGGTTCTGCTGAGGCTTGGATGATCTGTTGTTCACTCAGGCGCACATCCTGAGTGCCGCCATCAGTCAGGAACAGGACGAAGACAGGCACCCGGCCCCAATCCGGACCCTGGCGTACCACTTGGCGGATCATTTCCATGGCCTTGCCGTACATGGTTCCGGCTTCAAGGCCCGGTTTGCGCATTAAGGTCGGCACCAGATCGCGGTAGGTATCCGCCGTGACGACGCCGAAATTATGGGCGTTCTTGCCGAACAGCACCACGTCGATGTCGCCATCGTCGTCCAAGTTCAGGGACAAACCCAGCAGGCGTTCCAACAGGGTATCAATGGAGCCCCGCCGGAAGAGCGGCAGCATGGAGCCGGAGATATCCAACGCAAGCACTACCCGTGCCTGCTCCACGGCCAGATCGAACCCATCCAGCACCCGTCGCGCTGACTTCGCCAGATTGACCACCTGGGGGGCTGATTTCTCCAGCCGCACAAGCCGCTTTTCCAGCGTAACCCTGCTTTGCTGACGGTGACCTTCAGCTTTTCAAT
>CAZCBM010000151.1:0-8365 GCA_964496805.1 uncultured Rhodospirillales bacterium | reverse complement strand
CCGGTGACCACCATGACCCCGCCCACCGCGGCCACAACGATCCGGTCCCGGGTGCGCCAGACCCGCCGCACCGCCGCCATGCCCGCCAGCACCGCCGCCAGCGCCCCCAGCAGCACGAACTGACCTGTATCCGCCACAGGAACTTCCCCCAGCAACGGATTGATTCCATAGGGTGTGATGATCTGCTCATCCCCCAACAGGATGGCCACCACGATGAACAACACCAGCGCAAAATAGCTGATCCGGGAGCGCACGATCATCCAAAGAGATGCCCAGATCATCACCGCCATCATCCCGCGATCGATATCCCACAGCAGCGTTGCCAAGTCCGGCACCTGCCGCCAGACGGGCTGGCCAGCGCCATCACTATCCATGGCCAGACTGCGATAGAGGGCCATCAAGGGATCCATGGGACACTCTCCGGTCATTTGAGCATAGAATGGGGGGGAAGGGATTACAGCGCGGGCGGATTGGTCCGCTTGTCGCCGGGCCAAAAACCCGCTACCGCAGTGCCAGTCTATACGCCCCGACCGCCTCAGCCCAAGAGCCCGTCCGCCGCCATGGATTACGCCCAAGCCCGCCTGAACATGATCGAGGGCCAGGTTCGCCCGAACAAGGTCATCAATACCCGTCTGATCGAGACCATGGCCCGCTTGCCGCGGGAGCGATTCGTGCCCAAGCGCCTCAAGGGCTTTGCCTATGTCGATGAAGACTTGGCGCTGGGCGGTGACCGGGCCCTGATGGAACCCATGGTCATTGCCCGACTGTTGCAGGCCGCGGAAATCGACCCCAGCGAAGTGGCCCTGGTGGTGGGTACTGCCAGCGGTTATGAGGCCGCGGTGGCCGCCGGTTTGGCCCAGACGGTGCTGACTGTGGATACCGACACCGAACAATTGAAGGCGGTGGAGGATCTGGCCCAGGAGCTGGAGATCGATAATCTGGCCACCCTGCAGGCCGACAGCCTGCCCTCAGGGGTGCCGGAGCAGGCACCGTTTGACGTGATTCTCATCAACGGGGCTGTGGCGGAGACTCCGACCGCGTTGATCGACCAACTGGGCGACGGTGGCAGACTGGTGGGCATTTTGCGCCCTCCTGGCCGTATCGGTCAGGCCACGGTATGGAAGAAAATGCACGGCGTCACCGCCGCCCTGACCCTGTTTGATGCCTCTACCCCCTATTTGGGCGGGTTCGAGCCGGTTGCCAGCTTCCAATTTTAAGTAACCTTAACCCTCATTGTCTTAAAGCCGTAGGCAGGCGTGATGATCACGCCCGGCCAGATGGCTGGCTGAGCGGGCGCCCAGGGCGCCAGCATCAGACAGTCCTCCGGCTTGACCTGAGGGCCGCTTGCTTTCTGGACGCCTGTCGTTCACGGTCCCGGATCGGTTGTGCAAGGCGGGGCCCATGGCCCTGCCTCCCCCTCGTCCAAAGGGCGAGCATGCGGACAGGAGAGTATGGCGTGAAGCGCATGCAGTTGAACAACGGGGTCAGTGGAGCCGCCCTTCGGGTGGCACAGCGCGTGGGCAGAGGGATGGCCATGACCTCCCTGTGTGCGATCCTGGCCGCGTGTCAGTCGCTCAGTGGCGACTCCGCCCCCGTGGCAGAAGTGCAGGGCCCCCTGCGGACGGTGCCTGCCGATCTGATCCAACCGGTTGCCCCGGCCGATGACCGCCCGGTAGAGGTCGCCAGTGCCGCCGGCAGTGAACCCCTGAGCCTGCGGACCAGCGTGGCCCCAGACCCTGCCCCTTCCAGCGCCGGCGCTCTGGGGCCGGTCGGGCCTGCGGTTCAAGTGGCGGACCTTCCGCCCGCCCGCGCCGCTCAGGCCCAGGAGCCTGCCATCGTGCCAGCCGCAGCGGCGCAGCCGGTGGCAGCCGGCGCCGCTGACCTGCAATTGGCGAGCACCTTGCCCTCGCAAGACCCTGTCTCACCCGACCCGCTGGCAGGCACCCCGGACGAGCAATTGGCCAGCGGCCTGGATGACGACCGCGAGGCCGAAGAGATGCAGCGCCGCGCCGTCTCCGGCGGGGATCCCAATGCCGGCCCCGACAGCCGCCTGCCGGATCCTCCGCGGGATTTCCGCGATCCGCGGAACCCCGGACTGAACTTCGGCAAGGCGATGGAACAGATCTATCTGTTCAACCCCACGATTCGCGCTGCGCGCCGGGAATTGGGCGCCGTGAATGAGGGCATCAACATCGCCCGTGCTGGCCGCCTGCCCACGGCCACGGCCAACGCCATCATCAGCCCCACCCAGACGTACAGCGTCACGGACGAGAACATCGAACCGGAGCCCAACGACCAGGTCATCGCCAACACCAGCTTTACCCTCCGCGCCAGCATCAACCAGGTGCTGTGGTCCGGTGGCCGGGTGCCGGCAGCCATCGAACAGGCCGAAGCGCAGGTTCTGGCCCAACGGGCGACGCTGTTCAGCGTTGAGCAGCAGGTGCTGCTGAACGGGGCGTTGGCGTTCTTGGATGTGGCGCGCGATCAGCGCATTCTGGCGTTGAACGAGAACAATATCGAGGTTCTGGGCCGCCAGCAGCAAGCCACGCAGGACCGCTTCGATGTGGGTGAGGCCACCATCAGCGAGGTGGAGCAGGCCCGTGCCCGCGTGGAGCGGGCCCGCGGCGACGCCGCCACCGCCCGCGCCACGCTCCAGACCAGCCGGGCCACCTTCTATCAGTTCGTGGCCGACTACCCAGAAGACCGTCTTCCGTTGCCCGCCATCATGGCCGACCTGCCGCAGACATTGCAGGACGCCATTGATCGCGCGGAAACCAATAATCCCACCGTGCTGGCTGCCGAGGCTGTCTACGCTGCCGCCCTTGCTGGGGTGGATGTGGCGTTTGCGGAACTGATGCCCTTCCTGGACCTGACCGGGACCGCAACCTACACCCAGGAGCCGGCGCACCGCCTGGATCATCAGCGCTCCCTGGCTGCTGAGGTGACCCTGACCATCCCGATTTTCACCGGCGGGCGGAACTATGCCAGCGTGCGTCAGAACAAATTCACCGCCAATCAGCGGATGATCGAGATCGAGGAGGCCAAGCGGTCGGCGCGCCAACAGGCCGAGGCGGGGTGGGAAACCTACCGCGCCACCCTGACGGTGATCGAGGCACGCAAGGCGGAGGTCGATGCGGCTCAGGTGGCCTTGGAAGGCATCCGCGAGGAATGGCGTGTGGGGTCCCGCCCGCTGTTGGACGTGTTGGACGCTGAACAGGACCTGCTGAACGCCCAGGTGGCGTTGACCACGGCGGAGCGAGATAACTTGGCTGCGATGCTGCAGCTGATCAGTGCAACGGGGGACATGGACCCGGCATCGTTGGACCTGAATGTCGCCGTCTATAATCCGGTGCCAGAATACGAGAACACCCGCAACAAACTCACCAGTCTGACGGTGGAATGACGCTCAGCAACGCGCGCTTTGCTTGAGGGGGCAGGCGCGCGTGGTGTAGGCCAAAACCAGCCGGAATTACCTGTCGAGAGGGCCGCTGCATGTCGGACCAGGACAATCAAGAACCCTCGATGGAGGAAATCCTCTCCTCCATCCGCCGTATCATCAGCGATGATGAGGAGGAGCCGGACCAGTCGCCCCCGGAACCCGATCCTTTCCCGGAGCCGGAACCAGAGCCGGAGCCTGAGCCAGAACCAGAACCGGTTCTGGAGGAAGAGGATGACGATATCCTGGAACTGACGGACTTCGCCCCTGAGCCTGAGCCGGAGCCGGAGCCGGAACCTGCCACACTGCCGCCGATGCCGGAGCCCCTGGCTGACCTGCCGGATCTGGACGATGATCGCCTGCTGTCAGAGGCCAGCGCCGCCGCGGCCAGTGCTGCTTTGTCGCGCCTTTCGGTGCGCGGCGGCACGACGGTCAGCAATGACACGCTGCTGGAGATCACCAAGGCGTTGCTGCGCCCCTTGCTGAAGGACTGGCTGGACACCCATCTGCCCGGCATGGTCGAGCGCATGGTACAGGTGGAGATTGAGCGCCTGACGCAGGGCAAGTGACCCGGCAATAGGCGGGCTCTTGCCGGTCGGGATTGGCAGTCCGGCGGGATCACACCGCTCCCCTTAGTCTCTTCTGCGGGGGGTCTATCCTGCGGGCGGCAAACGATCAGGACCAGTCACGCACCCACCGCCACGGGGCCGCTGGTGCTATGCCTCACCCGGTGTTTGCCTCAATGGTCCTTCGGTCAAATGCCATCCAATCCTAACGACCCGTTAAGCAGGCTCAGCGATCTTTAAGGGCAAGTCGCGCGTGTACCCTTCGCTGAGGCCTGCTGAGCCATGTTCAACTATTACTCCATCGCTGCTGTCGTTGCCGCCACCGTGGTGTCCATGGTGTTCCTCTCCGGTCCGGCCTCCTCCACGGACCCCGATGGCACCGCCCGCAGCTATGAACACACCGACACCTTCCGGTGCGGCCCCACCGCCACGCAGCTTCAGCAGTTCCGCTGCATGCAGGTGGCTCAATTCGAATCCGAGTGATTAGCTACAGACAGCCTCGCCATCGCAGGACGCGCGGTGGTCAAGGTAGGTGGGACAGGCCCTACAGAAGGGGACACCGATTTGGTATCGGTGCCCCTGCTGTCGCTTATTGGTGGTCGCTCGGATGATCCCCTCCGCGGCGTTGCCACTACGGCGTCCTAAGCCCTACTGGCCCATGGGACCGGTTCGGTGGTTAACCGGCGTCACCGTCTGGCAGCGTCCGCCTCTTCTCGGCGCTGCCGGACGGCGGACGTGAAGGGAATGAGGCGTCCGGGTTCCAGGGCCACGCCAGCGCGGATCAGATCCATCAGGCCGCCCGCAAAAATCCCTGTCCACAGCCCGATCAGCACGGTTATGAGCAGCCGGTCCAGTTGCCATTCCAGGCCCTCCACCAGGCCCGTGTGGCTCAACACCACCCGCAGCAGATACAGCACCAGGGACACCAAGGCCGCCAGCGTCCCCAGCCACAGGGCAAGCCCCCCCTGCCGCCACAAGCTCACCGTCTGACCCAACCGCACATTGAAGAGCCGTCGGCACACCGCCTGGGCCCCCAGGACCATGGTTGCCGCTAACCACGCAGCCGCCACCCCCTGCAGGCCGATGGCTTCCGCCACGGCGTAGGGGGCCAGCCGCAGGTTCGCCAACCCCAGGACCAAGTCCCCCAGGGTCAGGGTCACCAGCAACACGCCCAGCGCCAGCGCCATCCCGGGGAAAAGGGCAAAGGGCAAGGCGACGATCAGGCGACCCAATACCACGCCACTGCCCACCAAATGTTCCTTGCGCAGGATGGGATGGGGCAAACCATCCAACTGGGCGTCGGCACGGCGCAGGTGGAACGCCACCATCAGCGGCATGGGGATCATGACCAGCAGCATGTAGGTGAGAATCTCCCGAGCCAGCACCGGATCGAAGGCACCCACCGGCAACGCCTGATCGGCGCCCCCACCCCGGGTCACAAAGGGTGACTGCTCAGCCAGAGAGATGCCGATGAAGCCAGCCGTCCCATCCAGGAAGCGGCTGACCAGCGGGCTGACCAGCAGCAGCAAAAGCGTGTGGATCAATCCCACACCCAGATGCTGCCAGCTTCGGCGAGTGAGGGACAGCAATCCGGGGCGGTGGCGCCAGCGCAGCCGCTCCTCCCCGTCCTTCTGCTGACCCGCAGACTGCTTGTCCCCGCCCGCCCGGCTGCCAGCCTTGCTGGCCTCCTGCTCGGCCTGCTTGCGCTGCTTCTTCCCTGCCATTGATGCTGCCTCCCCTGCTGGTCACATCCCTCTGACATCCCGTGCGCTGAGCCCAAGCAAGCCCAGAGCTTGTTCCACCTGCCCTGACCACACCACGCCGCCGCTACCTGCCCACCCACGCCAGTATCATCGCAATGGGTGGTCGGCCAAAGGTACGCCGGGAGGGGGCGTGGGGCTGGTGTACCCGCCGCCCACGCCGAGAAGGATCCAGAGCCTAGCGCCCTGGCGCCCACAGGCCCACAACCTCCTGCACCTCTGCCAGGACCGGTGCCGCCAAGGCCCGCGCCTTCTCCCCACCGCGCACCAGGATAGCGTCGATCTCCGTGGGGTCGGCCAGCAGGTCGGTCATTCGCTGCGTGATGGGCGACAGCTTGGCCACGGCCAAGTCCGCCAAAGCAGGCTTGAAGGCGCCAAAACCCTGCCCGCCCCATTCCTGAAGGACCGCCTGACGGGTGGTATCTGCCAGAGCGGCATAGATGGTCACCAAGTTTCGCACCTCCGGTCGTGTCTCCAGCCCCTCAAGCTCGCTGGGCAGAGGCTCCGGATCCGTCTTTGCCCGTCGGATCTTGGACGCAATGGTATCGGCATCGTCGGTGAGGTTGATGCGGGAGTTATCGCTGGCGTCAGACTTGCTCATTTTCGACGTTCCGTCGCGCAAGCTCATCACCCGGGTGGCCTCCCCCAGAATCTGCGGCTCCGGCAGCACAAACACCTCACGCTCATAGCGGCTGTTCAGGGATTGCGCGATATTGCGGGCCAACTCCAGATGTTGCTTCTGATCCTCCCCCACCGGCACATGGGTGGCCCGATAGACCAGAATATCGGCGGCCATCAGCACCGGATAAGCGTAGAGGCCAAGATTGGCCTGATCCCGGTGCTTGCCGGCCTTTTCCTTGAACTGGGTCATCTTGTTGAGCCAGCCCAGCGGCGTGAAGGTGGCCAGCAGCCAGTTCAACTCGCTATGCTCGGGCACGTTGGACTGCACAAAAATGGTCGCCGTGGTGGGGTCCACGCCCGCGGCGATATAGGCGGCCGCGATCTCCCGCGTGGCGCGCCGCAAGCGCTCCGGATCTTGCGCCACGGTCATCGCATGAAGGTCCACCACACAAAACAGGCACTCAAAGTCGTTTTGCAGCGCCACCCAGTTCTTCAGGGCGCCCAGATAGTTGCCCAGGTGCAGGTTGTTGGTCGGCTGCATGCCGGAGAGGATGCGGGGCAAGGGTCTCTCGTTCAGTTTGGGGGAGACAAGGGAGCGGGCGGGCGACGGATGGACCAACCACGGCAGGTCCGGGTGCCGGTCTGACGTCCCGCGTCCAGTGCTGTAGGCGCAGTGCGGGACGCGTGCAACCCCCGCCACAGGTCGGCCATGCTCAAGGCCCCCGGGCGGCAAACCAGCCGCGCAATCGCCCCAGGCCGGTGATGCAAAGGCCACACGAATGGCTCAGCGTCGCAGAATGCCCGTGGGGTGTCCCCCCTCCCCACCGTTCCGTTCAGCCCGGAGGTCCCTGCCATGGCCCCCTGCCCGTCTGCCTCATCGGTCCCGTCAACACGTCCCTCAGCGGTGACCCCCAAAACCTCCGCCCAATGGCTGGCCCATTACCAGGCCAGTCTGGATCGGGCAATGCCCCTCTCCGATAGCGATCCCCTGTTGCCGGCAGAGGAGATTGCCCGGATCACGCGCAGCATTCAGGCCTTCCAGAAGGGCGAAAGCAGCGAGGGCCATGGATTGCAGCGCCGCGGTCACAGCTACGCCCGGCGCCACGGCGACCCTGACTATGCGGCGGCCATTGCCCTGTTCATCAAGGAGGAGAACCGCCACGCTGGCTATCTGGCCCGGTTCATGCGCCTACAGGGCATTCCAAAACTGACCGGCCACAGTTGGACTGACCGGGTGTTCCGGGCGCTGCGGCGGCCGGCGGGGGTGGAGACCACCTTGCGCTTGTTGGTATCAGCCGAGTTTGTCGCGCTGGCCTATTATCGGCGCCTTGCCCGGGCCACCTCCAGCCCCCTCTTGGCGCGGATCTGCCAGCGCATTTTAGAAGATGAACAGCATCACATCCGCTTTCAGATGCAGTACATTCACCTGACCAATCGGCTGACCCGGTTTGGCCTGGGGCGGTTGATGGATGCCGGACATGCGCTGCTGCTGGCCGGGACCTGCCTTGCAGTGTGGACGGAGCATGCCCGTGTGCTACGGGTGGAAGGCGGGTTCTGGCGCTTTACGCGGGAGGTGTTCGGCGCGTTCCGGGCCGCCCAGCGTCAAGGCGCCCAGGACGCCGCCTTGGCGCTGGAAGGCCATTGCTGGAGCGACTGCGACGGCCTGTGGGGCCCGCAAGCCGCAAAAGGGTAAGGAACGGTTTCGACACAGCGAAGCCGCCGAGACAGGGATCCCGGGGCTTCAGTCATAAGGAGGCGTGCGTGATGGCAGACCCAGTGTTCGCAAAGGCAATGGAACTTTACATGGCCTGGCTCCTGGCCGAGGGCGTTGCCAAGGAGGCAGCGTGGGCCACTTTCGTGCGGTTCCTGGCCGCAAACCCCTTGGTGCTAGAGGCTGTGATTGGAACCTTCAACGCAGCGTCCGCCAGTTCGGCCGCTTTCACCGCGTCGCTGCGGGTGGCGGTGCAGCGGGCCATGCAGGC
>CAZCBM010000150.1:0-8370 GCA_964496805.1 uncultured Rhodospirillales bacterium | reverse complement strand
CCGGCGTCCAGGAGGTCCTGCCCACCCGGGCGCGCATGGCCGACTTTGTGGGGGCGGTACAGGGGGGGCGGATCGTCGGCAGCACCGGCCAGCGCTTCACCGATGTGGTCTCCATCGGCATCGGCGGCAGCGACCTGGGGCCACGGATGGTCAGCCACGCCCTGCTGGGGGTCGCCCCATCAGGCCTGCGGGTGCACTTCGTCAGCAATGTGGATGCCACCGATCTGGACCGTACGCTATCCGGCCTGGACCCCACCCGCACCCTGGTGATCATCGCGTCCAAAACCTTCACCACCCAGGAGACGATGACCAACGCCGCCAGCGTCCGGGCCTGGCTGACAACCGCCTTGGGGGATGGCGCGATGGCCGCCCATGGTGTTGCCCTGTCCACCAATCTGGCCGCCGTCGGCGCCTTTGGCATCCCACCGGAGCGCACCTTCGGCTTTTGGGACTGGGTGGGAGGCCGCTACAGCCTGTGGTCGGCCATTGGCCTGCCGGCCGCTCTCTGCGCGGGCTGGCCCGCGTTCGAGGCGTTGTTGGCCGGCGCCCACACCATGGACGCGCATTTTGCAACGGCGCCGGTGGAAACCAATCTGCCGATGCTGCTGGGCCTGCTGTCGGTCTGGAACCGGGCGCTGCTGGGTCTGCCCGTCCGTGCCACCCTGCCTTATGACCAGCGCCTGGCCCTACTGCCCGCGTGGCAACAGCAATTGGAGATGGAGAGCAACGGCAAGGGCGTGCGCCTGGACGGCGAGGAGGTGCGGGTACCGGGCGCACCAGTGATTTTCGGGGAACCAGGCACCAACGGCCAGCATAGCTTCTACCAGCAGTTGCACCAGGGGCTCGACCGGGTGGCCATGGACATCATCGCCTTCGCCCAACCGGCCGCCCCCGCGACGCCCGGCATCGACACCGCCCGGCATCACCGCATCCTGCTGAGCCATGCCTTGGCGCAAGCCGAGGCCTTCAGCATGGGGCGCCCTCGTTGGGAGGCGCAGGCCCTGATGATGGGCGACGGCACGGACGCAAAGGAAGCCGCCCGGCTGGCGCCCCATAAGGGCTGCCCAGGGGGTCGCCCCGTTACCCTGTTGCTCAGCGATGCCCTGACCCCCCATCGGCTGGGGGCCTTGCTGGCCCTCTATGAGCACGCCACCTTCGTCCATGGCGTTTGTAGTGGGATCAACAGCTTCGATCAAATGGGGGTGGAGTTGGGCAAGGACCTGGCCGGTGGGCTGTTGGCCGCCCTGGAGGATCCGACCCAAGCGCCGGACAACACCAGTCAAGCCACCCTGGGGACCCTGGCCACCCTGGCCCGCCTCAAGGCACAGGGCAGGCCCTAGAGTTTGTCCCACCGAGCTTGACCACCCCAAGCCCCCACCCGGCCACCCATTGCGAGGATACTCCCGTGGGTGCCCGGGTAGGGGCGTGGGGTTGGCAGGTGACTCCGCCTTGGCGCAACGTGTTGTAGCGCGATTTGAACGGCAGATGCCCCCAACGCTGCGGGCATTTGATGAACGCGCGGGCGATCGCTCCGATGATCCCCGGCGTCGCGTTGCCCCTTTGGGGACCCGCGCCCTATTGCGGTTGGGAATCGTCGCGGTCAGCACTGGCCTCCGCCTCCCAGAGCGCCGGAGGCAGGCGGCAAGAGCCCCCCGCGAGGCCAGGATGGGGCACCGGCGGCAACGCCTGGGCCAAGTCGCGGCGCCAGTACACCCGCACTCCGCCCACCATCGGGCACAGTTCCTCATAGAAGGCCAAATGTTCGGCGAAACCGGGCATGTCCGCCAGGGTCTGGCCGTAACGATCATCCGCCTGCTGGATCACCACCGCTGGGGGATGGGCTTGAAAGGTGGCCAGCGCCGGGGCCTGAAGGTGACGCGCCAGCGCCTCCCCCTCGGCCCCTGACACCAAGCGGTCTGGATAGACCGACAAAGGCACGATCAGGTTGGAGGCGGTGCGGGCGCTGCTGAGATAGAGGATTTGCGGGGAGAGATTGCCCATCATCTGCACCCGCGCCCCGGGGCCAGGCAGCAGGGGCTCCTGGGTGTAAAGTGGCCGATTGCTGTCCGCCTGGAGTTGGGCAAAGCGCTGGCTCAGGATCGACGGCGCCTCCCGAACCCCGGGATCCAGGATCAGCAAGGCCAGGCCCGAGCCCATCAACCCCAGGCGCAGCGCCGCCCGTGGACCAGCCTGACGGGGCCAGGGCAGGTGCCACAGCCGCCAGAGGCCCCAGGCCACCAGCAATGCCAACCCTGGCGCCGCTGGGGCCCATACATTGAGGGTGACCCCGCCAATGCTGGCCGCCGCCGCGACCCCACCCCAACTGAACGCCACCACCAAAGCCACGGCGCGGCGGATACCCGGCAGGGCCCTGAGGCCCCGGTCAGCCACCGCCACCAGGCTCACCACCGGCAACGCCAGCAGGCCCGCAGCCCACAGGGTGCCGCCATCAAAGCTGTCCGCCAGAAGGGCCTGCACGGTCTCAATCGGCCCCAGCCCGAACGATCCCACATAGGCCAGGGGATGGGTCACCACGGCCACCCAGAACCACCCAAAACCGCCCTCCCGGATCAGCAGCCAAACAAACGGCACCGCCGTCAGCGCCATGCCGGCGAGGGTCCATTGCGCGGCCATCATGCTGGCAAAGCGCTGTTCGCGCTCCGCCGGCCAAAGGGCGATCACCAGCACGGGCACGGCCGCGAAAGCCGCCGTATGTTTGATGCTGAGCGCCAGGGCAAAACAAACCCCGGTCAGCACCGCCTGCGGCGGCGACAGCGGCTCAAGGCGCCCTGTCTGCGGGTCGGTGGGCCGGGCCAACAACAGCCACAAGCCCGCCAGCAGGGGCGGCAAGGTCAGGGGCGAACTGTCGTGGAACGCCCAGGGTTGCCACATCAACAGCGCGGCGATGCCAGCCAGGGTGGCCAGGACCACCGGCAGGCCCATGCGCCGAGCAATGGCCGCCGTCAACGGCACGATCAAGGCATAGATCAGTGCCAAGAGGGAGCGCAGAGGCAGCAGGTTCTCTCCCCCCATCTCCAGTCCCAACCGATAGAGCACGAATAGCCCCGGCGGCTTCACATCATAGACGTCACGATAGAGGGCGAGGCCCTTCATCCACTGGCTCGCCACCGCCAGGAAAATGCCATCGTTGAAACCGCTGTCCAGCAACAGGGCATGACCGAACCCGGTGAGCACCACCACCGCGGCCCCAAACCACAGCAGCATGGACAGACCAAGGGGCATGGGGGCGGCGTGAAGGCGAAGCACCGGCCGCTTGCCCGGCAGGGCCAGAGGCGCGGCAGCCGACAGCCCCGAGTGTCGCGCGGGCCCAGCGGCCGCACCGCCATCGCTGGACGACGGCTCCGATCCCCCAGCCGCTGACCGCCCTTCCGAAGCTCCGGGCGAGGCAGCCGCCGAAGCGGAGGCCTGTGGGCCGGCGGCCCCTGGGGAGGCTGCTTCCGGATCCGGCAGGATCAGGGGATTGGCACCGGGCGGGGGCAAGAGTCGGACCTGCCAACCCTGGTCGTCGGCATCTCCTGGCCGATCCCGCTCTGCCATAGCTCCAGCCTCCCCCGTGCCCCCTGCTCAGCGATACCGCTCCGCCCACTTGGCCTCGATCAGCACCATCCAGTCGGGATGCGGTTCCGGCAGGACGGTGCCCAGCGCTTCGGGCGGCAGGGTCGCCGGGCCGAAATCAATCGCCTCAAAGCGCCCACGATCGGCCTCGCTCAGCTTATCCAGGGCCAGCACCGTGGGATCACCCCAATATTGGGGGTCGGCCTTGCGCGCTTGGGCCTCCGGGCTCAGCAGGAAGTTGGCCACCACCTGCGCGCCTTCCGGCGCATTGGCGTTGTAGGGGATGGCAACGAAATGGGTGTTGCCGATGGTGCCTGTCTCCAGGACAGCGGTGCGGGTGCTGTCGGCGAACACGCCCGCCAGAACCTTGGCCGAAGCCTCGGTGGGGCTGAAGCTCACGGCAAAATCCACGGCCCCGTCGGCAAACAGGCCCTGAAGCGCCGGCCCGCTTTCGGGGAAATCGCGCCCCCCGCGCCACATGGCCGGATGGGTAACCTCAAGCCATGCCCACAGCGGGGCCAGGATGGCCTCGGCGGCGGCGGCGTCCGCGGGTGGTGGGCTGGCCAAGAGGGCCGGATCGGCGACGCTGGACAGCAGCACCTGCTTCAAGAAGGTCGAGCCATAGAAGTCCGGCGGCCGCGGATAGGTGAAGCGGCCGGGATGGGCCAGGATCCGCTCCTTCAGGGCCTCCAGCGTGGCCGGAGGCTCCGGCACCTGCTGGGCGTCATAGATAAACACGAACTGGGCCATGCCCCAGGGGCTCTCCAGCCCATCGGTGGGGATTGTAAAATCCACCAAGGTGGTGGGCTTGCCCTCGGTATCCACCAAGGCAAAGTTGGGCAGGGCTTCAGCAAACGGCCCGTAGAGCAGGCCGTTTTCCTTCATCGCGGCAAAATTCTCGCCATTCACCCACAGCAGGTCCACCGTGCCGCCGGTGTCTCGTCCAGCCGTCTTCTCCGTCAGCACCCGGGTCACAGTGGTGGCTATGTCATCCACCTTCACGGGCACCAGGGTCACGCCATGGCGCTCAGCAACCTCAGCGGCGGCCCACTCCACATAGGCGTTGATCAGCGGGTTGCCGCCCCAATGGTTGAAATAGACCGTTTGCCCTCGGGCGGTTTGAAGCACGTCAGCCCAAGGTCCCTGGGCCTGCGCGCGCGCCGGTAGAGACAGGGTCAGCGCCAGCAGCGCCAAGCCAAGAATGCGCAGGAGCATGGTCAGAATGCCTCTTCAATTAGGCGGTGGAGGCCTCATCCGCCTCCGAAAGCGGCACGCTATCCCCGGAGAGATCGCAAATCAAGGCACCGACCTCGGCGGCATCCGGCCAGGCGTCGGCACAGGCGTGCAACAACGCCAGCGCGGTGGCCGTATGTCCGGCCTCGGCCCACAGATGCCCCAGCGCCAGCGCCAAAGCCGGGTCGGGGGTAAGCTGGCCCAACCGCTCGGCGATTTGCGGGGCGACCTCCGCCGCCTGTCCGGTGGACAGGGCCAGGCGTGCCCATTGGGTCAGCAGGCCGGCATGGCGAGGCTCGATCTTCAGCGCCTGGGTGATGGTCCTCAGCGCTGCCCCGGCCTGGCCGCGGGTCACCTGCAGGCGCGCCGTTTCGAGCGCCAGCGCCGGTGGCACCGGCAGGCCAGCACTCTCCACGATCTCCGCCGCCCGGGACAGGGCCTCCGCGGCGCTGGTCAGGCGCTGTGCCTTGATTTGTAGCTGCGCCAATTGGATCCAGGGCGCCGGATCCCCGCCGATGACCGGGGCCAGCCCCTCCAGCACGGTCACCGCCCGCGCCGAGCGCTCCGCGTTGGCCAGGATTGTGGCCGCCATGCCCACCCCTTCGGTGAGCCCCAGCCCCGCAACGGAGTGCAGATGGGCGCGGGCATCGCGCAGGAAGCCCCGGGCCTGATCGTCCACCACAGGGCTGCGGGTCACCTCGGCATAGCATTGTTCAGCCAGCCCCAGCAGCATGGGGTTCACAGCGCTGTCGGGGACGGGGGCCGGGGCGCGCTTGTCCAGGGTCAGCAGCATCTGGGTCACCGATTGCGCCGCCTCTGGCGGGGTCGGCGGCAACCACGCCGCGGGGATCGCCTCCAGCCCCTGCTGGAAGCGCCGGACCACCTGTTCCGGTCGGATCACCGGTACCTCCAGCCCTTCAGTCCCCGTCAGCGCATCGGCTAGGTGGACGATCCACAGGGCCACCGCCTGATCGGGGGAGAGTTGATCCCAGTGGTTCAGCGCCCCGGCCATGGCCAAGGGCGTCCGCACGCACAGCACCGCCTGGACAGACAGGCCAGCCTCGCTGAGCACCGGTCGCACCAGGGGCAGCAGGCGGCCAAGCCCGGGCTCGGCCAAGGCAACGGTGGCGCTTTCCTGCTGCCAGCCCATGTGACCCAGCGTTGTCACCAGGCTGGATCGGCTCAACTCATCCAGCGCCGGGATGGCCGGCATCGGCTTTAGGGACAAGGTGGTCTGGCCACGATAGCCAAGGGCCTCCTGCGTCCAGCGGCCCAGGCGTTGATGGCGCCAAGCGCCGATGGCGTCGTCCAGGGAGGGCGGCGTCAGCGGGGCACCGAAATCCACGCCCATCTGCGCCAGAACCCGGGAGACGAGGCTCTGGCCGGACCGTTCAGGGCCAAGGATCAGCAGGCAGGTCTGGGACATGGGGCGGAACCATCGAATCGGACAAGGTCGCCACGACAATGGCTGATCCGGGTCAGGCGGACAAGGCGCAACCGGCCAGCGACAGGGATCACTCCCCTCCGGTGCCTGGGATCACGGCGTTCCCGGTAGGGCCGCCAGATCCTCATCGCCATCGTCCCGGTCCGGGTGCTGGTTTGCGTGCCCCCGGCTGGGGCGGGAAACCGGTTGGGCCGGTCGGCCCAGGATGCGGAAATCGATCACCAGGCTGAGCGCTGTCCCATCCTCCGCGCGGACGATCCAGGCAGGATAGGTGCCATCCCCCATGCCGGCATAGACCACATAGACGGGACCCGCAGGGGTCTCGACACAGCGCCACAGATCGCCCGGATTGTCGGACAGAAAGGGATTGGCATCGGGGTCGGCGGATCCGGGGGCCAACCCGGCACCGCTGGTCATGCGCGCCAGGGCCTGGAACGCCAGCGGCGTGCCAAGGGCCATCAGGCCACTATCCACGCCCAAGCTTGGCATCTCCCGCATTTCGCGGGTTCGGGCCAGCTCCTCCGGCGTCCAGGCCGGCTCCATGAAGGCGGGCTCCGCCTCCTCGACAAACACCACTTGCAGCGCCGCCACGCGTTGATCCGATCCTTGGACCCGCAGCAAGATGACCTCATGCCGGCCGTGGGGAAAGCCCTCCTGAAACACCAGGGGATCAGGGCTGCCGCCGGTCTGGACCAGACGCAGCACATAGGCTGGGTCGCTGGCCAGCAGCCCATCCTCGCCCACTGTAATGGCCCCGATCACCTGGGGCTCGGGTTCCAGCAAGACCCCGTTCTCGGTGTCTTCGGTGGGGTTGCCCATCAGCGCCAGCAGCAGATCCGGCTGGATATGGGGGGCGCCCTCGTCGATTTGCTCCTGGAATCCGCCTTGGTCGGCACGCCATCGCCGCGCCTTCTCATAGGCGTACAGAACCAAGCCGATCACGAACCCGATGCCCAGCAGCACCAGGAACACAATCAGCAGGCCGGTGAACAGCACGATCAGGCCGATCAACACGACCAAGCCCAGCATCGCGGCCAGGATATGACGCCAATCCAGTTTCATGCCTTGGACCTAGCGCAGACCGCGCGCCCTGCCAATGGTCTGTGGCCCCCCGGGGTGGGCGATCTGGCCCCCACGCCCACCGTTCACCCCTGCCCCATCGCCGCCCATGACGGGTCATGACCAGGGGCAGCATTAAGACAGGGCGGGCAGAAGATCACCCCCATGCCGTGTAAACAGGCCTAAAAATCCAAGTTTGCGTAATCGCGGGTGGGGGGATGGCCAGTGACATGATCCCCCAGCAGGCCCCGAAAGCTGGGGCGGCTCTTGATCCGCGCATACCAGTCCTTCGCCGCTGCATACTCCGCCCAAGGCACATCGCCGATATAGTCTACACAACTGAGCTGCGCGGCCGCCACAATATCGGCCAGGCTGAAATCATCCCCGGCCAACCAGGAATGACGGTCGGTGAGCCATGCGATATAGTCCAGGTGATAGCCGATATTGGCCTTGCCCGCGCGGATGCTTTCGCCGTGGGGGGAGCCCTCCCGGGCGACGGAGCGCATCACCTTCTCGAAAACGAGATTGTCCGTCACCTCGCGCTGAAACTTGTCCCCAAACCAGGCGACCAAGCGGCGGGTCTCCGCCTTGCGAAGGGCGGTGGTGCCCAGCAACGGTCGCTCCGGATAGACTTCTTCCAGGTACTCATGGATGACCACGGCCCCGCAAATCAGGGTGCCATCGGGCTCCTTGAGCACGGGCACCTCGCCCGCCGGGTTCAATCGCAGAAACGCCGGTGCCCGCTCCCAGGTCTTTTCCAGCTTCAGATCGAACGCCAAACCCTTTTCCGCCAGGGCCACCCTGACCGACCGGGCGCTAGGCGACAGCCAATGATGATACACCAGACGATGCTGCAACGGACGATGACCAGAAGGGGCAGCGGGGGCGGACGAGTCGCTCATGGGTTCTCCCGGCGCGATCGGTTGTCCCCCTGACGGGGCCGTCGGGGGCAAGAGGGGTCTCGGGGCGGGCCGGCAAACGACGCGGCGGCCTGGCGGGGACGAGCCTTCTGCCCCCCGCATCCGCCGCCCGCGCCGCCCGGCCCTGGTTAACGGGAC
>CAZCBM010000149.1:0-8408 GCA_964496805.1 uncultured Rhodospirillales bacterium | reverse complement strand
CGTCGCGGTTGAAGCGGCGGGGCCTGTCCTCGCTGTCCTCCCGAGGGCGGCGGGGTCGATCCCCCTCGTCGCGGTTGAAGCGGCGTGGCTTGTCCTCGCTGTCCTCCCGAGGGCGGCGGGGCCGATCCCCCTCGTCGCGGGTGAAGCGGCGGGGCCTGTCTTCGCTGTCCTCCCGAGGGCGGCGAGGTCGCTCCCCCTCGTCGCGGGTGAAGCGGCGGGGCTGGTCTTCGCTATCCTCCCGGGGGCGGCGGGGGCGATCCCCCTCGTCGCGGTTGAAGCGGCGGGGTCTGTCCCCCTCGTCGCTGTCGCGATGGCGGCTAAAGCGCTTGTCCGGATCGCGGCTGCGATGCTCTCGGGGGGGCGTGTCCAGTCCCTCCAGTTCGGCGCCATCGCGATCCAGCACCTCCAGGATGATGGAGCCACTCATGGGCTCCGCCTCCAGAAGGCGCACATTGATCGGGGCCCCCATTTGGTACACCCGGCCCCGGCGCTGACCCACCAGGGCCCGTCGAGTCTCATCCAGGGCATAGAAATCCTGGGGCAAGGTCCGGATGGGGACGAAGCCGTCAGCCCCGGTCTCCTCCAGACGCACGAACAAGCCGGCATTGGCCACGCCCGCAATACGCCCCTGGAAGGTCGCGCCCCCCCGCTCGGCCAGATACAGCGCCACATAGCGGTCGGTGCTGTCCCGCTCCGCGGCTTGGGATCGGCGTTCCGTCTCGCTGATATGCTGTGCTGCGTCATCTAGCAGCGGGATGTCATGGTCGTTGAGCCCGCCCTCACCGCCCAGACCCAGATGACGGATGAGGCTGCGGTGAACGATCAGGTCTGCGTAGCGGCGAATGGGACTGGTGAAGTGGGCATAGCGCTGCAATTGGAGTCCATAGTGGCCGATATTCTCGGTCTGATAGAGCGCCTGCGCCTGGGTGCGCAGCACCAGCAGGCTGATCAGCGGCGTCACATGGCTATCCCGGGCTTGGTCCAGCAGCCGTTGCAGATCCTTCGGCCGCACCACTTGCCCGGTGGTGAAGCGCAGGCCCAGGGTCTTGGCGGTCTCCGCCAGGGCGGTCAGTTTCTGCGGGTCCGGCTGGTCGTGGCAGCGATACACGCAGGCGGCCTTCTTGTCCGCCAGGGCCGAGGCGGCGGCCACGTTGGCGGCGATCATGAACTCCTCGATCAGCTTGTGGCTGTCCAGGCGTTGCCGGGGCAGGATATCCCAGACCTTGCCATCGTCGGTGAGCTCGATCTTCAGCTCAGGCAGCTCAATCTCCAGCGTGGCTCGCGCCTGGCGGGCTTGCAACAAACTGGCATAGGCGCCATACAGCGGTTGTACCACTCGGTCCAGCAGGGGTTCGGTCTCTGCGTCCGGTCGGCCATCGGCCGCCGCCTGGATCTGCTCATAGGTCAATCGGGCGGAACTGCGGATGGTGGCCCGCTCAAAACGCCAGCGCAACAAGCCGCCATCGGCACGGATCCACATGTGGCAGGCCAGGGCGTAGCGGGTTTCCCGCGGCCGCAGGGAGCATAGGTCGTTGGACAGCGCCTCCGGCAGCATCGGGACCACGCGGTCCGGGAAGTAGGTGGAGTTCCCGCGCTTGAAGGCATCCCGGTCCAGTGCGCTGCCGGGCGTGACATAGTGGGCAACATCGGCAATGGCCACGATCAGGTGCCAGCCGCCGGCATTGGTGGGATCAGTGTCCGGTTCAGCAAACACCGCGTCATCGAAGTCCCGGGCATCGCTGCCGTCGATGGTCACCAGTGGCAATTCGGTAAGGTCGCTGCGCACGTTGCCGCCGCGCCGGGGCCGGGGAGCGGCAGCCGCCTCCTCCAGGGCTGCATCGCTGAAGCGCGTGGGGATGCCATGGCTGTGGATGGCGATCAGGCTGACGGCCTTCGGGGCCAGGGCGTCGCCCAGCACCTCCACCACCCGCGCGCGGGGCAGGCCCAACTCGCGCTTGTGGCTGGGTAGGGTCTCCGCCAGCACCAGGTCACCGTCCGTGGCGCCCCCCAACTCAGTGGAGGACACGCTCAATTCGGTCCGCTCGGTCTTCTCGGTGGGCACCAGGCGGATGCCCTTGGTGTCACTGCGGACAACTGCCAGCAGACGCCGACCCTGCTTGGGCAGACGGCGGATGATGCGCCCGGTGACGCTGGTCTCTGTCTTTTCGGTCTTGACCAGCAGGCGCGCACCGGGATCCAGGCCGATGGCGCCCTTCTTGTCCGGCAGGATCTCCAGTTCTGGCGCTGGGCCATCCTCCTGCCAACTGGTCGGGCGGGCGAAGACATCGCCATCCTCGTCAACGCGGGTGATCTCCACCACGGTGACGGCCGGCAGAGCCTCGGGCAGTCGGTAGCGCTTGGAGGCGTCGCGGATCAGTTGGCCCTGCTTCTCAAGGTCCCGAAGGCGGGCCTTGAGCAGGACTTTGTCCTGGCCCTGCACGCCGAAGGCGCGGACGATATCCCGCTTGGTCTGGGGATGGGGGGCCGCCTCCAGATGGGCGACGATGGCCGCAGCACTGGGCAACCCAGCCTCCGGCGCCGAGGGGGTGTTTGTTTCTTCAGTCACGGAGGACTCCTCATCGCAGCGGCCCGCGGTGTCGAACCGGGGTCGCCGCCTGTCTTATCTCAAGGGAGGCGCCAAGGGGGCGCGGTGGAAGCGCACGGCCTGTCAGGCCGCCTCGCCTTCGCCCAGCCCCTTGACGCGGGAGGCCAGAGCGGCCTCCAGGAATTGATCGATCTTGCCGTCCAGGACGCCCTGGCTGTCGGTGGTTTCCACCGCCGTGCGGGTGTCCTTGACCATTTGATAGGGGTGCAGAACGTAGTTCCGGATCTGGTTGCCCCAGGCGATGTCTGTCTTCTGATCGTCCAGGGCGCTGGCGGCGTCTTCGCGCTTTTTCAGCTCCATTTCATAAAGCCGGCCTTTCAGCATCTCCATGGCCTTGGCGCGGTTCTTATGCTGGCTGCGTTCCTGCTGGCAGGCCACCACGATGCCGGTGGCGATATGGGTCAGGCGCACAGCACTGTCCGTGGTGTTGACGTGCTGGCCACCGGCGCCGGAGGCGCGGAAAGTGTCCATCTTCACGTCACTATCCGCCACCTCAATGTCGATGTTGTCATCGATCACCGGGCTGACATAGACGGCGGCAAAGCTGGTGTGGCGGCGGTTCTGGCTGTCATAGGGGCTTATGCGCACCAGGCGATGCACACCCGTTTCTGTCTTCAGCCAGCCATAGGCATTCTCACCCTTGATCTGCAGGGTGGCCGACTTGATGCCGGCCTCTTCACCGTCTGACTGTTCCAGCAACTCTGTCTTGTAGCCGTGATCGGTGGCCCAGCGGGTGTAGAGGCGCAGCAGCATGGACGCCCAGTCCTGGGACTCAGTCCCGCCGGCACCGGCATTGACCTCCAGATAGCAGTCGTTGCCGTCTGCCTCCCCACTCAGCAGGCTTTCGATTTGCAGTCGACGGGTCTTGGTTTCCAGGTCAGACAGGGCGGCCTGTGCCTCTTGCAGCACTTCCTCATCGCCCTCTGCTTCAGCCAATTCGATCAGGTCGATGGAGTCCGCCAGAGTCACCTTCAAGCCGTCAAACTGGCCCAGGTTCTGTTCCAGGCCGGTGCGTTCGCGCATCAGGGCCTGCGCCTTGGTGGGGTCATCCCACAGCGTCGGATCCTCGGAGAGGGCGTTCAGTTCGTCCAGGCGGAGTTTGGCTTGATCGTAGTCAAAGATGCCTCCTCAGCAGGGCTATGCCCTGCTCGATCTCGCCAATGATGTTCTGTAGATCAGCGCGCATGGGTCGGGGGGGTCTTTCAGGCTGTAAAACGCGACACACCCTAAAAGTGCCTGTCCTGCGTGACAGGATCAAGGGGGGCGGCCGAGGGGAGCAGATAGATCAGCGGGGGAGGGGGAGGGCGGTCAGTAGATGTCGCCACCCTCGATATCGAAATCATCCCCAGGGACGGTAACCAGGGGCGTCCTAAAGCCACCCCGTCCTCTGGCGCCCGCAGTTCCCCCGCCCAGGGACGGATCTTGCGTACTGTAGAGGGAGGCGGTGACGCTGGGAAAGATCATCTCGACGCAGTTGGGGTTGGTGATGGCGCAGAGGTTGCCGGAGGCGGGATCGATCCGCCGAACCGGCGCGCCGGGGGGGATGCGGAACGGTGCCGCCGGGGCCTGGAGGTGGGTCAGAGCCGCTTCCATGAAAGACTTGAAGATGGGGGCGGCGACGGACCCGCCAGTGGCGCCGCTGCCCAGCGGTCGATTGTCTTTGTAGCCGATCCAGACTGCCGCCACGAGGTCGGGTGTGAAGCCCACGAACCAGGCATCGCGGGCATCATTGGTGGTCCCTGTCTTGCCGGCCACGGGCCATGGCAAATCGCTGATGCTCCGTGCCGTGCCCCGCTTCACCACCCCTTCCAACATGGTCACGATCTGGAACGTGTGGCGGTCGTCGGCCACGGGCTCGCGGCGGTCGCGCAACTCCGGCGTTGCCATGTCCGGGCGCCAGCTTGTGTCCTCGCAGTCCAGGCAGGCGAAGGGTTCGATCTGACCCCGCCGACCATAGGTGCTGTTGTCCGGCCAAATCATCTGGCCCCGACGATCCTGCACCCGCTCGATGAAATAGGGGCGGAGTTGCCGCCCGCCATTCACCAGCATGGCATAGGCCGTGGCCATCTGGATCGGTGTGGTGCCTTGGGCGCCCAGGCTCACCGCCAACTGTCGGCGCATGGCCCCGGCCTGGGTGTCGCGGCCATAGATGCCAAAGGCTTCGGCGGTGTCCTGGATCGCCTGGATGCCGAGCTCGTCGGTGAGGTTGACCACCGCCAGGTTGAGACTGCGCTCCAGGGCGCGGAACATCGGGACAGGCCCCTGCGGTCCGGTGCGACCGTAGTTCTTCGGGCGCCAGACACCCTGGGGGGTGCGGACTTCGAAGGGAATGTCGTTCACCGGACTGACTGGGGTGTAGTTGAACCGTCGGTCCTGCAAGGCGGTCAAGTAGATGAACGGCTTGAAGCTGGAGCCTGGCTGCCGGATCGCTTGGGTGGCGTTGTTATACTGGCTGAGATCATAGCTGAAGCCCCCGGTCATGGCTTTCACGGCCCCGGTGTGGGGGTCGATCACCACCAGGGCACCGGTGATCTCCGGCACCTGCTGCAAGGCATGGGGAAAACGGCGGGCGCGGGCAAAGACGTCGTTGCTGTCCGCCCCCTCGCTGGAGATCCCATCGCGGGGCAGCCGTTCGGCCAGGATCACATCCCCTTCGGACAGGGGATTGCGTCCGGCCCAGCGAAAATGCTCGCTGGGAATGAAGGCCAGCGTTTTGTCCTTGAACGCGATATAGGCGCCACCGTCCCCCAGTTGGTAGACCATGGCCAAGCGCCAGTCCTCCGCGCCCTCTGGATCGTCAATCTCGTTCAGCCGCTCATTCCAGCCGGCGCCGGTCTGGATCTGGGCCACCGGGCCCTGCCAGCCGCGGCGCTGGCGATCGAAATCCACCAAGCCGTCGCGCAGGGTCTTGTGGGCGATGCGCTGCAATTGCGGGTCCAGGGTGGTGCGCACCGACAGGCCGCCGCCATAGACACCGTCGCGGCCGAAATCGCGCAGCAGCACGCGCCGGACTTCTTCGGTGAAGAAACCTGCCCGCACCAGGGACTGGGTGGTGCGTCGGCGCAGTTCAATCTCGCTGGCGTGCGCCTCATCATGCTGTTGCTGGGTGATGTAGCCATCCTCCAACATGCGGTCCAAGACATAATTGCGCCGCGCCTTCGCCCGCCTGTATTCCACCTCGCCCTCGTCAACCTGATAGTTTTCAGGTCCTTTCGGCAAGGCTGCCAGATAAGCAATTTCAGCGATGGACAGGTCTTCCAGCGACCGGTCGAAGTAGTTCAGCGCGGCCGCGGCCACGCCATAGCTGCGGCGGCCAAGATAGATTTCGTTCAGGTAGAGTTCCAGGATGCGTAGCTTATTGGTGCGCTTGTCATCACTGAATGCTTGCTCAATCCGCAGCGCCAGCAGCGCCTCCTTGATTTTACGATCCAAGGAGCGTTCGTTGGTCAACAGGAAGTTTTTGGCCACCTGCTGAGTGATGGTGGATGCCCCCTGCAACCCGCCGGAACCGCGACCCATCAGGACTTCCGCGTTGGAGATCACCGCCCGGCCGATGCCTTGATAGTCCAGGCCGTCATGCTCCCAGAATCGCTTATCCTCAGCCGCAACAAAGGCGTTGTAGACCCGGGGGGGAATACTGTCGATGGGCACGAAGACCCGCTTCTCCACAGCATACTCGGCCATCAGCGCGCCGTCTGCGGCATGGACGCGGGTCATCACAGGGAAGGTGTAGTCCCTCAGCGCTACCTCGTCCGGCAAATCTTGCGAGTAGTACTGGATCAGGAAGAACACCGCGATGGTGGCCAGCACGATCCCCACGGTCCCCATGGCCAGCAGCCAGCCCAGCAGGCGCAAGGGATTGAAGTAGGTATAGCGGCGGCGTTTGCGGGTGCGCGTGGCGGCCATGGGCGAAGGATCCCGGATGAACTCAGATCATGGGGGGCGCAGAGGCAGCGGCGCACGCCCTGGGGGCGGCCGATCTGACCTCCGGCGGGTACTAGCAGAGGCGCCTTCTGCCTCCGCAGGGTCCGCGATTTGTCGGTCCGCGATTTTTCGGTGCCGGCTTCTCCAGCACCCCATCAGACCCCTTGGATATACTTAAAAAACCATCCGCTGGGAAGGGCGCACGGCGCACAGGCCCGCCGAACCCCGGGCCCGTCCAGAGGTCTGGCTTGGGGAGCAGGGCGCCCGGGTCCGCGCCGGTGTTTTGGGCGGCGCCAGTCAACCCCAGCGCAACACAGTCTAGAGCCCGTCCCACCTACCTTGACCACCCCACGCCCCCACCCCGCCACCCATTGCGATGATACTCCCGTGGGTGGCCTAGTGGGGGCGTGGGGCTGGTGCGGACCCTATCGCGCCGAAACGCTTTAGCAGCAGGGCGGGGCGCGGTGCTGTCTCCCTGGTTACTGGCTGGTTTCTGGTCGGTTACTGGCGGTTGTCCCCGTCCAAGATGTTGCCGATGCCGCCCAGGATGCTGCCCTCGCCTTGGCTGCGGGTGGTGGCTGCGGCCAACATACGCCCCGCAAGGCGGGAGAAGGGCAGGGATTGCAGCCACAGTGTCCCAGGACCGGTCAGGCGGGCGAAGAACACGCCTTCCCCACCAAAGATCATCGACTTGACGCCGCCGACCCGCTCCACATCCATGCTGATGCCCCCGGTGAAGGCGGCAACGCAGCCCGTGTCCACATGGAGCACTTCGCCGGCCTGCAAATCCCGCTTGACCAGGGTGCCGCCGGCGTGGACGAACACCCACCCATCGCCCTCCAGCTTCTGCATGATGAAGCCTTCGCCCCCGAACAGGCCGGTGAGGATCTTCTGCTGAAGATAGATGCCCACGGCCACGCCCTTGGCGCCGCACAAAAAGCAATCCTTCTGGCAGATCAGGCGTCCGCCAACGTCGGCCAAGTTGATGGGGATGATGTTGCCGGGGTAGGGCGCGCCGAAGGCGACGCGGGTCTTGCCATGGCCTTCATGGGTGAAGACCGTCATGAACAGGCTCTCACCGGTCAGCACCCGCGCCCCGGCGGATACCATCCGGCGGAAAAAGCCCTTGCCCGCATCCTGGCCGCTACCATCGCCAAAGATGGTGTTCATGACCACGGAGGGGGCCTTGAACATCATGCTGCCGGCTTCGGCGATCACGCTTTCGCCGGGGTCAAGTTCCACCTCGACGAACTGCATCTCAGCGCCATGGATCTCAAAGTCGATCTCGTGGCTGCTTCGCGTGCGCTGGACGCTTTGCACCGTGCCGCCGAAGCCGCTGGCCGCGCCGGCAGGACCGGTGTTGGCAAAGCCAGAGGTGCCGCCCCCCGCTGCCGGTTTGGCCGGGGTATTGAAACCGTGGCTGCCGCCGCCGGCGGCCGGGCCTGTCGCCACCCCAAAGCCGCCGGTGTCCACCTTCAGGCCACTGCTCATGACCCGCTGGCCGCCGCCGGTGGTTCCCTGACCAGCGCCACCGCCCCCGGGATTGGGATTGACCTTGCCCGTGGGGGCGCCCGCCGCGCCGGCCTGGAGGGCTGGCACCTGGGCGGCAGGCAGCCAGGCCTCAAACCCCGGCTGCCAGCAAAAGGCTCCGGGGTTGGCCTGGACCAGAGCCACGGCTTGGGAATGATCCATGGGGCCTTGCTGCTGGCCATCAACGGCAATGTACCACTGGCTCATCGGGCGTTCCTCGTTTCTTGATGGTGTGGGCGGAAGGTCTGGGGACACCGCAGGCGCCGGGGAGGCTCAGCTTTCGCTGTCGGCCGGAGGCGGGCGGCGCCGTTGGACAACTCGGCGCGTCGGGTCCTGGTTTCCTCCGCTG
>CAZCBM010000148.1:0-8503 GCA_964496805.1 uncultured Rhodospirillales bacterium | reverse complement strand
GGTGGCCAGCCGATCCAGGCGCAGGCCAGCGGCCTCTTCCCCCGGGGCGGACGCGCCCCGCCGGGCGGGCGGGGGTGGCAGGAAGGCGCGGGCGAATCCCAGTTTCGCCGCTTCCTTGATCCGCAGTTCTGCACGGCCCACCGGCCGCACTTCCCCCCCCAGACCCACTTCCCCAAAAACCACACAGTCTGCGGGAAGGGGCTCCCCGGTGAGGGAACTCATCAGGGCCGCGCCCACCGCCAAGTCTGCCGCCGGCTCGCTGATCCTGAGGCCCCCGGCGACGTTCAGATAAACATCCCGCCCGCTGAAGGCCACGCCACACCGGGCCTCCAGCACCGCCAGCAGCATGGACAATCGCGCTCCATCCCAGCCCACCACCGCCCGGCGAGGGCTGGCCAGGGAGGAGGGCGCCACCAGGGCCTGAACCTCCACCAGCAAGGGCCGAGACCCCTCAATCCCCGCAAACACAACTGCCCCTGAGACATCTCCGCGACGATCCGCCAGGAACAGGGCCGAGGGGTTTGGAACCTCGGCCAGGCCCGTTCCTGTCATCTCAAAGACGCCGATCTCGTCGGTGGCACCGAAGCGGTTCTTGACCGATCTAAGGATCCGGAACTGGTGCCCCCGCTCGCCCTCAAAATACAGGACGGCATCCACCATGTGTTCCAACACCCGGGGGCCGGCCAGCGTCCCTTCCTTGGTCACATGACCAATCAGGATCAGCACAATGTTGCGGGCCTTGCACGCGCGGGTGAGCTCCGCTGCACTGGCGCGCACCTGGGTGACGGTCCCGGGCGCGCTGTCAATGGCATCCACGAACATCGTCTGGATGCTGTCGATCACCAGGACATCGGGGCGGTCTGGGGCATCCAGGCTGCCCAGGATGGCGCGAATATCGCCGGACGCGGCCAGGTCCACCGGGGCCTCTGCCAGACCCAGTCGGCGGGCGCGCCCGCGGATCTGATCCACCGATTCCTCCCCGGAAACATAGGCCACGCGCAAGCGGGCAGAGAGGCGGCAGACCACTTGCAGGACCAGGGTGGATTTGCCGATGCCGGGGTCGCCCCCCACCAGCAGTACCGCCCCGGGGACCAAGCCACCCCCGGTCACCCGATCCAACTCGGCAATGCCGCTCAGGTGCCGTGCCAGAGGCTCGGCCTCCCCCTCCAAGCCCACAAAGGCAAGACCGCCGCCCCCGCTGCGCCGGGGCTTACCGGCCCCTAAGCTCTTGGGCGGAGCGGCCTCCACCGTCTCCTCCACAACCGTGTCCCACGCGCCGCACGCCGTGCATCGGCCCACCCAACGGGGGTGGGCGGTGCCGCAGGATTGGCAGATGTGGCGGGTGCGGATTTTCATGGGTGGGGCAGTCAAAGGGGGTGCGGGCGGCAGAGCGCAACGTGGCGTCAAGCCCTGTCAGAACCGGGCACCAATGTCACGCCCCAGACCCCATCGCCTGCCCCAGAAGCCAACATCTGAGCCACAGCATGGGACAGAGGGGCTTAGGTCAAGGTGCCCATTACCACCGGGTAGTCCGGGCTGCCCCCTTCGAAAGCCACCCAGACCTGTGTGCCCACGGCCGGGCCGGGACCGGACCCGCCACCCAACGGTTTGCAGGCCATGGCCCAGACCGGCCCCAGCCCCACAGATGGAACAGACACCTGAAGGCGCCCGGACGCCTGTGGATCGGTCCGGTTCACAACGGTGGCGCGATACACTCCTGACAGCGGCATTTCCAATCTCCAACGATGCAAGCATGAACGCGGCGAGCGTGACCAACCTCCGCGGCAACGGTGCGGCAACGGTATGACCCAATAGAGGTGCGCGAGCCTGGGCGTTTGGCCGAGCCGGTGAGAGGGCAGGAGCGATGGTGGTGCCCCTTTGTTTCAAGCCGGCGGACTTTACTCCGCCACCGCATCCGGGCGCCGATCCCAGCGCATGGTTGTGGCCTTCTGGAAACCATAAAGGCGCCCCATCCACCCCAGGGATTTCTCCATCACCGGCTTGAACCCATGGCGCTCATAAAGCCGTCGGGCGCCGACGTTGGTGTCAACAACATCCAGTTGGACACCGTTCAGACCCAACTCCCGCGCCACCCCCTTGACCGCGCGGATCAGGCGGGAGCCAAGCCCCTGCCCCCGCCAGGCGGGGGCCACGGCGATGCCATCCAGTTGCAGCACGTCAGGCACCGGACGCCGGTCCAGCGGCGCCAACACCGCCAGCCGCCACAGCGCCGACATGGGCCCGTGCTCCAGGCGCAGATCATCATAGTCCAGGTGGATCATCTGTCCTTGTGGCGTGCAGAAGCCCGCCAGCGCCACCAACTCGGCCGTCTCTTCCGCCTGGATACACACCGAATGGTTCAGGTCCAGGCGCGCCGCCAGGATTCGCGCGGCCTGGTCCGGCGTGCCAAGAGCCGTCTCCAACTTGGGGTGAAACGCCTCAGTATAGATGGCAGCCGCCAGGCTCCGCAGGGGCGGATCAACCTGGACGGGGCGCGGCATCAATCGGAACAGGGGTTGGGTGGACATGACCCTCAGGGCAAGGAGCAGGTTCTGCTGATATGCCTGGAATGTAGGCTGCCCAACGGCATTCCACAATGACCACACAGCGCCCGGCTGCGCGGTCGGCTCAGATCAGGTCGCAGACAAGGCATCGGCACCAGCGCTCCCAAGGTCACTCTGCCCTCTCGGACGATTTGCCCGCGGGTACCGGCATGTACACAAGCGTCTTTGACATCTTCAAGTTGGGCATTGGCCCTTCCTCCAGCCACACGGTCGGCCCCATGCGGGCAGCCCACCGGTTTGTGAGCGGTCTGGGGGAGAGCCTGTCCAAGGTGGACAGCATCACCGTGGAACTGTTTGGCTCCCTCGCCCTTACCGGCTTGGGGCATGGCACCGATCGGGCGGTGATCCTGGGTCTTGCCGGGCATGATCCAGCGACTGTTCCCGTTGAGGCCATCGAAGCGGTGGATCAGGAGGTGCGGCGGACGCAGCGGCTGCCGCTGATGGGGCAGCGCGAGATCCCGTTTGACCCTTCGCTGCACTTGCTGTTTCGCATGAATGACGTCCTGGAGGGCCACCCCAACGCCCTGACCCTGTCGGCTTTCGACCAGGATGGGGCGCGGCTGGCCACCCAGACCTTCTACAGCATCGGGGGCGGGTTCATCACCGACGACCCCTCCCAGCCGGTGGGCCTGGACACCCCCCGGCCCCCCCTGGACTTTGCCACGGGTAGCGAGTTGCTGGCCATTTGCCAGGTGGAGGGGTTGCCGGTGCACGAGGTGGCGTTGCGCAATGAACTGACCTGGCGCAGTGAACCGGAGGTCATGGCGGGGCTGGATGATATCTGGTCCGCCATGGACGCCTGCATCAGTCGGGGGCTGGCCCAGGGGGGAACCTTGCCCGGCGGGCTGAAGGTGCGTCGCCGGGCGAGGGACCTGTATCGACGGTTGCAGGGGCGCACCCTGCGCAATGACAACCCACCCCACACCTGCATGACCTGGGTCAACGTCTTTGCCCTGGCCGTGAACGAGGAGAACGCCGCCGGGGGACGGGTGGTGACGGCCCCCACCAACGGTGCAGCCGGGATCATCCCTGCCGTTCTGCGCTATTACCTGGATTTCATGCCCGGGGCCGACCAAGCTGGGGTGCGCACCTTCCTGCTGGCGGCGGCGGCTGTGGGCAGCATCATCAAACACAATGCCTCCATCAGCGGGGCAGAGGTGGGCTGCCAAGGGGAGGTGGGCTCAGCCTGCGCCATGGCCGCCGCTGGGCTGGCCGCCGCCATGGGCGGTGCACCAGAGCATGTGGAGAACGCCGCGGAAATAGGCCTGGAACACAATCTGGGCCTGACCTGTGACCCCATTGGCGGGCTGGTGCAAATCCCCTGCATTGAGCGCAACGCCATCGCTGCCAACAAGGCCATCAATGCGGCCCAACTGGCCATGGAGGGGGACGGCATCCACCATGTCAGCCTGGATCAAGTGGTAATCACCATGCGCGAGACCGGGGCAGACATGAGCCACAAATACAAGGAGACAAGTCAAGGCGGCTTGGCGGTGAACGTGCCGGAATGCTGAGCGTCTGGCCGCCCCCCTGGTGCTGGTGCGGCTGATGCTCCTTCGTGGCGGAGCGACCGGAAAAAAGCCACGATCTCTCCGCATTTCCCCGTCCAGGGCGTCGGTTCATCTCCCCGGATTAAGAGATTCGGGTCCGCGCCGTGGGAGAGGGAGACGGGACGCATGGACCAGAACCGCAGCGTGAGAAGGCCGTGGCGGGCGCATGCCGGAGCAACATTCGTTTCCTATGCCCTGGCGGTGGGGTTGATCGGCGTCGTCGCCCTGGGAGCCGTGACCAGGGTGGGAGACAGTGTCACCGACCTGTTCGATGATGTGGCCAGCGATATCGACGGCACCGGCCCCACACGGCCCACGCCGGCTCTGCCGACGCCGGAGGTCAGCCCAACGCCCCCCTGCGGTGCAAATCCGCAGATCGGGCAACTCTGCCCCGACGACACCTTTTACATCGGCATCCATCCCCCCAGCGGTGACCCCCTGTTCGCGGCGGCCTGCGACATCGGCCGCAGTTTCAACCGCGGCAGTGGCGAATGCAGCGGCCCTTGGGACCTGATGACCTGGAACGACGGATCAACCCTCTACCGCAACAGCGCCATTGCCGAGACCGGCTCCGAACCGGCGGCCGGCGGCGACTTTGATGGGCGCGCCCACACGGCAACGCTGGCGAGCGACGACAGTTCTCACGCCGACGGCATCCAACCCCATGTGGCGGCCCGCGGTTGCGATGGGTACAGCGCCCACGGCTATGCCGACTGGTACCTGCCGGCGGAAGGGGAGTTGGACTTGATGTGGGCCGCCACCCACCCCGACGCCAGCACCGGTGACGATCAGGGGGCGGGTTGGCTGGCGACAGCCCTGCGGGAGGATGCCACCGCCTTTGGTTTGACCTTCGACACCCAGATTTTCAGCCGCAATGGCTGCGATTATACCGATGGCGATGGGGATCAGGGGGCGTCCTGCGCCCTATGGTCGTCCACCGAGAGCTTTGATGGCGAGGCCTGGAGCCGCGTTTTCAGCGAGGCCAGCCGGGAAGAGAACACCAAGGACGACGCTTTCGCCATCCGCTGTGTCCGGCGCTGACGTCGCCTCTGGTTCAGGCCGCCGAGGCCAACGCGTCCCGCACCCCTCCATTTGCGACGTTCAGCGACTCAGGTCGCATTCAGCGCGTGGGCAGTCGCTTTTCTGCGTCCGCGCCCTGCCCGCGCGCCGCACCCTCTTGCTCTAATGTTCGCCATCCATCAACTTGGTACGGGAGCCTTTTCGCCCCCTACCCGATGCAGGTCCACCGCCCATGACCTCTCTGTCGCCTGCCCAATTGGCCCCGCTGCGTGAAACGCTGCGCGCCCACCCCTATGGTTATACGTTGCCGGCCGAATACTATTATGATCCCTTGATCTACCAGGCCGACTTGCAACTGGTTTACTATCGCAGTTGGCTGTTGGTGGGGTTCGCGGCCCAGATCAAGAAGCCTGGCGAGTATTTCACCGTAAAGGTCGGTGACCATTCCGTTGTAATTGTCCGGGACAACGACAAACAGATCCGGGCCTTCCACAATGTTTGCCGTCACCGCGGCTCCAAATTGTGCATCAAAGAGCAGGGCAAGGCACCGAACCTCGTTTGCCCCTATCACCAGTGGACCTACAAGCTGGATGGTACGCTGATTTATGCGCGGGAAATGCAGGGCGATTTCGACATGTCGGCCCATGGGCTGATGCCGGTGCACATCCGCAACGCCTCCGGCTATTTGTTTATCTGCCTGGCAGAAGACGCCCCCAGTTTTGAGGCGTTTGCCGAGGCCGCCGCCCCCTATCTCAGCTACCACAATATCGAGAATGCCAAGGTCGCGGCCCAGACCCACTTGGTTGAGAAGGGCAACTGGAAACTGACCTGGGAAAATAACCGCGAGTGCTACCACTGCCCGGGCGGTCATGCCGAGCTTTCCCGCTCCTTCGATGATGATCCCAACGCACCCGGCATTTCCGGCCTCAATCAGAACGACGTGCCCTTGGAAGGCGTTGCGGCGGACTGGGAACGACAAGGTGTGCCGGCGCGCTATCGAGGTGCCGATACCGGTCAGTGGCGCTTTGTGCGCATGCCGCTGAAACCCGGCTTCTGGTCAGAGACCATGAGCGGCAAGCCGGCGTCCCGCATTCCCATGGTGCCCTTCAAGGAATCAGTGGGGACAGGCCTGCTGTTCCACTACCCCACCACCTGGAACCACTTCATGTATGACCATACGGTCAGCTTCCGGGTCCTGCCTCTGTCACCGGAGGAGACCTTGGTGACCTCCACGTGGCTGGTGCACGAAGATGCCGTTGAGGGCGAGGACTATGACCTCAAGACCCTGATGGAGGTCTGGGAGGCAACCAACGAACAGGACAAGACTTTCGTTGAGTTGACCCAGGAAGGGGTTCGCAACCCCGCCTACCGTCCCGGTCCCTATAACACGCCCCACGAAGATGGGGTGATCGGGTTTGTGGAATGGTACCGCGGGGCCTTCACCGGCGCCCACGATACCTCCAAGGATCGCCTGCGCGTGGTGGCCTGATCTGATGGCCGACGGTGCCCAGCAGCCCAGGAGCCTGCCCAGCTTCAAACCCCTGGACCAGGTTCGCCCCTGGAACGACCGGGTGCAGATGCTGGAAGTCACAATGATCGTCCCGGAAGCACCGAACGTGGCCACGTTCTGCTTCCGGACCACCGACAACAGTTGGTTCCGCTACTTGCCCGGGCAGTTCATCACCCTTGAACTGCCCGTGGACGGACAGAAGGTGCTGCGAACCTACACCCTGTCCTCCAGCCCATCCCGGCCACTCTCCATCACCGTCACGGTCAAGGCGTCACCCGATAGTGTTGGCACCCGTTGGATGCTGGACAACCTGAAGATCGGCGATCGGCTGAAAGCCTTTGGCCCTGCTGGTATCTTCAGTTTCCACACCTATCCAGCCGAGAAGTACCTGTTCATCTCCGCCGGGTCTGGCATCACCCCCATGATGTCCATGACCCGGTGGCTGTATGATTATGGGCTGCACACCGACATCACTTTCATTCATGCCGCCCGCCGCCCGTCCGAGATCATCTTCCGTTCCGAATTGGAGATGATGGCCACCCGAACCAATGATATGCGGCTGGCCTGGATTGTGGAGGGCAATGATCCGTTCACCCCCTGGGCTGGCTTCACCGGGCGCATCAACCAATTGCTGCTGCAATCCATCAGCCCTGACTATTTCGAGCGGGAGATCTTTTGCTGTGGACCGCCGCCCTTCATGACGGCGGTGCGGGAGATACTGATTGCCTCCGGCTTTGAAATGGAGCGCTATCACGAGGAGAGCTTCCAGGCGCCCGTGAAGACCGAGCAAGAGGCGCCGGACTTCACCGAAGAAGAAGTGGCCCTGCCCGACGCAGAGGCTGAAGTGGAACTGGTGTTCACCCAGTCTGGCCAGAGCGTGCAGGTGCCGGAGACCACCACCATTCTGGAGGCCGCCAAGGCGGCTGGCCTGTTCATCCCCAATGCCTGCAACTTTGGCGTCTGTGGCACCTGCAAAATCATGAAGCGGTCCGGCGATGTGCACATGGTCCACAACGGCGGTATCAGCGAGGAGGAGGAGGCTGAGGGCTATATCCTGGCCTGCTGCTCCAAGCCTCTCAGCCGGGTGGAGGTGGAGATTTAAGACCCTCCCCCCCCGTCTTCGCCCCCTTCCCTCCCGGTCCCCCCGGCTTCAGTCCTTCGCCCGCACCCCAGCACCGCCCGATGCCCCCTGTCCAACGTCCCAATCCCACGCCCTTCACCCTGGGGGAGTTTGACCGCCGGCATCAGGCCGTGCGGACCCGGATGCAGCAGCGGGGCATCGATACGCTGCTGGTGGCCACACCCGCCAACATGGCCTACCTTACCGGCTATGATGGGTGGTCCTTTTATGTCCCCCAGCTGGTGGCCATCAGCCTCCACCGGCCTGAGCTTTACTGGCTGGGCCGCGGCATTGATGTCCCGGGTGCCCAGTTGACCAGCATCCTGCCGGATGCCCAGATCTTTGGCTACGAGGACCACTTCGTCCACGCCCGCGACATCCATCCCATGGATCGGATCGCGGCGTTCCTGCGCGACCTCGGCCTGCATACCGGGACCATCGCGGTGGAGATGGATGCGGATTTCTACACCGTACGGGGGCACCATGCCCTGGAGAAGGGGCTACCCGATGCCCACTTCGTAGACGCGCAGCAGTTGGTGAACTGGGTCCGGGTGGTGAAGTCCAGCGATGAGATCACCCTGATGCGCCGGGCCGGCCGAATCATGGAGGTGGTCATGCAAGCGGCCCTGGAGACCATCGCCCCAGGGGTGCGCCAGTGCGACGTGGCCGCCGCCATCCTCAGTGCCCAAGCCCGAGGCACCAGCCAGTATGGTGGGGATTACCCCGCCATCGTGCCCAT
>CAZCBM010000147.1:0-8575 GCA_964496805.1 uncultured Rhodospirillales bacterium | reverse complement strand
AGGCCAGGCGGATCACCAGCATCTCCAGGGCCTGCTGCGGATCGGGTGCCCGCTGGACCTCCTCGACCCCTTTCAACATCAGTTGCCAAGCCTTGGTCAGGGCCGGTACGGACAACCGCCGCGCCAGTGACTCACCACGGGTCTGTTCAAGCTCCGGCAGGTCCTGGGGGGCTGAGCCGGTGGCCGCCATCCGGCTCACCAGATGCACAAGGCTCAACAGGTCCTGCACCACCGTCAGCGCATCGGCGCCGGAGCCGTGCAGCCGGTCCGCGACCTCCAAGGCCTCGGCGGTCTTCCCCGCCAGCGCCGCCTCCACAAGGTCAAACAGCGGCGCACGGTCCACCAGCCCCAACATGGCCCGGACCTGATCCGTGGTGACCGGATCGCCGCCCAGGGCAATGGCCTGATCCAGCAGCGAGAGGCCGTCGCGGACGCTGCCATCAGCCGCCCGGGCAATCAGCTTCAGGGCCTCACCCTCGATCCCCACGCCTTCACTCTGGCAGATATGGGCGTAGTGCGCTTCCAGGGTGGCGCCATCGACCCTTCGTAGGTCGAATTTCTGGCATCGGGACAGCACCGTCACCGGCACCTTGCGAATCTCTGTGGTGGCAAAGATGAAGATGACGTGGGCCGGCGGTTCCTCCAGGGTCTTCAACAGCGCGTTGAAGGCCGACTTGGAGAGCATGTGCACCTCGTCAACGATGAACACCTTGAACCGCGCCGAGGCCGCGGCGTAGCGGCTGCTGTCAATCAACTCGCGCACATCATCGACACCGGTGTTGGAGGCGGCGTCGATCTCCAGCACATCCACATGGCGATCTGCGGCGATGGCAAGGCAGGGCTCACACTGGCCGCAGGGCTCGGGCGTGGCGCCCCCTTGGCCATCCGGGCCAATGCAGTTCAAGGCCTTGGCAATGATGCGGGCAGTGGTGGTCTTGCCCACGCCCCGAACGCCGGTCAGCATGTAGGCCTGAGCGATCCGCCCGGAGCGGATGGCATTGGTCAGCGTCCGCACCAGCGCTTCCTGGCCAATCAGGCTGGCGAAATTGGCCGGCCTGTACTTGCGCGCCAGCACCAGATAGCGCTCGTCGGGCGCCTTCTGTTGCGCGGGGGCCGGTGCGGGGGGAGAGTCAGGGGTGGGATCGTCGGCCATGGCACAGGCCTCGGGCGGGGGCCGGCGGAGGGCTGACGGACCACACAGGCGAGCTCGAAGCCCTGCCCCGTGCTGGTCAGCCAGCCGTGTTCTTGGGAACAGCAAAAAAGGCGGAAGATCGCGCGCGACCCAGAAGCATCCGTTACGGCTGCTTCCTTCCGGACCTGACCGGGTTGGCGGGGCCTCTGCCCGCGGCGACCTCCCTGCCCCGCAATATCACGGCCCAGGGCGACGGATGCAAGGGGGGGATGCAAAGCGGCAGGTGGCGGGCACGTGGGGGGCAGGCCCAGGAGGCCGGCCCGGCACCACGTCCGGGCAGTTCAGCCAGAATACACAGGCGCAGGCAGCGTTGATCAGGGCGGTGGGATGCAGATACCCATTTGTCAACGTGTCCCAAGGGGAAAAAAGCCGCATAGGGCTACCGATCCTCCCTTGATCCCAGATCAAGCCAGGCACAGGGTCCGCCGCGAGGTCAGCGCCGCTGGCTTCGTTCACATGAGGAGGAGTGACGGACCCGCCCTTGGCCGAGGCCATTGGGCGTGTGTGCCGCACCCGAACGCCAGGCCCCGCTCAGGACGCCTGGCTTGCTACATTGAGGGTTGTCACAATGAAAAAGATCGCTCTGCTGGCGTCCGTCGCCACGGTGATGGCTGCCACTGCCGCCGAAGCCCGCGATCCCATCGCCGCTGGGTCCTCCACGGTGTTCCCGTTCGCCTCCGCCGCCATCGAGCGCGCCCATGTCAAGTATGACATGGCCATGGTGTACGACAGCGTCGGTACCGGCGGTGGCTTCCGCAAGTTCTGCGCCGGTGTTGGCGAAGAGCACACCGACTTCTCCGGTGCCAGCCGCGCCATCAAGAGCTCCGAGGTCTCCGACTGCGAAGCCAACGGCGTTGAGTTCACCGAACTGAAGATCGGCTTCGACGGCATCGCCTTCGCCAACAGCCAGGAAGGCCCGGACCTGAGCGTCTCCCGCGCCCAACTGTACCAGGCCCTGGCCGCTGAAGTGCCGGTGAATGGCCAGATGGTCCCCAACCCGTACCAGAAGTGGTCCGACCTGGACCCGAACCTGCCGGCCGTGGAAATCGCCGTGATCGGCCCGCCGCCGACCTCCGGCACCCGCGACGCCTGGGTTGAGCTGGTGATGGAAGAAGGCTGCGCGGAAGCCGGTGTCGAAGACACCGACAACTGCGGCAAAATGCGTGAAGACGGCCGCTTCGTGGAAGCCGGCGAGAACGACAACGTGATCGTTCAGCGCCTGCAGCAGGACCCGAACGCCTTCGGCATCTTCGGCTACAGCTTCCTGGAAGAGAATGCTGACAGCCTGCAGGGCGCCACCATCGACGGTGTTGAGCCTGGCTTCGACGCCATCGCCGACGGCTCCTACCCGGTTTCCCGTCCGCTGTTCCTGTACGTCAAGAACGCCCACGTCAAGGTCATCCCGAAGATGGGTGACTTCCTGGACGAGATCACCAGCGAAGCCGCTTTCGGTGACGAAGGCTACCTGGTGGACATCGGCCTGATCCCGCTGCCGATGGCGCAGCGTGAAGCCACCCGCGAGACCATGGCTGGCCTGAAGTAATCAGCTTCGGGTGCAAGCCTCGCACCCGACTGACCTACCGCTTCCGGCCCCCCGCACCCGCCCGTGCGGGGGGCCCTTTTTTTGCCTCCGTTACCCTCTGCCGTGGCTCTTGCCCTTTGGATCACCGCCGCGCGGTCCGCAGGGTCAGCCCCACGGGCGTAACGGTCCGCCCCACCGGGGCCATTAGACGTATTTTGTCGGGACACCGGGGCCATCCCCGCCCCCCGACGGGATGAGCCCCTGACACCCAGGGGCTGGCAGGGAGACAGTCAGGCGATGCTGGAACAGCTCAAGCAGATCCCCCGCGGGTTCGCCATCCTGGGCCTGGTGGTCCTGTTCATCCTCTACCGAATCAATTTCGAGCCGCTGTCCGTGCTGCTGGCGCTGGTGGTCACCCTGGCCATCATGGGCTACTACAGCGGACGCCAACTGAGCTTGGCCACCGGACGGGGCAGCGCCAACGAACTGCTGAGCCTGCCCGCCTATCATGGCATGTTCGTCGCCTTCAGCATCTTCCTGCCCGGTATGGCCATGCTGCTGGCCTGGGTGGTGGCGGAGCCGACAGTGATCCGCACCCTGGTGATGTGGCCCCTATCGGACCTCCTCGCGGGGCGCACCACCGCCCAGGTGGATCTTCTGTATGCCCGCATCTCCGGCGTGGGCGTCGCAGGCCTCGGCGCCAGCACCCGCGAACAAGCGCTGCTGGCCGACGCGGTCGCCAACTATGACAGCCTGCGGGGCACCAGCCGCAACCTGATGATCGCGGCGGTGCTGGCGGTGGCCGGACTGGGCGGCTATCTGGGGATGCGCCGCATCAAGGTGGATTTCCGCGCGCGGGAGCGGGTGGAGGGTATCACCAAGGGGCTGATGATCGCCTGCGCCGTGGTGGCGATCCTCACCACTTTGGGCATCGTGTTCTCGCTGATCGGCGAATCGATCCTGTTTTTCACTAAGGTGCCGGTGGGGGACTTCCTGTTTGGGCTGCGCTGGAGCCCGCAGGAGGCGCTGCGGGCCGACCAGGCAGGCAGCTCCGGCGCCTTTGGCGCGCTGCCGCTGCTGCTGGGGACGGGCCTGATCGGGCTGATTGCGTTGCTGGTGGCCGTGCCCTTGGGCCTGCTGTCTGCCATTTATCTGGCCGAGTATGCCACCTCGCGGGTGCGCAATACCCTGAAGCCTGTGCTGGAGATCCTGGCCGGCATCCCCACGGTGGTCTACGGCTTCTTCGCCATCCTGGTGATTGCCCCGCTGTTCCCCCCCATTGAGCGGGGCTGGGCCAGCATGATGGACACGGCCATTGAGCGGCTGTTCGAGGGGCGCTTGGCAGCCGCCAGCGCCAGCGAGCGGGCCGAGGGCGTGCCCGTGGTTCTGCCCAGCGGCGTCGTGACCATCCGCGAGGAGGGCTTGCGGGACGTCATTGACCGGATGAGCAAGGAGGACCGGGCCGCCATCCTGGACGCTGGCACCGATGTGTTCGAGATCACCGTCACCCCGGCCAATGCCAATGGCGTCACTGGCCTGCTGCCGATCCAGGAGCGCACGGCCCTGCTGACCCGCCTGGGCGGGCTCAATGAGCGCATTATCGAGGTCAACAACCGGTTGGCCGACTTGGTCAACACCGATGGCCGATTCGATGAGTTGTTGGGCAGCGCGCCTGAGGGCCTGAGCCCCGAGGATCAGCGGGAGCGGGCGAAGCTGGACCGTATTCGCGGGCAGTTGATCACCCAGGTGAACGCGCTGATCGATATCCAGGAAACCGACGATCGTCAGGATGTCATCGCTGGCGTCCTGGCGCAGTTGCAGTTGGACCGGGTTAACCCCTATCGACTGGTGGAGGCCAAGACCCAGGGGCTGGAGCCGGACCAGCGGGTGGCTTTCTTCCGCCGGTCACCGGGCCTTGAGCAAGGGGAGAGCATCGCGCTGGAGGGTCTGGCCCAGCGGGTGGTGCAGGACCCAGGCCTGCCAGAGGCCACGCGCACGACCCTGGCCACCGATATCACCGGTCTCATGGATGTGGAGGAGGCCCAGCGGGCAGCCCGTATCGCTCACATCGCCCAGCGCTATCGCGCCGCGGTGGGGGCTCAGATCGCCCAGGTGGACCGCCAGAAGATTGCCGACGAAATCGCGGTGGCATCCCGGGAGGTCATGGGGGTGGATGACGCGGCCCTGGAGGAGATCGCCCAGAGCATCCGCAGTCTGGTGGAAGAGCCTCAACGGTCCGCCCGTCAGGCCACTGCCGGCGCCATCCTGGCCCGCCTGGAGGCCTCCGGCGTGCCCAGCGAAGCGCGCCGCGACATCGAAACTCTGCTGGAAGGGTTGGAGAGCCGGTTCGCGCTGATCGACCGGCGCGCCGCCGAAGCGCGGGATGCCTATGAGGACGAAATGGGCAACGCCGCGCGGGACTTGCGAGAGGCGTTGGAGGCCGCTGAGCAGGCCAAGCGCACGGCCGAACGGGGGGAAGCCGCGGAGGCCGCCATCGAGGCGATGGTGATCCGACTGAGCGAGGCGGCAACGGACCGGCTGCTCACCGCCGGGGAGCAGGAAGCGCTGCTGAACCTGGTGGAGGATTATCCCAGCCAGTCCCCGGAAGGCCGCGAGCAGACCCTGGCCACCCTCCGGGCACAGGTGGCCGGGATTGATGAGTTGCGGGATGATCATCGCCTGGCCATTCAGCAGGCGCTGGACGAACTGGAGCAGACCGTTGCCCGGGGCGACGCCGCTGCCCAGCGCCTGGCGACGGACATGGGCAATCTGGTGGAACGTTTTGAAGGCGATCTGGCCAACCTCACCGCCGATGTGGAAGCCGCCAATCCCTCCATCGCCAACCAAAACACAGCCGAGATCTTATTGGCCGGGTTCACCGCCGACTATGCCGTGCTGGCGGAGGAACGCAGCGCGCTGTTTGCCGAGATTGACGAGGCGGCCAGCAGCCTGCACCCGACGCCGGAAGTGGAGGCCGCCAGCGGCTATGGCTGGCGCTCGGTCTTCTATTGGATCTTCGGGATCACCTTCTTGGGCGCCAGCGCCAATTCCGCCATCGCCGCCGGTCTGGTCATGGGGGTGATGATCATCCCGCTGGTCACCAGCCTGTCCGATGACGTCATCAACGCCGTGCCCCAGACCCTGCGCGATGGCTCCCCAACGCCCTGGGGGCCACCCAATCCGAAACCACGGTGAAAGTGGTGCTGCCGGCAGCGCTGCCCGGCATCGTCGGCGCCATCCTGCTGGCCGCCTCCCGCGCCATTGGGGAGACCATGATTGTGGTGATGGCCGCCGGGATTGCCGCGCCCAACCTGGCCGAGGATCCTGCCAGCGCCTTCAACCCCTTTGGCGCGCTGACCACCGTGACGGTGCAGATTGCCACCCTGCTGGTGGGCGACCAGGAGTTCGACAGCGCCAAGACGCTGTCGGTGTTCGCCCTGGGCCTGCTGCTGTTCGTCATCACCCTGATCCTCAACCTCGTGAGTTTGAGGATCGTCAAGAAGTACCGCGAGCAGTATGATTGAGATCGGAGGAGACTGGAGCGATGTCTGACCAATCCTATCTGGCCCCGATCCTCAATCGGGACATCAAGCCTGAGGTGGAGACCCGACGGCTACGCCGCCGCCGTGGCAAGGAAACGCGGTTCAAGCGCTATGGCGAAATCGCCTTGGGCATTGCCACGGCGTTTCTGATCGTACTGCTGCTGGCGATCACGCTGCGATCGCTGGACGCCTTTCGCCACAGCGTCATCGCCCTGCCCTTCACCTTCGACCCCATTGAAATGGGCCTATCCGGCGACTGGGGAGAGGATGAACTGCAGTCCGCGGACACCAGGGCGGTGTATTTCGGGGCGCTCTACAACCAGTTCCCTGATCAGGCCGTGGACAAGGAGGTGGCCGGCAATCGCGCATGGCGGGAGAACCGCCGGGCGTTGCGGGAGATGCTGCCGGACCTGGGCTCCGAATTCCTGCGCCAGCACATTCGGGAAAACCCGGAGGTGGTGGGCCGCACGGTGGACATGAGCTATCCGCTGTCCGACGTTTTCGACCGCCTCTATAGCGGCGATATCCCCGATATGAGCGGCCGCCGGCTGGAGCGGGCCACCGAGGCCGAGATCCTGGCGCGACAAGGCGACGGACGGCTGCCGCCCGGTGAAGTCAGCGACGAAACCCGCCAGCAGATCCGTGAGCAAATCCGTGCTGATCACTATGGCTCCTATCAATTGAGCCTGACCCAAATTGGCTTCTTCGAGCAATTGGTGGACCGCGGCTTGGTCCAGTCAGAGTTCAATTGGCCCTTCTTCTCCCGCCCCAACCAGCAAAGCCCAGAATTTGCCGGGCTCTGGGGGGCGATCATGGGCTCGGCCCTGACCCTGGTGGTCTGCATGATCTTGGCGGTGCCCATCGGTGTGGCAGCAGCGGTCTACCTGGAGGAGTTCGCGCCGAAGAATCGGATGTCGGACATCATCGAAATCAACATCAACAACCTGGCCGCCGTGCCGTCGATCATCTTCGGCTTGCTGGGTCTGGCGGTGTTCATCCAGTTCTTTGGCGTCCCAGAACGCACCCCCTTGGTGGGGGGCATGGTGCTGGCCCTGATGACCCTGCCCACGATCATCATCGCCGCCCGCGCCGCCATCAAGGCCGTGCCACCCTCCATTCGGGAGGCCGCCCTGGGCATGGGGGCCAGCAAGCAGCAGATGATCCTGCATCATGTGCTGCCCTTGGCGCGGCCGGGCATCCTCACCGGCTCCATCATCGGGCTGGCGCAGGCGCTGGGCGAAACCGCACCGCTGATCCTGATCGGCATGGTGAGCTTTGTCACCACCGTGCCCTATGGGCTGACTGACCCGGCCTCCACGCTGCCGGTGCAGATCTACCTGTGGTCCGACCAACCGCAACGGGGCTTTGAGCCCAAGACGGCACTGGCCATCGTCGTCCTGCTGACCCTGCTGGTGGCCATGAACTCCATCGCCATCTGGGCGCGGCGCAAATATGAGAATAGGTGGTAAGCGATGTCCGAGACCAACACGGCCGAAGAACTGACCCTCAACAAACTGGATTCCGGCAGCATCCTGGCCAACGCTGTGGACTCTGATGCCCCGGTGGAAATCGAATGCCGGGACGTCAACGTCTATTATGGCGACAAGCACGCCATCAAGGCGGTGGACCTGGACGTGAAGAAGAACACGGTCACGGCATTTATTGGTCCGTCCGGTTGCGGCAAGTCCACGTTCCTGCGGTGCATCAATCGCATGAACGACACCATCGACATCGCCCGGGTCACCGGCAGCATCAAGATTGAGGACGAGGAGGTCATTGACCCCAACCGCGATGTGGTCCTGCTGCGGCGCAAGGTGGGCATGGTGTTCCAGAAGCCCAACCCCTTCCCCAAGAGCATCTATGACAACATCGCCTATGGCCCACGGCTGCACGGCATCGCCGACAGCAAGGCGGACCTGGACGGCATCGTGGAGGCCAGCTTGCGCGGCGCCGGCCTTTGGGAAGAGGTGAAGGACCGCTTGGACCAGCCTGGCACGGGCCTCTCCGGCGGCCAGCAACAGCGCCTTTGCATCGCGCGGGCCATCGCCGTCAGCCCTGAAGTGGTGCTGATGGACGAACCTTGCTCCGCCCTGGACCCCATCGCCACCGGTGTGGTGGAAGAACTGATCCGGGAATTGAAGCAGAACTTCACCATCGTCATGGTCACCCACAACATGCAGCAGGCCATGCGCGTGGCGGACTTCACCAGCGTGTTCTATCTGGGGGAACTGATCGAACACGAGACCACACGGGAAATCTTCAACAATCCCAAGGACGAACGGGTGAAGAACTACATCATGGGCCGCACCGGCTGAGCCC
>CAZCBM010000146.1:3326-8579 GCA_964496805.1 uncultured Rhodospirillales bacterium | reverse complement strand
GAACCCGGCCCCACCGCGCTGGCGTTCCAGGTGGGTCCAACTGCGGACGAGGCGAGAGCGCTGGAAGCTCTGGCTGGCCAGCTCGACCTGCAAGCGCCCCTCCCGCGTTCGGGCACGGGCGCCGAAGATCTCCAGGATCAATTGGGTGCGATCCAACACTTTGGCCCGCCAGGTACGCTCCAGGTTGCGGTGCTGGACCGGACTGAGCGCGTGATCCACAATGACAACCGTGGGCTCCAGCGCCTCCACCTCCTCCGCCAGCATCTCCACGGTGCCAGGGGTGAAGAGCGTGGCGGGTTTCGGCGCAGCCACCGGCACCACGCGCGCCTCCAGCACCTGCAGGTCAATGGCTGCAGCCAGATTGACCAACTCGGCCAGGGCCTGATCGGGGGTGCGCCGTCCGTTGCCGGCGTCACGGATGTGCGGGTGCAACACCATGCAACTGTTGTGCAGGGTGTCGGGTGTGTTGGTCACGTTTGCGGCGTCTCTTCGTCTTTGGCATCGAACAACTGCACCGGCTCTGCCGGCATGATCGTTGATATGGCGTGCTTGTAGACCAATTGCGAGTGCCGGTCCCGTCGCAGCAGAAGGCTGAAATTATCAAACCAAGTGACAATGCCCTGCAACTTGACGCCGTTGACGAGGAATATCGTTACGGGAATTTTATTCTTGCGGATGTAATTGAGGAATACATCCTGGACGTTTTGGCTGCGCTCAGACATACGACACCTCTTGGGCGGGTTGTTGGGGCATTAGCGCCCGACTGTGTTTGTGGCTGGACGATGCGGATCCCGGCCAACCATGCTGCGACGCAGCGCGCGCAACAATATACTAAACTCTGGCTACCAGATCGCCCGCGGCCTGACAATCAAATCGCCCATTCTTTGCCCTGCGGCGGCTTGACCAGCGCTGGACCCGTGCCACTTAAAGCCGTACCAACCCGGTATGGATTTGTCTCCGCGCCTGTGCCAAACTGTCCCCCGTGAAAAGGAAACCCCAAAGGCCTGAACGAAGAGGGCCCCGTCACCATGATCCGTGTTACGCGCCTCACTGACTATGCCGTGGTCCTGCTGGTGGACCTGATGCGATCCCCCGACCGACCGCTGAGTGTATCGGCCATGGCGGCAGACACCGGCTTGACGGAGGCGACCATTGCCAAGGTCCTGCGCCCCTTGGGTCAGGCCGGGCTGGTGGAGGCCAAGCGCGGCGTCAATGGCGGCTATATGCTGGCGCGGCCCGCGATGGACATCAGCATTGCCGACGTGATTGCCGCCATGGAAGGTCCCATCGCCATCACCGCCTGTGTCGACGGCAGCGAGGAGACCTGCCAGTTGGAACACCGCTGCGGCATGGTGAGCCCCTGGAACCGGGTCAATGGCGTCATCCGGGCGGCCCTTGAGCGGGTGACGTTGGAGGAAATGGGAGTTCAGCCGCTGAACTTCCTCACGGCCGAGGAGGCCGCAACCGTTTGACTGATGGCGCGCCCCGACACCGGGGGGCGGCACCGCAACAATATTCAGTGCTCTCGGGGTTTCGGCATCTAAAGCCGGCACGGCTTCGGGAGAGGGTCAAAGCAGACAACAGAAGGGCAGTCCCATGGGTGCCACGACGGAGACCGTTGACACAGTTCGCGAGATGACCGCGGACAAGTACAAGTACGGGTTTTTCACCGACATCGAGATGGAAACCGCGCCGAAGGGCCTGAACGAGGACATCGTGCGATTCATCTCCGCCAAAAAGAAGGATCCGGAATGGCTCCTGAATTGGCGCCTGGAGGCCTTCCGCAAGTGGGAAGCGATGACGGCGCCGGATTGGGCGAAGCTCAATATTCCGCCCATCGACTATCAGGACGCCTATTACTTCGCCGCGCCGAAGAGCGATGATGACCGGCCGAAAAGCCTGGATGAGGTGGATCCCGAGTTGCTCCGCACCTACGAGAAGTTGGGCATCCCGCTGAAGGAGCAGGAAGTCCTGGCTGGCGTTGCGGTGGATGCGGTGTTCGACAGCGTCTCCGTGGCCACCACCTTCAAGGCGAAGCTGGAAGAAGCCGGCGTGATCTTCTGCCCCATTAGCGAGGCGGTGGAACGCTGCCCAGAGTTGGTGAAGCAGTATATGGGCAGCGTTGTTCCGGTGACGGACAACTATTTCGCCTGCCTCAACTCCGCTGTGTTCACCGACGGCAGCTTTGTCTACATCCCGCCTGGTGTGCGCTGCCCGATGGAGCTGTCCACCTATTTCCGCATCAATGCCATGAACACCGGGCAATTTGAGCGGACGCTGATCATCGCCGATAAGGGCAGCTATGTCAGCTATCTGGAAGGATGCACCGCCCCGATGCGGGACGAGAACCAACTGCACGCCGCCGTGGTGGAGTTGGTTGCCCACGAAGACGCAGAGATCAAGTATTCCACCGTTCAAAACTGGTACCCAGGCGACGAAAACGGCAAGGGCGGCATTTATAACTTCGTCACCAAGCGTGCCATCTGCGAAGGTGACCGCTCAAAAGTGAGCTGGACCCAGGTCGAGACCGGCTCAGCCATCACTTGGAAATATCCCTCCTGCGTACTGAAGGGCAACGACAGCCAAGGTGAATTCTACTCGGTGGCCATCACCAACAATTACCAGCAGGCCGACACGGGCACCAAGATGATCCATGTGGGCAAAAACACCCGCTCTCGGATCATCAGCAAGGGCATCAGCGCCGGTAAGAGCCAAAACACCTACCGGGGCCTTGTTCGCATGGGGGCCGGCGCCGAAGCCGCGCGCAACTTCACCCAGTGCGATAGCCTGCTGATCGGTCAGGAATGCGGCGCTCACACCGTGCCCTACATCGAAAGCGCCAACCCCACCGCCAATGTCGAGCACGAGGCCACCACGGCCAAGATCAGTGAAGACCAGCTGTTCTATTGCCGCCAGCGGGGCATCGGCGAGGAAGAAGCGGTGGCCCTGATCGTCAACGGGTTCTGCCGCGAAGTTTTGCAGCATCTGCCCATGGAATTCGCCGTTGAGGCCCAGGCCCTGGTGGGGATCAGCCTTGAAGGGTCGGTGGGCTAACGCCGCCACCCCTGCCGATACCGCCGCCTCATGATATGTTTGAATAGGACCCGATGAACCATGCTTGAGATCAAGAACCTCCATGCCAGCGTTGAGGACAAGCAGATCCTCAACGGCATTAACCTCAGCGTCCCAGCCGGCGAGGTGCACGCCATCATGGGGCCCAACGGCTCCGGCAAGTCCACCCTGTCGTATGTGCTGGCCGGCCGCGACGGCTACGACGTGACCGAGGGCGACATCCTGTTCAATGGCGAAAGCCTGCTGGAGGCCGAGCCGGAAGAGCGGGCGGCTGCCGGGCTTTTCCTGGCCTTTCAGTACCCGATCGAAATCCCGGGCGTGCCCACCATGACCTTCCTGAAGACAGCCATCAACGCCCAGCGCAAGGCGCGCGGCGAGGCTGAGTTGGAGACGGTGGCCTTCACCCGCCTGATCAACGAGAAGGCCAAGGCCCTGGGCGTCAAGCGCGACATGCTCAAGCGCGCGGTGAACACCGGCTTCAGCGGCGGCGAGAAGAAGCGCATGGAAGTGCTGCAGATGGCCGCCCTGGATCCGCGTTTCTGCGTCCTGGACGAAACGGACAGCGGACTGGACATCGACGCGCTGAAAGTGGTGGCCGACGGGGTCAACGCCCTGCGCGGGCCGGAACGGGGCATGCTGGTGATCACCCACTACCAGCGCCTGCTGGATTACATCGTCCCGGACAAGGTCCATGTGCTGTCCGCCGGGCGCATTCAGGCCAGCGGCGGCCCTGAATTGGCCCAGCAATTGGAAGCCGAGGGCTATGCCGACTTCATCACCACCGACGCGGCGTAAGGGAGGCCCGGCACATGGCTGATCGCCTGACCCAGGCGCTGCTGGACACGCTGCCAGACGCGCCGTCCTCCTGGCAGGACCCGCAGCACCAAGCCACCGCCCGTGAACGCTTCGCGGCCACCGGTGCGCCGACCTTGCGCACCGAGGCGTGGCGCTACACGCCCTTGCGCGGGCTGGACAAGCGCCTGAGCGCGCCGCAGGCCGCCCCTGCGCCGGAGGGTCTGGCGTTTCTGGAAGGCTCGGCGCCGCTGCTGCTCTCCGGCGACGAACCGGTGGGTGATCTGCCTCACGTCGAGGGAGTGCGGCTGGGGCGTTTGTCCGCCCTGGCGGACCAGGGCGATGAGAGTGTCCGCGACCATTTGGGCACCGTTTGCACCACCGCGGAGCGACCGTTCCAGGACCTGAACGCCGCGGCCGGGGCCGATGGGTTGCTGATCCATGTCCCCGCCGGCAGCACCGCCTCGAAGCCCCTGCATCTGATGGTGACCCCCGGTCAAACGGTGCGCCCCACCCTGCCGCTGCGCCTGCTGATCGTGGTGGAAGACAATGCCAGCCTCACCCTGATCGAGGAGTTGCGGGGCTTTTCCGCTGCCTTGGGCAATGTGGTCGTAGAAATCCGCCTGGGGGCCAACGCCCAACTGTCCCACCTGCGGTTGCAGGCACTGCCACAGACTGAGATGATGGTGGGCACCACCCTGATCGAAGTGGCCAGGGATGCCCGGTATGAAGGGTTCACCCTCAGCACCGGCGCCGCTTTGGCGCGCCATGACCTCCACACGCGCCTGATCGGCAGCAATAGCGAGGCAAAGGTGGACGGCCTGCACCTGGGCCGGGGCCGACAGCACCTGGACACCTCCAGCTACATCGAGCATGAGGTGCCTCATACCCGCAGCGACCAGACCTATCGGACCGTTCTGGCCGATCACGCCCAAGGAGTTTTCCAGGGCAAGATCAAGGTCCACCAGGACGCCCAGAAGACCGATGGCTATCAGTTGAACCGGGCGCTGCTGCTGAGCCCCACGGCCGTGATGAACTCCAAGCCGGAACTGGAGATCTTCGCCGATGATGTGCGATGCAGCCATGGCGCCACCACCGGTCAGTTGAGTGCTCAGGAGCTGTTCTACCTGCGCTCACGCGGCATCCCCCTGGCGCAAGCGCGCCGCCTGTTGGTGGCCGGCTTTATGGGCGAGAGCCTCAACCTGATCTCCCACGAAGGGCTGCGCGCCGTGGCCGCCGAGGCTGTGGAGGCCTGGATGGACGGCCTCATCGCCGCCGAGACCTCCCCCGGGCAAGAAGGAGCCTGATCCCCCATGGCCCTGCCGGAGCCAAAACCGATGCCCACGCCCAGTGCCGCTCATCACGGTGCCGCTTATGACGGTGCCGCTT
>CAZCBM010000146.1:0-3226 GCA_964496805.1 uncultured Rhodospirillales bacterium | reverse complement strand
ACGGTGCCGCTTATGACGGTGCCGCTTGTGATGCTGCCCCCTATGATGTGGAGGCGGTGCGGGCGGATTTCCCCGTGTTTGAGCGTACGATCAACGGCAAGCCCCTGACCTTCCTGGACACCGCCGCCAGCGCGCAGAAGCCGCGTCAGGTGATCCAGGCCATGAGCCGGATGATGGAAAGCGGCTACGCCAACGTCCATCGCGGCCTCTATACACTCAGTCAGGAGGCGACCCAGGCCTTCGAGGATGCCCGGGCGACGGTCGCGCGCTTTCTCAATGCGGCCCGGCCGGAGGAGGTGGTGTTCACCCGCAGCACCACCGAGGCCATTAATCTTGTGGCCAATAGCTGGGGCCGGCACCACCTGCAGGCCGGGGACGAGGTGGTGCTGACCCACCTGGAGCACCACGCCAATCTGGTGCCCTGGCAGATGCTCAAACGGGCACTGGGGATAACGCTGCGGTTCATCCCGATCCACGACAATGGGTCCCTGGACATGGAAGCGGCCGAGCGGGTCATCGGCCCCCGGACGAAACTGCTGGCGATGACCCACATTTCCAACGCGCTGGGCACCATCGTGGACGTGGAGCACCTGACACGGCTGGCCAAGGCCCAGGGCGCCACTGTTCTGATTGATGGCAGCCAAGGGGTCATCCACCTTCCCGTGGACGTGCAGGCCCTGGGGGCAGACTTCTATGCCTTCACTGGCCACAAGCTCTATGGCCCCACGGGGATTGGCGTGCTCTGGGGCCGCTACGACCTGTTGGAGAGCCTGCCGCCCTGGCAAGGGGGCGGCGACATGATCGACACCGTGTCCTATGAGGATTTCACCGTTGCCGCCCCACCGGCCCGCTTTGAGGCAGGGACCCCGGCCATTGTGGAGGCGGTGGGACTGGCGGCGGCCATCGACTACGTCGAGGCGTTGGGCCGCCCGGCGATTGCCGAGCATGAGCGCCAACTGCTGGACTATGCCATGACCCGTCTGGTTGACGTGGAGGGTCTGCAGGTCCTGGGGACCGCACAGCATAAGGCGGCTGTGCTCAGCATGGTGATGGACGGGGTGCATGTGGCCGACTTGGCCATGCTGCTGGACAAGTATGGCGTGGCCACCCGCACCGGGCATCACTGCGCCATGCCGTTAATGGATCGCCTGGGGGTGGCCGGGACAGCCCGCGCCAGCCTGGGCCTATACACAAACCGCGCTGACATTGATCGGCTGACCGACGCGCTGACCCGCGCCGGACGGCTGTTGAGGGAGTAAGAGGCATGGACGATCCCCTGAACCATCCCCAGACCGACACCGGCCTGTCCCCGCCGACCGCCAACCCCCTGGGGCAATCGGCGATGGACAAGACCGTGGCCGACGATGATGACGAGGGCTTCAGCGAGGAGCCGCCGGCACTGGAAGCAGACCGGGACCATCCGCTCTTCACACCGGTACGGGAGGCGCTGAAATCCGTCTACGACCCGGAAATCCCCGTCAACATTTATGAACTGGGGCTGATCTATAAGGTGGGCTTCCCGGAGCCCGGGCGGGTGGACGTGGTGATGACCCTCACCGCCCCCGGCTGCCCGGTGGCCGGCGAAATGCCCGGCTGGGTGGAAGAGGCCGTGCTGGGTGTGGACGGCATCACCAGTTGTGATGTTGAACTGGTCTGGGAGCCCCTGTGGGACCCTGACAAAATGAGTGATATTGCCAAGGTGGAACTGGGCTTCTTCTGATCCGCCCTGTGTTGTGCCTTTTGACCGGGAGACTGTGCCATGGCGACCCCCGTCCTGACTGTCACCGATGCCGCCGCTGAGCGCATCCAATCTTTGATCGCTTCCGCGGAGGAACCGGTCCACGGACTGCGCGTGGGCGTCACCAGCTATGGCTGCTCCGGCATGGGCTACAAGATTGAGTATGCCAAGGACGTGCAGAAATACGACGAGGTGGTGGAGGACAAGGGCGTCAAAGTGTTTGTGGACCCCATGGCCATTATGTACCTGATTGGCTCCACCATGGATTACCGTGACGACCGCATCCAATCGGGCTTCGTGTTTGAGAACCCCAACGAAAAGGGGCGCTGCGGCTGCGGTGAGAGTTTCACCGTCTAAGGCTGTCTCCCCGGAGGCCGGGCCGGCAGCCAGCACAGCCCCCTCACCGGGCCAGGGCGCGTCCTGCGGGAGGCGCCCTTTTTCGTGGGGCCAGAGTGTAGGACCCCTTAGTGGCAACGCCACGGAGGGGATCATCCGAGCGACCACCAATAAGCGACAGCAGCGGCGCCGATTCCAGATCGGTGTCCATTGCTCAAGGCCCCAAAAGCCTTTGCGTGTTTCACCCAAACCCGTAAACGCTCTACCCTGAGGAATGGGGCGCACCAGGGAACGCCGGACGGTCATTCTCTCTCGCCGCCGTGGATCATCACCCAGGGAGGGGGCACCCGCCATGAACGCTGCACTGATCGCGCTGAAACTGATGCACGACCGCCAGCGACGGGAGGAGGAGGACCGCCGCCGCCGGGAAGAGCGCCGCCGCGAAGACCAGCAACGCCGGGATGAGGACGCGCGCCGTCGCCGCGAAAAAGAGGCGCAGCGCCAGCAGGGAAACACCAGGGCAATGCACCGTGAGGACATCCCCCGGCGCCATCAAACAATCCCCTCCTTGGACCTGCCGGGCCAAGACGATCTGGCAGAGATCGCCCGGCGCACCGGCACGCCCCTACCAGAGGCCATCACCTCAGCCTTAGAGGACGGTGTCAGCCTTGAGACCCTTAGCGACCGCGCCCTGGGGGTCAGGGACCACACCCCCTTGACCGCGGACCAGCGCGCCGAAGCCCATGAGGCTCTGTTGGCGTTGGGGGACTGGGCAGAAGAGGTTGAGGGGCACCACGACCTCAAGGCCCAGGTCCGCGATGCCGCGACCGAGCAGCGCCGCCGGCAGGAATTGGGCTGGCGGGAGAGCCGCTTGCGCAGTTCTGTGGACAGCGGCCGCAGCCATCTGGCCAGCCACTGGCCGTTGGAAGGGGTCTACCGCTCCCCCGCCGAGGCCGCCGAAGCCCTGGTGGCCTTGGAAGCCGAGCACGGCCCCGCCGAGGCCGCTCGCCTGCTGCGACGAGGGCCCGATCGCCTGGGCCTTTTGGCGGGCTTCGGCGCTCTGGGCTGGAAGAATGATGCCAGACGGGAAGCTCTGCGCCAGTTGCGCGAGGGGCTGGCCCCGGACCTGGACCGGTTGGCCCAGAACCAGCA
>CAZCBM010000145.1:0-8655 GCA_964496805.1 uncultured Rhodospirillales bacterium | reverse complement strand
CGTTCGGCAACCGCGGCCGCGGCGCCAGAGGCGGCGCCCCCCGGTGTGTGCCCCAGATCATAGGGGTTGCGGGTCTTGCCCGGGGCGGCGGTACCAAGCTCTGTGACCACTGTCTTGCCCAGGATCACCGCCCCGGCGCGGCGGGCCAGTGCCACAACGCCGGCATCCCGGCGGGAGCGCAAACCCCGGTAGAGCGGTGTGCCCCACCCCGTGGGGTAGTCCCGGGTTTCGATGGTGTCGCTGATGGCGATGGGCACGCCGTGAAGGGGGCCCCGCACTGGGCCACGGTCAAGCCCCCGGGCCTGGGCCAGGGTATAGGCAGGATCGATGGCTTCAAACGCCCGCACCTCCGGCTCACTGGCGCGGATCCGAGCCAACAGCGCACGGCTCACCGCCTCCGCACGGATCTTCCGACGCAGGACCTGGGCCTCAATCTCACTGGCGGACCAGTCGCTGGGGTCCGTGCTCATGCTCCGTCCTCGGGACACGTCAAAACGGGGGGCTTCTGGGGTGTAGCCCGAAGCGATGACACTGGAAAGGTCCTGGAACCCAGGGGACGGCCGCAGGAGGCTTAGCGCCCTAGCGATAATAAAATTATCCGGGGGGGCGGGTTGACGGATGGATGCGAACCCTTTTTGATGCGATGTCGCAGCGGCACCGCGACGTGCCGCCGCGGGACCATACCTGCGCTCTTTCTTACTTAATCAGTGGGTGATGTCCGGCCCCATACCCTGGAGGATCCATGGCCGACGGTAGCAACGCGGTGACAACAGCTGCGAAGACCGGTGCCGAAGTCATCTTCAAAGAAGTCCAGAAGAGTTATGACGGCGAAATGCTCGTCGTCAAAAACCTCAACCTGGATATCGCGGCGGGTGAGTTTCTCACCATGCTGGGGCCGTCGGGCAGTGGGAAGACCACATGCCTGATGATGCTCGCAGGGTTCGAGCCTGCCACCTTCGGCGAGATCTACATTGACGGCGCGCCCATCAACCGAAAACCGCCACACAAGCGCGGGATTGGCATGGTCTTTCAGAACTATGCCTTGTTCCCGCACATGACGGTGGGGGAGAATCTTGCCTTCCCTTTGAAGGTCCGGCACATGAGCCGCGCGGACATTGAGGCGAAGGTCAAGCGCGCGCTGGACATGGTGGAACTGCCGCAGATGGCCAATCGCATGCCCGGCCAGCTGTCCGGTGGCCAGCAGCAGCGCATTGCCGTTGCACGGGCGCTGGTGTTTGAGCCGAAGCTGGTCCTTATGGATGAGCCGTTGGGCGCGTTGGATAAAAACCTGCGCGAACAAATGCAGTATGAGATCAAACACATTCATGACCGGCTTGGGGTCACCATCGTCTATGTGACCCACGATCAGACTGAGGCGTTGACCATGTCGGATCGGATCGCCGTCTTCAATGATGGGGTGATCCAACAGCTGGCTCCGCCGGCGGAACTCTATGAGCGGCCGGACAGCGCCTTTGTGGCGGCCTTCATCGGGGAGAACAACCGCCTCTCTGGGACGGTCAAGGCGATCGACGGTGACTACGTCCAGGTGGCGCTCAGCAATGGCCAAGTGGTTCGGGCCCTGAAGGTGAACGTTTCCTCCGTTGGGGAAAAGACCACCCTGTCGATTCGCCCAGAGCGGGCGCGGTTTGAGGACGTGGAAAACCCAGCCTACGACACCTCGATCGACGGCACCGTCAAAGAACTGATTTATCTGGGCGATCACATCCGCATCATCGCCGATGTGCCCGGCACGCCCGAGTTCGTTATTCGTATCGCCAACCGCGATACGCAGCGTTTTCCAAGCCCTGGCGAGACCATCAAGATCGCCTGGCGCTCGGAAGATCTTCGGGCCTTGGACCACGACCCGTCTGCGGCCTGAAGCCCTCCCCTCCGGCAGCGGCCTCTTCCGGGGCCGCGCCGGCAACCTTCGATGACAGGTTCAACGTCGTCGATGATCCAACGAGGACAGGAGACCATCCAACCCATGGTTAACAAGCTTAAACTGCTCAGCGGTGCCGCCACTCTGGCCGCCGGCCTCACCCTCGCCGCGTCTGCGGCCCAGGCCCAGACGGAATTGACCATCGTCAGCTGGGGCGGTGCCTACACCAACAGCCAGCAGCAGGCCTACCACACCCCGTGGATGGAGATGAATCCGGACATCAAGATCATCAATGATGACAGCGCCAACGAGGCTGTGGCGAAGCTGCGCGCCCAGAACGAAGCGGGCAATGTCACCTGGGATCTGGTGGATGTCGTCGGCTCCGATGCCATTCGTCTGTGCGACGAAGGCTTGGCCATGAAGATTGACCACGACGAATGGCTGGCCCCGGCCCCGGATGGCACGCCCGCCAGCGAGGATTTCGGCGCGCTGATCGTCAGCGAGTGCTTCATCCCGCAGATCGTCTACTCCACCACCTTCGGCTACCGCACGGACATGGTGGGCGACACCCCGCCTGAGAGCGTGTGCGCGATCTTCGACACCGAGACCTATCCGGGCAAGCGCGCGCTGGAAAGCCGCCCGATCAACAATCTGGAGTGGGCGCTGCTGTGTGATGGTGTCCCCGCCAACGAAGTCTATGACGTGCTGAGCACTGACGAGGGTGTGGAGCAGGCTCTGGCCAAGCTGGACACCATCAAGGACGATATCGTGTGGTGGTCCAAAGGCGCCGAAACCCCGCAGCTGCTGGCGGACGGCGAAGTGGTCTTCGGTTCCACCTACAATGGTCGCCTGTTTGCCTTGATCGAAGAGCAGGGCGCGCCAGTGGCCATGTTGTGGGACTGGCAGGTGTTTGACCTGGATGGTTGGATCGTGCCGGTTGGCTCCCCGCATCTGAACGAGGTGAAGGAGTATCTGCGCTTCGCCACCGACACCCAGCGTCTGGCGGACCAGGCGAAGTACATCAGCTATGGCCCGGCCCGTGCCTCCTCCGCGCCGCTGGTGGGTCAGCACTCTGAACTGGGCATCGACATGAAGCCGCACATGCCCACGGATCCCAACAACGCTCAGAACACCATTCTGTTCAACTACGAGTGGTGGGCGGACAACCGTGATGACCTGGACCAGAAGTTCCAGGCGTGGTTGGCCCAGTAATAACCCGATAGCGGGTTGCGGGAGGGGGCGCTGCGGTGCCCCCTCCCCCTTCTTTCTGATTCGTTTGGCCCTTTGCTCAAACCGGCTGGTGTTTCCATGGCCGCTTCTTCCTCTGACTCCTCCCCCGACCAGCCGCTGGTCACTGCCGACGGTCTGCCCTTGAAGGTCAGTCTGGGGCGGGCGCTGCGCCGGCAAAAGTTGATCGCCATTGGTTTGGTGGCGCCCTTGTTCGTGTTCATCATGGTCACGTTCATCGCCCCAATGGTGGACATGCTGCTGCGCAGCGTGGGCAACCCGGCGATTTCGGGCGTGCTGGAGCGCAGCGGGCCGCTGTTGCTTGAATGGGATGACAGCAGCGGGGAATTGCCGCCAGAGAGCCTGTTTGAGGCCATGACCGCCGATCTGGCCGCGGCCGCAGAAACGCAGGAGACCATGGAAGCCCTGGGGCGCCAGGCGGCTGAAGCGCAACAGGAGGCCAGCCGTCTACAGCGCCAGTTGGAGGCGGGAGACGCCGGCGATCCCAACGCTTTGGAGCGCGAGATTGCCAGTAAGTTGGCGGAACAGGCGCGCTTGTCCGCTGAGCGTCAGGCCATCCAGGACTTCACCCACAACAATATTGCTCGCCTGCTGAACTATCAGGCCAGTGGCATGCGGAGCGTTGTGGGGGACGGCGGTGATGCAGCCCGTGGCGTTTCCACGGCCCCTGCCACCACTTTCCTGCTGGGCATTGATGACGACATCTGGGGCCGGAAGAGCGTGTGGACGAAACTGCGTGCTGTCGCCCGCGCCAGAGATGCGGCCTCCGGTGTGCTGAGCGGTTCGGCACCCTTGCTGGAGGCGTGGCCCGCCCGGGGGCGCTCACCGGCGCCAGAGGAGATCCAGGCCGCGTTCCTGGCTGACCTCGCCGCCGCTTCGCCGGAGGGCCTGGCGGCCATCGCTGAGGAACTCTCCGCACAGACCGGCGGTGGCGGCGGCGCGTTCAGTCAATTCTCCATCGCCGCCAACCAAGGTAACAGCGTGGACTATGCCGCGCAGTTCGAGGCCATTGCGCAGGGTTTAGCAGCGCGAGACGCCGATCCGGTGCGCTATACGCTGCTGGCGGCCAATGATGGGTGGGGGGATGTTGAGACTTGGCGGGCGCTGAAGTCCATGGCTCCCGCCTATGTGGACAACTTCTACTGGGAATCGTTGGACATGGTGGAGACCCCACAGGGGGTCATGCCCAAGGATGATGCCGACAGCCTCTATGTAACGCTGTTTTGGCGGACCATTGCGCTGTCGTTGCTGATCACTTTCCTCTGTTTCTTGTTGGGCTATCCCATCAGCTATCTGTTGGCCACCCAGCCCACGGCCATCAGCAACCTGTTGATCATCCTGGTCCTGTTGCCCTTCTGGACCTCGTTGTTGGTGCGAACTGCCGCGTGGCGCGTATTGCTTCAGGAACAGGGGGTCCTGAACGACATGTTCGTGTTCATCGGATTGGTGAGTGACGACAATCGGTTGCAGATGTTCGGCAATCAGTTTGCCACTGTCATTGCCATGACTCACATCCTGCTGCCCTTCATGATCCTGCCGATCTATTCGGTGATGAAAGGCATCTCTCCCAGTTACGTCCGGGCGGCTAAGTCCATGGGGGCCACGCCCACCTTGGCGTTTCTCAAGGTGTACTTCCCCAATACGTTGCCCGGTATCGGTGCCGGCGCCATTTTGGTCTTTATCTTGGCCATTGGTTACTACATCACGCCGGAATTGGTGGGTGGGGCAGATGGTAAGTTCATCTCCAACCGCATCGCCTACCAGATCAGTGAGACTGGGAACTGGAGCCTTGCGGCGGCACTGGGGTCAATCTTGCTGGTGGGCGTGTTGATCATCTACTTCATCTATGACCGCCTTGTCGGCATTGATAAAATTAAACTGGGATAACCGGTGATGGCCAAGTTCCCTCCCTATGCGACTATCGAAGATAAGATTTGGTATTATGCGTTCCGCATCATCTGCGCGCTGATCCTGCTCTATCTTATTTTTCCCGTCCTGGTGATTATTCCGCTGTCCTTTAACGACACCGGTCTTTTCACCTACAGTCAGGAATTCCTATCCTTCCAGGAGGGTGAGTGGAGTTTCCGGCATTACAACGACTTCCTCTACAACGAGCAGTTGGGGTGGCTGGACGCTGTCCGCAACTCGATCATCGTCGCCTTCTTCTCCACCTTCATCTGTACCGCCCTGGGGACGGTTGCGGCCCTGGGCCTCTCCAACCCGCGGATGCCTTATCGCTCGGCCATCATGGCGTTGATGCTGAGCCCGATGATTGTGCCGCTGATTATCTCTGCCCTGGCGATGTATTTCTTCTATTCGCGCCTGGGTCTGCAAGGCACGTATATGGGAGTGATCCTGACCCATGTGGTCCTCGGGACCCCCTTCGTGGTGATCACGGTGACCGCGACCCTCTCCGGGTTTGACCGCAACCTGATCCGCGCTGGCCTGAACCTGGGGGCTTCTCCGACCCGGGTATTTTTTAAGGTGATCATGCCATTGATTCTGCCGGGGGTCATCTCCGGCGCGCTGTTCGCCTTTGTCACCAGTTTCGACGAGGTGGTGGTGGTAACCTTCATTGCGGCGGCTCAGCAGCACACCATACCCATCAAGATGTTCAGCGGTCTAAGAGAGCAGATCAGCCCTGTGATCTTGGCCGTGGCCACCCTGCTGATCCTGCTATCCATCAGTCTGTTGACAACGGTGGAGTTGCTTCGCCGTCGATCCGAGGTCAACCGTGGCACGGGCACCCTGTCCACCACCACGGGGCTATTCAGCCGCATTTGGCTGGCCGGGATGGTTATCTTCCTGTTGAACTTCTTGGTCTGGCTCGTCCTTCCCTTGATGGGGTATCAGAGCGTGACCTGGGGGGAGAGTGTGTTGACGCTGGATGACCTGATGGTCTGGGGGGTGGCATTGGCTGCGGCCATCCTGCTGGCCAGTGTGGCGGTCCTGGCCGTGGGCTCGCTTCTTGCCATGATGGGCGGCAAAACCAAACCGAAGTACGGGTAGAGCGCAGGCCCCCGACGTGGCAACGCCACGGCGTAGATCACCCGAGCAACCGCCAGTCCCGAGCGACCGCCAATAGGGTGCAGATCACCCGGGGGATCACCAATGGACTACAGCAGAGGCATCGGTTCCCATTCGTTGTCTCTGCCGTGAGTGGCATAAGGAAGTAGCCGCTTTGGTGGTTGGGGGAGGGCCAGCGGATAGGCTTTGGCATACTCTCCGGTCCAACGGCGGTTAGGCATTTCGTGAGAAAGCACTCGATCGCCCATGCCACGCTGCATTTGCGGCGGCTGGCGGCTGTTGGTGGATCTGCCAATCTCGGCTGCGATAAGGAAAGGCGCTGCCGTCCACCGATGGCAGCGCCTTTGTTGGTTTCATCCGGGGCCCACGCGGGTTGTCCGTTGGCCCCCGGAGCCTGGGCCGGCCTCAGGCCGGGTGGGGCACAGCCCCTCCCGCGGGCGAAACGCTGGTCTTGGGCTCCCGTGCTGTGGGGCCATGGTCGGCGCCGTCCTCGGTCAGGTCAGCCGGCAAGGTCTCCTTGACGCTGCTGGCCTCACCGCGATCCAGCAGGATGTGGGTGAGGCTGGCGGATGCCCAGATGGAGGTCAGGGCCACCCAACTGGTGAGCGCGAAGATCGCCCCGCCTGTGACGCCCGCCCCTACGGCGCAGCCGCCGGCCAGCATGCCACCGAAGCCCATCAGGACGGCGCCGACGATGTAGCGGCGCATGCTCTCACCGCCCTGGAAGCCCTCCAACTTGAACTCCTTGAAGATCAGGGCGGCGATCAGGGAGCCCAGAAACACCCCCGGCACCAACCCCACATCGAAGTCCCACATGCCCTCGCTGGGGGCACTGAGCACCAGCATCAGCGTGTCTGCGGAAGGGCCGGTGAAGGTCAGGCTTTCCACCTGCATGGGCTCCCAGGCGTTTTGGGACAGAAGGTACGTCATCCACCAGGCAGCAGGGATCAGCAGACCCACGGCAAAGGCGGCCATGGCCCGCCCCGGGCTCAGGCGGTTGGTGATCGTGAAATAGATCGCCGCCATCAGCCAGATGCCCCCAAGGATCAGGCCCCAATCAGCGCTGAGGCCGATCTGCCCCAGCAAGTTGTTGGCACCGGCCCCCTGCGGCACCCACCAACCGGCGGCCTCGGTCCGTGCCGGTGCGAGCACGCCGCGCAGGCTGGCCTGAGCCACGACGGCCAGCACCAACCCGGAGAGCAGGGCGCGCAGATTGCCGGTGGCTGAGAGGACCAGAAGCCGGGCTGCGCAGCCGCGCGCCAAAACCATGCCGATGCCGAACAAGGCGCCGCCGATCAGGGCGCCGGACAGGGATTGCGGACTGGCCAATTGGCGGGCTTCTCCGACAGCCAGCCAGCCGCCGGCGATCAGCCCTTGAGTGCCTACAACGGCGGCTGAGAAGGCCAGCAGCCAAACCGCCACACGGGCGTTCAGCCGAGCCTGGGTGAAGTCAATGACCGCAGCCCGCAGGCAAAAACGCGATCGTTGCGCCAGAAAGCCGAAGGCGATGCCAATCAACAGGCCACCCACAGCCGCCGTTGGCTCTTCACCCAGATATTCTATGATGTCTTCGATGCCCATGGACTGCGTTCTCCCAAGTCAGTCGGAGCGGCGGGGGCCCGCTCACTGGGGAGAAGAGTAAAGTTTATTATATAGGCAGCCAATGATACAAATCCCCGCAGAGACAGTGTGGAATTTCTCAGTGGAGCTGTCGGAAATGGGGTACGGCGGCGTGGGGTCGGTGCTGACCCTATGCTGGTGCGACACACGCTAAAGCCGGGACAGATCTGTTCGCAACACCCAGTCCTACTCGGCCGGTGAGGAAGCAGGCGCCGGCCCACCGTCAGGAAGCGGCTCTATGCGGCTGCGGCGACGGTCCGCGCGGGCCGCCATTTTGTCGGCCTGTTCGCCCCGGATCGCCATGCGGTAGGTGCGGCCTTTCTCGTGGATCCAGGCCATGGCGATTCCGCCTACCACCCAGACCAGGTGGGCCATCAAGATCAAAATGGCCGTATAGAGCGTGAACTTGTGGGTCTGGGCATCAAAGTCCGGCTTATCCAGAATGATCAGCCATTCTTCCCCGGTCCAGTCGGCATAGACCATCACGCTTTGGAACAGCCCCAAGCGGAAGTTGACAGGATCCAGCGAATACATCCCAGCCCATGGGAGCCGGGCCTCAGCCCCCGGCTGGGCCAAAGCGGGCAGCGTGTCGGACTTGACGATCTCCAGCGTCGCGGCCATCGCGCTGTAGAGTTCCTCTTGGGTGTAGAGATACTCGGTCTTGGCGTTTGACAGGCCCTGAGCTGCCAGGCCATCGGGGCCTTCCATCTCCAGCATGAGCGGCTGATCGGTGTAGCGACACCACAGGGACAGATCCGCACAGATGGCATCCACCGTTTCCTGCGGGGCATCGGCTTCAAGAACAGAGCTGATAAAGACCTGACGATCTTCCCGGGCAGCATAGAGGCCGCCGTTGATGACAACGAAGTGGAACAGCGAGA
>CAZCBM010000144.1:7245-8663 GCA_964496805.1 uncultured Rhodospirillales bacterium | reverse complement strand
CAGGGGCGGCCGCCGGCGCCGCCAGGGGCAGGGAGCCGAGGGGCGGCAGAGGCCGCAATGCTGCGGGAAGCGGTGGGCGTTGGCTCCGCCGGGCTGGGATTGTTTTGCGCCTTGATGGTCGCAACGGCTTCTGCGGCAACGGCATGTTTGGGCGAAATCGCCTTCAGCGCCTGGGTGCCGGTTTCCAGATGCTGGGTCAGTTTGGCCATGGCGTTGTCCACACTGGCCGTTTTGGCCCCACCCATGGGATTGGAGAACGGACCCGGCGCACGGTGGGCAGGGGTAGCGTCTGGCGCCTCACCGCTGAGCGCATCCAGCCCCGGTTCCGTGCGCTGTTCCCGGCGCTGGTCATCGTCCGGACGAGGGTCGGATTCCTGCCGGCGCGGGGCATTACTGGTGGGCTGCATGCCCATGGCAGCCATGACGGCCGCGTTGACGCCCGCGCCCAGCATGTTGGCGCTCTTGGAGATGGCCGCCCCGACAAAGCCGGCGGTGCCGTTCACCAATTTGCCCGGCACGGCGGCGATCTGTTCGGCCATGCTGGGGCCACGGCCCGCAGGACCCTCTTCGCCATCATCGCCGATCAGGCTGCTGCTGCCAGACTCGCTGACCATCAGACCCCATCCCCAAAGGTTGGAGGAAACATGAAGAACCAGTTCAAAGTGTAAAGAAAGGCAAAGACGGGATCAATCGCCCGCGAGGGCTTTTGAGTGTGTTGTCGATGGGCCTTGTCCGCTATTTGCGCGGCTCCTGGCGGGGAGGAGGGCGTCCTTGAGGGCTGCGCTGATGACTGCGCGTGCCCGTGGCGGGGCGTGGTCCCGTGCGCTGGGGTTGTCCCCCAGGACGACGGGCAGCCCCTCCTTGAGCGGCCGGGCGCTGTTGGGTGCCGGCCTGGACGAGCCCGGTGGAGGGCGCACGGGGGGTCGCGGCCTTGGGCCACCACTGCGACGGCGTCGCCAGGAATTCCTGGAAACTGCCCAACCGCCGCTCCCGGATCTGCCACAGCCGAAAGGCCGCCTTCAGGAACAGGGCGGCGATCAGTCCGGCGATGCAAAGGGAGGCTGCGCCATAGAACAGCGACCAGCGGTCCAGCGTCACCAGCCCTGCCAGCAGATTATAGAGCGCTGCGCCGCCCACCAGGGCCACCAGGGCCATGTTAGCGAAGGCGGTGATCTGCTGGCGCTGCGCCGCGGCCAAAATGTCGACCTCCCGCAGTCCCTGTCGGCGCACCGATTCGGCGAAGGTCTCGGTCACCCCATCATAGGGCTCGTCGGCGAAGGCGGTGTCATAGGCCTCGCGGGAACTGTCCAGCCCGGCCCGGATGCTTTCTGCGCCAACCTTTCGGCCGGCCCAGCGGCTGACGGAATAGCGACGGCGGCGGACAGGGGTGCCGTCGGGCGTGGTCTCGGCTTTGCGGG
>CAZCBM010000144.1:0-7235 GCA_964496805.1 uncultured Rhodospirillales bacterium | reverse complement strand
AAGGGTCTCCTGTTGGCGGGGCTGGGCCGATGCTGAGGCAACGGCCCAGGCGGGGCGCCAGGTGGGCGCCAAGTCGGGCATGGATCTTGGGGTTGGGTCAGCGGCGGCCGGAGTTGATCAGGCTGGTGCCGCCGGATGCACCGATGGTTCCCCCTTGATAATAGTCGTTGGCGGCATCCGACGCCACCATGGCCCCACTGGCCAGCGACATCAGCCGCGCCAACTGGAAACGCTCCCAATCCAGATAGAGCTTCAGGCCCATCATCATGGCGATTTCCTTGTCCAGATTGATGGGCAGTGCGTCTCGCCCCAGGGTTTCCGTCACCCAGCCGGGGTTGCCATAGCGCCGCTGGATCTCGATACGCATGAGGTCGTGGATGGAGATGCCCTCCGCCTCCGGGTTGAGGCTTTCCACGTCGATCTCCACCTGCTCTGCCCAGGCTTTCAGGTCCAGGGTCTCGGTCTGCTGAGCGATCAGGTGGTTACAGATCTGGCGGGCGACGCTGATCCGGGCATCGTACATGGTGCGACGGATGGTGGCGATCTCCCCGGCCGGTGTATTGGCGGCGGCGGCGTTCAGCGGGCGCGGCGGCACCGGGCGCACCAGGTTGTGGCAAAAATCCTGGGCGGCGACGTTCATTTCCGGATCCAGGGTGCCCTGGTCCAACAAGGTGGCGCCGTTGACGTCGGCGTCTTGCAGACGCTCCTCCACCGGGCTGTCACACATCCCCCGCTCGGCATCCACCTCGCTGCAATAGCGGCGGCCGCGGTGGGCCACACGCCCGGAGGTGATGGCGATTTCCGGGCCGGCCGTCGCCTCTGTCCCGTTGGTGTCATAGGCCAGGGATGCCTGGGTCAACTGCTGGCGGAAGTTGCTTCGCTGCACTTGGCCAGTGGGCAGCGTCATCATGGCGGTGCCGCTGACGCAACTGGTGCGGGGCTGCCGGTTGAAGATTTGTTTGGCTTCCAACTCCAGCTTCTGCCGTTCCCGCAAGACGCGCTGCTTCTGCTCGCCGGAGCGCATGGCCTCTTCGGTCTCGATTTGCTTCAAAAGGATGCGGCTGATCTGCTCGGTCATCCGCTCGATGCCCTCGCGCAGTTCCTCATGTTCGTCGGTCACGTGGTCCCGGACATTGCCATCCAGCGCACTGGGGCCGATCAGGACACTGCGGGCTGCGGCCTGGATCTCCGGGCAGGTGTAGCAGACGGCGTGGGCCGGCGTGACCAGTCCCAGGGGCAGCAGCACCAGGCCGGCAAGACAGGCAGCGGTGCGGACGGCGGCGGCGCGGATCATGTCATCATCCCTCAATCAAAACTGGATCACTCTGCCCGGGGCAGCGCCCCGAAACCCTCGCGGATTCCCGCGGGTGCAGGGGGGCGGCCTCCGGGCGGTGGCCGGTCAGTCGTCGAACAGTTGGCGAACCACATCCACGTCAATTTGCGGCGGCGTGCCGACGCTGGTGTCAATGCGGTCTTCCAATTCGCGGATGCGCGAGCCGTCCAGCGGGCTGGTGATGCCAGAGGTGTTGATCTCAAACAGCGATCCCTGGCCCTGGTTGACGCCGATTTGGATGTCCATGAACTCGTTGCTGAAGCGCGCGTTCAGGTCCTCCGTCACCGTGTCGAACAGATTGTCCATCTCATCGCAGATGCGGTCGGCCAGAGCGTTGAAGATGTCGGACAGGCTTGGCAGGCCGAAGCGCCCGGTAATGGAGATGCCGGTGTTCATCACATTGTTGAGGCAGCTGATCACCTTGATGGCGGCTGGCTCCAGGATCGAGCCCTCAATGTCCTCAATCATCTGGTCGTAGCCCATCTGGGCGGCTTCCATGATGGCGTTTTCCACCTCGGGGTCGCATTCATTGGCCCAGGTGGGGGCGGTGCTCAGGCCCAGGGCCATCAGCAGGGCGGCGAGGGTGCGGGTCAGACGCATGGTGAAATCCTCGAAAACTCTGATGCAGGGTGGGGCCGGACACTCAGCGCCCGGAGTTGATCTGGCCAATGCCCAGGCCGGCGCTGGTGGTGCCGCCCTGGTAGTAGTCACGGGTGGACTGGCTGGCGACCAGTGCTGCCATGTTGGCGGCCATGCGGCGCTCCATCTCATACCGCTCCCAATCCAGGAACAGGCTGAGGCCGATCATCATGGCGATTTCCTTCTGCAGGTTGACCGGCAGGGCGTCGCGGCCCAGCGTCTCGGTCACCCAGTTGGGGTTGCCATAGCGGCGGGTAACCTCAATCCGGATCAGGTCATAGACGCTGATGCCATCGGCTTCGGCGTTGAGGCTCTCGGCATCCACTTCCACCGCTTCGGCCCATTCATTCAGGTCCATGGTCTGGGTCTGTTGGGCAATCATCTGGTGGCAGACCTGCCGGGCTAGGCTGACACGGCTGTCATAGCTGATCCGGCGGATGGCGACGATTTCACCGGCCGCCGTGTCTGCCCCGGCGCCGGACAGGGCGCGGGGCGGCACCGGGCGGGTGAAGTTGGTGCAGAACTCCTGCGCGGCGCGCTGCATGTCCGGGTCCAGGGTCCCATTGTCCATCAGGGTACCGGCGTTGATGTCCGCATTCTGCAGGCGCTCTTCCACCGGGCTGTCACACAGGCCGCGGGCGGCGTCCGCTTCGGAACAATAGAGCTCGCGACGGGTGGCCAGGCGGGCCGAGGCCGCGGCCACTTCCGTGGTGGCGGTCTCCGCGGCGGCGTTGCGGTCATAGATCATGGCCGACTGGTTCATGACCTGCTGCATCTGGCGGCGGATGCGCTGGCCACCGGGCAGGGCATTGGTGCCGGTGGCAGTGACGCAGGCGGACCGGGGCTGGCGATTGAAAATCTGCTTGGCCTCGAACTCCTGCACCTCCCGTTCGGTCCGGGTGTCCTGCTTTTGCTCAGCCGTCCGCATCGCCTCTTCGGTCTCGATCTGCTTCAGCAGGATGCGGCTGATTTGCTCGGTCATGTCCCCCAGGGCGGCCAGGGTCAGGCCCACCTCCATGGAGACGTGATTGTTGATGTTGCGTTCGGAGGTGTCCGCGACACTCTCGATGATGCCTCGCAGGTTAGGGCAGCGCGGGCAGGTGTAGGCGGACGCGGGCGCGGCCAGACCCACCAGAACGGCGAGGGTCAGGCCCAGGTGAGCCAGCAAGGACAAACGGCGAGCGGTCATCGGACGGGTCTCCGAAGCAGCGGGAGAGGGATGCGCGCAAGCGCTGGGGGCTAGTCGGGCGAACAAAAGACGGCTCCTCATGCTCGGCCCTCCGCGGCGGCCAAGGCCGTCCGAATCAGGGCCAAACGCTCTGGGGAGAAAATCCGGTGCAGCAAGTTCAGGCGGGCCAGGTGACGCACGCTGCTGCGCAGCACCCGGGTGGCTTCTTGAGCGTCGGCGTCATCGGCGTCGGGAGACAGCACCCGGGCGGCCAGGGCCGGGCCGTCGCCCCGTTCTTCGGCCAGGGCGGCCAAAACCCGGAAGCGCTTGCCGGCGCGGATGTAGGCCAGCGCGATTCGGGCACTGTCAACGGCCATCTGATCTTCCGCCAGGGCGGTGAGGCGTCCGGTTTCTGCGCGATCCAGGGCGCGGCCGAAGTCGCTGACGGCGCTGCGTAGTTTGGGCGAATCGTCGGCGGCCCAGTCCTCCACGCGCTCGATCTCCAGCACCGTCCGGGCAATGTCTGCGCCCTTGGACTGCCAGTAAACCTCAATCGCCTCTTCGTTCAGATCCGGCATCCCGCCTCCCGGCTACACGCTGCCACCCACATTCAAGCCCGCCATTTTTCAGCCCGCCACAGCCACGCCTGCCCTGTCCTTGCCCGCACCAGTGAAGGCTGTCGGTGGCATCTGCCGATTGTGCGCGTGCTGACCCCTGATTCCGGTCAGACCGGCCGGTCATGAACGAAGGGTGTAGCACATCCACACAGACGCGCCATCAGTTGCCGACTCTTATAGAGCAGTCTCCATCAATTGTGAACACTTTACACACAATTCCAGCATTCCTTCTCCGCAGTGGGTTGCCGGAGAGGCTGGTTTCGCCTAGGGTGCGGTATGGTCTTGGGGTGCCGTGATGGCGGTTGGCCGGGCGCTGGGTAACATCTTCCGCCCACAGAATGGCTTCTGCTTTCATCGGTTTACCTTAGATGTTGGAGATCGCGGTAGAGTACGGCAAAGCGCAAACAGGCTTTTCGCTGTTCCCTATCGGACAGGAGCGTTTGGGATCTTGGGCTATGGTGCCCGGGATCGACTGACATCAGCCGTCGTGCAGGATTGTCCCGTATGACCACATCTTCAAATCCCCGGGTGATCGTCGGCCCCTTCAGCGGCTTGATCGTCGAGCAGGCCAATCGGGGTCGCCCAGCCACGTTGGCTGAGCAGGCCAATTTGCTGAAGGCCGTCCGCAAGGTTGGGATGGGATCTGTCCTGACCGATCTGCCCGGTCCCATGACCGTTGCGCAGACGGAGGCCCCGCGCCAAGTGGCCGCGCCCACCCCGGCTGCGCCAGAGAGCGAGCGCTGGACCAAGGGCATGACCGCCTTCAACACCTATGCGCCGGAGCATCAGGAAGAGCGTCGGGCCAGCGCCAAGGCCTACAGCTTCCGTGGGACGGAGTCGGATAACAGCGACATCCTGCGGGGCAGCGAGATTGCTCAGCGCATTCAAAGTGCCCAGCTGCCCTCTCAGGCGGCGCCGGTGGGGACCCGAATGGGGCGCTGAACCCCCGTTTGCTTGGGCGCTAAGCGCCGATCCTATCCAGCCCTTTTCATCACAGCTTCGTGATCCTCGGCGCCCATTAGGGCGCCGTTCTCATTTGTGCAGATGACAGAAGAATGTGGGAGGGAAATTGGGGGCCGCGCCTTATTTCCGCCCCAATTTTCGACGAAGCCATCCATAATGTCCTCGCAAACCCTCCCTTGAGGGATGGCTCGGGTGACGGTCGTTAGCCAGTATCGCGCCATCCTTGATCAGAAAGGCGCGCCGTGCCGGTGAGGCCGTCGCGTTGTTCTCAGCCGCCCCCTCAGCCGTACTAGGATCGTGGTCCATGATGCGCGTTGCCCTGTCCACCGTCTCTTTCCTCGTCAGCCTCCTGTTGGTCAGCGTGCCCGCCTGGGCCAACAACAACCAGGCCGATGGTGTGGGCACCATTTTCGATAGCCTCGCGGACAATATGGACCCGCTGCGCATCCTGGTGGCGGTGGGGACCTTCGTCTTGGGTCTTTATCTGGGCTTGGTGGGCATCAAGGCATTTCGCAACCACGCCGACAACCCCAACGCAACGCCCCTGACCCATCCGATTTGGAAGATCACGGCCGCCGTGCTGTTGATTTCTCTGCCCAACGTCATGGGGGTGGGCATCGCCAGTTTCTTCGGTGCCGATGCGGAAACGGTGCAAGCGGTGAACAATGGTGGCGGCGGTGACGGCGGCGGCACGGACTATGACCCCTATGATCCGGGCGGCGAGGCGTCTTGCACCCCCTGCTCCGCCGGTGATGGCAGCATGTGGTCGGTGTTCGACCCCTATGGCAATGGCATCAACGATGTCAGCATGACCTGGCTCAGCAGCGCCTTCGGTAACCCCCTGGAGGATGACGGCGTCACCACCATGATGGGTCACATGGTGGTGGTGGTGAACTTGGCCATCCTTGCCATCGCGGCCTTGGCGCTGACCTATAAGATCATCGTCGGTGTGATCCAGACCGCCCACGAGGGCGTCGCCCTCGGCCGGCGCTGGTCAACCCTGTGGGGCCCCTTGCGCACTGTGTTGGGTATTGCTGCCATCGTGCCCTTGCCCTCGGGCTTCTGCTTGGCGCAGGTGGTGGTCCTGCTGGTGGCTAAGGCCGGGATTGGTCTAGCCAACCATGTCTGGTGCAACTCGGTGGAGGGCATGACGCGCTTCGGCACGCCCCTGGCGCCGGTGGCCAATGCGGACTTTGAGCCCATGGCCCGCCAAGCCTTTGATATCGCGCTCTGCCTCGCCATCGCCAACAGCTACTATTACTACGTTGCCGGCCCGGATAGTCAGGTGAACCGGGACACGTGGCCAGACGCCAGTGCCGATGGCTGGCAAGTGGTGGGACTGCTGAATACACCGGTGATCGGTAACAGTACGGTCAACACGTCCAACAATCAGTTGGCCGTCACCATGGCCACCCATACCTACCGTTTCGGTGGTGTTGATACGAAGTACAACTTCCGCGACGATGTGTGCGGCACCATCACCACGGTGGGCCCGAAGGATGGTCAGCCCAGCGGCATCTTTGGTGACGTCACCAATGATGACATGGATTTCTACTCTGCGTCCGAATATTACAGCATGTTCGGCGGGAACAACTTTGACAACATCCGGATGCGGATGGTGCAGAACATCAGCGGCACCACCCACGGCCCGGCCTTCGAGCAACTGCTGAACAGCTACCAGGATATCGCGCGGGAGATCGTGCGTGACCACTTGGCGTTCAGCGATGCTGGCGGCAACCACAATCCGCTGCGGGTCTCTCAGGCCATCAGCGCTTATTCGCAGACCGTCACCCAACGGGTGGGACAGGTTATCAGCGATGCCAGCAGCGGCTCCAATGGCGGCCAAAGCATCTCAGAGGCGTTCTGTCAGGCCACCACCTCCGGCGGTTGGGTGTTTGCCGGCACCTGGTGGATGCAGATGGCCAATCTCAACGGCACGGTCAGCCGGGTGGCGCAGACCATGCCCACCCTGGGCGGACCCAACTGGGGCAGCCTGAAGCAGACCATCGGCGACCCCGATCTGGTGGACAATGTCCTGGCCTTCTCCAACACCTATTGGGAAGAGGCGGTGTATCAGGGGGATTGGGACGGCCGGAATGGTATCGCGGCGCGGGCCATGAGCTACGGAGCGCAAGCGGATAGCGCCTCCCTGCGCGGCGACTCCCTGCTGGATCAGGTCATGCAGAAGGCGTGGGAGATGGTGTCCAGCGGCTTGGGTGCCATCGGCGACAGCATGGACATTGAAATCGGGGTCGCCAGCGCTGACGGCTTCGGCGATGCCTTCCAGGGTGTCGTGGGCATTGGCAACACCGCCGCGGAGCGGGCCAACCCGATGGCCGCCCTCACGGGGATGGGCCAGTTCATCACCAATGTATCCCTTGGCTTCATGGGCGGCGGCTACTTTGCCTTCCACGCTGCGGACACGCTGGAGAACTTGCCGGGGTCCAACCTGCCGATTATCGGCGGCTTCATCAAAACCGCCGGCGCGGCCGCCGGGGCCGTCGCCCGGGCCTCC
>CAZCBM010000143.1:0-8730 GCA_964496805.1 uncultured Rhodospirillales bacterium | reverse complement strand
CACCTTCATGCCGCGGCCGCCGCCGCCGCTGACCGCCTTGACCAGCACCGGATAGCCGACCTCTTCCGCGGCGGCCCGCGCCTCATCCAAGGTCGCAACCGGCCCATCAGAGCCCGGCACCACTGGCAGGCCCACGCTCTTGGCCGTGGCCTTGGCGACGGCCTTGTCGCCCATCATGCGGATATGATCCGGTGAGGGGCCAATGAAGGTGAAGCCGTGCTCCTCCACCATCTCCGCAAAACGGGCATTCTCGGACAAAAACCCGATGCCCGGATGGATGGCGTCGCAGCCGGTGATGGTGGCTGCTGACAGGATGGCGGGGATATTCAGATAGCTGTCGGCCGAGCGCGGCGGCCCGATACAAACGGCTTCATCGGCCAGACGGGTGGCCATGCCATCTTCGTCGGCCGTCGAGTGCACAACAACCGTGGCGATGCCAATTTCCCGGCATGCGCGGTAGATGCGCAGCGCAATGTCGCCGCGATTGGCGATCAGGACCTTCTCAAACATGATGCGTTCCCACTGGGGCGTCGGCTGCGCTCACCCGGCGCGCTCCACGGTCATCAGCAGTTCATCATACTCCACTGGCTGACCATCGGTGATGTTGATGCTGGTGATGACACCGCTGAAAGGGGCGGGGATCGGGTTCATCACCTTCATGGCCTCGACGATTAGAAGGGTCTGGCCCTCTTTGATCGTATCGCCGACCTTGGCGAAGGGGGCCGCCCCTGGTTCCGCCTGTAGATAGGCAGTGCCCACCATGGGGCTGCGGATCGGCGTGCCGGACGCCGTGTCAGCGGCCGCAGGCGCGCCGGCGTCCTGAGGAAGGCCTGTGGCGGGGCTCGCCACCGGCGCTGCGGCTTGCGCAACGGGCGCTGCTGCCACCATCACCTGCTCGACCTTACGCTCCAGGCGGAGCGCCTCGTCGTCAACTTCAAATTCCAACAGGGTCAGGCCTGTGTCCTGCATGATCTCCGCCAGGGTGCGGATCAGCTCTGGGTCCAAGGTCTTGTTCTTGCTCATGGGTGGCTCTGGCTCAAGGCTGAGGGGCGCCAACAAGGGTCTCCGCCAGCGCGCGCAGCGCGAGGCGATAGCCCAACACGCCAAAGCCGGCAATCATACCCAGGGTGGCGGGGGCGATCATCGACTTGCGGCGAAAGGGCTCGCGGGCGTGGATGTTGGACAGGTGCACCTCCACCGCCGGCAACGCAACAGACTTCAGCGCGTCATGCAAAGCGATAGAGGTGTGGGTGTAGGCCCCCGCGTTCAAAATGATGCCCGCACAATCGTCGCGGGCGGCATGAATAGCCTCAATCATCACCCCTTCATGCTCGGACTGAGCGCATCGCACGCTCAGGCCGAGGCACGCCGCTTCCTCCCGGCACACCTGTTCCAGGTCGGCCAGGGTCAAAGTGCCGTAGATCTCCGGCTCCCGGCGGCCAAGCTGGCTGAGATTGGGTCCATTCAGGACCAACAGCTGGGGCAGGGGGGCGAAGGCCATAGGGCGCGCTGGGGGTGAGGGTGAGTTGGGACCAGGGGCAACGATCCCGATGCTTGCGTGGCGGGCCGCCCCGTGCTCAGGGTAGGCGGCTGTGCCTCCGCTCTGTGTTAGGCACCGCGGCAGACGGATGCAAGCAAGGGATTTGGCGGTCATGTCGGACAAACGGGCACGGACAGCCCACAAGGTCGCTGTCTGGGACATTCTGGTGAATGACGCCGGGGAGGTGCTGATTGCTCTGGATGCACGGGAGGAGGAGGCCGCCAACGCACGGATCGTTCCCCACGGCCAGCAGGGTCTGATTCTTGCCCGCAACGCCCGCGATGCCGTCTTCCTGGACCCAGTGCCGGAGGGGTTGCGGCGTCGGGTGTTGGCCCAAACGGAGGTCTTGGTGGCGGAGACAGATCCGGGCGGCATCGTCCGGGACTATGTGGCGCGGGTGGCGCGGCCGGGCTAAAGAGGCCCACTCTCAGTCTTCACGGAGCGGACCGTTGGTGCCGGATTTGACAAGCCAAGGCCCGCCCCGGCAGGGGGGCGGGCCTCGGTCATGATCGAACAGTCTCACCTGGATGGTCTATCCGAGCGATCACTTGCGCGGGCCTTACTCCTAAGCCGGAAAACGCGTCCGGCAAACTGCATCCGGTGATCTGGCCGACGCCGGCAGGGCATCAGCCGAACATGTCGGAGGTGATGCCGGCGTACCAGCCCAGGCTTTCCTGATAGGTGCGACGACGCAGGTCCGCATCTTCGCCCACCTCGCTGATGAAGCCGTCCACCTTGGCGATCTTGTCTTCCCCAGCCTCGTAGCTGGCGCCGACTTTGACACCGTCATCGGTGCCCAGCAACGACCAGCAGGTGTTGGAGAATTTCGGCGGAAAGGCCCGGGACCCGGTCAAAGCAGCCCGGATTGCCATGGAGGCTGCCTTGGCTTGGCTGTTGGCGGAGAAGCCAGACTTTGGCATGTCGCCATTGTTGGTCGAGTCTCCCAGAACATGGATGTTCTCGTCCGCCCGCGCCTGAAGGGTCGCTGGCACGATATCCACCCACCCGTTGGCGTTGGTCAGACCGGCCTGGGAGGCGATATTGCCCGCGCGCATGGCCGGGATGACGTTGCAGACATCGGCCTTGATCACCTCGCCACCGCTGGCCACCACTTCCATGCTTCCCGGGCGGACCTCTTCGACGCCGCCGAAGTCGCCACCGACCCATTCAACCATACCCGGATAGTGCCGGACCCAGGCTTCTTGGAACAGCGCCATCTTGGAGAAGCGCTCTTTCGGGTCGAAGACCAGGATTTTGGCCGTTGGGTTCTTCTGGCTCATCAGGTGCGCCACCATGGAGACCCGCTCGTAGGGGCCAGGGGGGCAGCGATAGGGGTTCGGCGGTGCCACCATGACAAAGGTGCCACCGTCCGGCATGGCTTCCAATTGCGCCTTGAGCAACTGGGTTTGGCTGCCGCCCTTGTAGGCGTGGGGCATGGCGTTCTGAGCGGCGGTGCTCCAGCCGGGGACCGAGTCATCGACGAAGTCGATTCCAGGTGCCAAAACCAAGCGGTCATAGGAAAGGCTGCCGCCGCCCCCCAGCGAAACCGTTTTGGCATCCCGGTCGATGGCCGTGGCCCATTCATGCACAACATTGATTCCGTAGTCGCTGGCCAGCAACCCGTAGCTGTGCCCCAGATCGTCGTACTGCCAGAAATCCCCAAGATAGAGGTTGGAGAAGAAGCAGGTGTAGTACCGACGCGACGGCTCAATAAGAGTGACGTCGATGGCGCCGGCGCTATCTTTGGCGATGTAGCGCGCTGCGGTGGCACCACCGGCACCGCCGCCGATCACCACCACCTTCGGCCGGGCCTGGCCCAGAACGGCCGGAGCGGCAAGGCTCGCTCCAACGGCAGTGGCGCCGTAGATAAAGCCGCGGCGTGTCAAATTAGGCATTGTTACGTCTCCCTAGTTTAGTAGTTATTCGCCTTTTGTATAAAGACGTCAGTCCTGCAAGCTCTCAAAATAAACAGCAAGGCTTGCGATTTCTTCGTCGGTCAAGCGCCCGGCAATCATTTGCATCACTGGATGTGGCCTGACCTTGTCCTTGTAGGCGTGCATGGCGACCACGAACAGGTCCTGCGGCCAGCCGGTGATGGCGGGAATGCCGGAGTCCGTACCGGATGCTTGGTGACAGGTGGTGCACTCCGAGGCCAAGTATTCACCGAAGGTCATGTCGCCGACGATCTCCAGCACTTCCGGCGCCACATGATGGGCGTTTGATGCGGCGGTTGGCGGGCTTTCCGGAATGTCCCGCGGGCTAGCGGAAAACTCCCTCAGATAGGCAATGAGCACGGCCCGGTCCTCCGGGTCACGGACTCCACGGAACGACATCCGGGTGCGAGAGACCAGGGCGCGAGGGTTTTCGATGTATCGGTCCAGGGTTTCAGCCGTCCAGGTTAGGCCATCATCCCCCGCCCGCTCCATGGAACTGGAGTAGCGATAGCCCTCAACGGCCGCAGCCTTGCGGCCGAAGACATCCTCCAGGTGGGGTCCCAAAAGGCGGCCAGAGTCAGCTGTCAAAGCATGGCACGAGGCGCATTGCTGCCACAGGAACTCCCCCCGTGAGATGTCGCCTGTATCAGCGCGGGCACTGCCGATGACCAGCATTCCTAAGGCCATCGCCATCAGGAAACGGGCAAGCATAGCAGGCCGAATATTGAGCATTGAGTGACGAGAAACAGCGAAGATCGAGGCAGTCATTGTGCGCTGCACGCTTCCTCCATTGCACTTTTTTTGATCGTTATTGTTACGGCAAAGCTTGTCAAACCGACCGCTTATATCCAAGTGGAACGCATTGATATGTTCAAGTCAACAGTCTGAATATTCTACAAAAAAACAGGTTTTTGGGCGCATATGCAAGAGGCGCTATCAGACCAATCTTCCGCTCGCCCTTGCCCATCCGCCCCCAACAAAATCACCGCAAGCAATGGCCGGCAACGGCAGTCTAAAGGACAGGCGGCCAACCCTTCCCGATCCCTGAGCCCATCGGTAAGGCCACCTTAGGGTCCATCCAATCAAGGGGTGTCTCCATGGCGCTTGGCGATGGGCAGACCATGAGAAGAGCGATTGGGGGGGAAACCGAGTGCGGTTCTCTCGGCCCTGAATCAGGGCACCGGTGGTCGCTCGAAAGAGTCCCTTCGTGGCGTTGCCACTTCGGGGTCCCGCCCTCTCGGCCGGCTCTACAGCGCCGGACGCCAAAAAGCGTCATCGGGGAGGCACATGGCCCGGACCCGGAGGCCCCGCGGACGGTCTATTCCAAAACGATCAGAGACTGGCTGGCAAATTCCCGCGTGGCCCGCACCCGTCCGGGCACGGTCCGTCCATCCACCCGGCGGCTGCCCTCCGTGCTGTAGAGCGACACCCCTGCGAATGTAGGGGAATCGGTCCCGAAATTCAGCGGCAGAGCGCTGTTGGGACCAACAGCATTGGAAATCACGTGGCGGGTCAGGCTGTAGTCCTGCTGCTGCAGCCCCCTGCTGTTGGCCGTAACGCTCAACTCCACCCGGCTGCCGATGGCGGCAGGGCTAAGGCTGGTGCGAACCTTCACGAAGTTCACCAACTGCGAGGCAGGCGTGGTGGACAGGACCACGGACACGGCCCCCTGACGGGGAACCAAAACAAGGTCTTCGCTGCCGTCGCCAAACAGATCGGCCGCCAGCACAGCCGTGCCGGTGCCCTCCTCCGGCAGGTTTGCCAGCTCGGTTTCCCGGTTGTAGCGGTTGGGGGTTACTTCCTGGGCTGCCCCCTCGCTCTTGTAATAGATCGGGTTGGCGTTGCCCGACGGCAGGGGAAAGAAGGCCAGCATCTCCCAGCCCTCATCGGCGACGCCAGCGACCACGTCCGGACGGCCATCGCTGTCCAAATCCGGCAGCGCAAGACTGGTGCCACGCTGCTCGCTCACCAACCCCAGCCCATCGGCAGATTCCTGGAAAACGAAGTCACCACGGTTGACCAGCGTGCTCCAGGCGGAGCGTTGGCCGCTGCTGACGCCGCTTCCAATGTCGCCCTCCCCCTGGCCCACGGTGACGATATCCAGCAGGCCGTCGCCATTAATGTCCGCCAGTTGCATGGCTGCGATATAGCCCAGTCCAGCGGGAATGGGACGGGCTTGAAAGCGCAGATCGCCCTGGTTCTCGATGATCACCACTGACCCGTCCTGATAGGTGGCCACCAGGTCCACCACCTGATCATTGTTCATGTCCGCAAAGCTGAGCCCCGTGGCGCTGCGATTGGTGGGCAAACCCACCTGACTGGTGCTGTCGATGAAGCCCCCGGCCGTGTCATCGATGAACAGCCGCGGCCCCAGGGTTGCGGGCGCGTCTGCCAGGGGGTCATCCAGAGAGGCGGCGCCCGCCGGCCACAGGGAAACAGCCAAGTCCGGCTGCCCATTGCGGTTCAGGTCGCCCACGGCCACGCCCACAGGAATGGCACCGGCGGGCAGGGGCAAGTCCAGCCGCGTGATGGTGAAGCTGGGTGGCTGCGGTTCGCCGGTGAGGTTCGGCGGGGTGGTGTTGGTGTAAAGGACGACACCGTCGCGACGGGTTAGATAGAAATCGATGTCGCCATCATCATCCACGTCGGCCGGTGTGAAGCCATAGGTCGATCCGGCCTTCTGCACGGACACGCCAGCTTGGCCAGAGATGTCCACGATGATAGGGGAGCGGCCGCGGACCTGGGCGCGGAGCAACCGGTCCAAGGACTGACCATCCCCACCAACAAAAATCTCCGGCGTGCCGTCGCCATCGAAGTCTGCCGCACCAAGGCCCAGGAACGGCACCTCTCCCTGCGTGGAGATGGCGATCTCCGCCATCGGCACCGGGGCACTCAGGCGGAAAGGTGTTTCCCGGGGCAGGGCCGGCTCATACGTCAGAAAGAAATAGATGCCGAACAAGATGGCCAGAATGGCCCCGATCTTTGCGAACCGCTGCATCGTCGTACATCCACCTCAAGGCTGGCAGTGGGGCATGCTGGCAGCCCCCCGTTTGATGGGGCACTTCATGGTCAATGGATGTCCGGGTGTCAACTGATGGGCCGGCCGGGTTGACCCGCGCGGGCGGTGCCGCAAACATGCCAACCCACGACTCACCCCCTTCGTGTGTGACAAGAGGATCCCTCTGTGAGCCCAATGACCCGTATCCTGGCCTGCTTCGCGGTACTGACGGCTGCCCTGGGCGCACCGGTCCTGGCGCAGGACAAGCCGCCCTTGACCATTGGCCTGTCTCAGTTCCCGCCCGGCTTGCACTCCCAGATGATGAGCATGATGGCCGCGCGTTATGTCGAAGGGTTCACCCTGCGACCGCTGACCGTGTTCAATGCCGATTGGGAGGTGGAGTGCCTCGCCTGTACCGAGGTGCCCACCGCCGATGCAGGGACCCTGGTGTACGAAGACGGGCCGGATGGCAAACACTTGGCCCTGACCTTTGAGATCGTGGACGGGCTGGCCTGGGGGGATGGCACCCCCGTCACCTCCGCCGATGTCGCCTTTGCTTGGGAGGTGGGGGCAAATCCGGCCACTGGCGCGGTCAATCACGAGTTCTTCAAAGACATCGTCGAGGTCCGCCAGCATTCCCCCCGGCGGTTTACCCTGGTGTTTGATGACGCCTATTGCAGCGAGGGCATGACGGCCGGACCAACTGCCCTGCCGGCCCATCTGGAACGGCCGCTGTACGAGGAAGACCCGGCCACCTATCGCAACCGCACCCTGTACACCACCGCGCCGGCCACGCCCGGCCTGTACAATGGCCCCTATGTGGTCAGTGAGTGGAAGGCGGCCAGCTATGCGGTGCTCACCCCCAACACCCATTGGCCCGGACCGCAAGCCCCCTTCAGCCGCATCACGCTGAGGGGTATTGAGAACTCCACCGCCCTGGTGACCAGCCTGCGCGCCGGTGACATCGACTATATCCCAGGTGAAATGCCTGTGGGCATTGATGAGGTCATCGCCTTCGAGGAGGACTATGGGGAGGACTTCACCCTGCTGTCGCGTCCCGGCATGGTCTATGAGCATATCGACCTGAACCTTGATTCCCCTCTGCTTCAGGATCGCCGGGTGCGCCGGGCGCTGCTGTTGGGGGTCAACCGCCAGGCCGTGAGCGAGCGGCTTTTCGCTGGGCGCCAGCCCGTGGCCCACGGCAACATCCATCCGGATGACACCATCTATAATCCGGATCTAGCGCAGGTCGCCTATGATCCCGAGGCCGCCCAGACACTACTGGAGGAGGCTGGCTGGACCGCTGGTCCCGACGGGGTCCGCGTCAATGCGGCAGGGGATCGACTGTCGCTGACCCTGATCACCACCTCCGGCAACCAGACCCGCAGCCTGATCGCGCAATATCTCCAAAGCCAATGGCGCAAGATTGGGGTCGAGTTGACCGTGGACCTGCTGCCGCCCAGGGTCATGTTCGGCGATCGCATGAACAAACGTCAGTTCGATCATTTGGCCATGTATGCGTGGCTGTCCAGCCCGCGCAACCTGCCCAAAACGACCCTGCACTCCACAATGATTCCCAGTGAGGACAATGCCTGGAGCGGTCAGAACTATCCGGGGTATGCCAGTGCGGAGATGGATCAGCTGATTGATGACCTGGAAACCACCTGTGCCGCCGGGCCTCGACAGGCGCTTTTCAACCGCTTGCAGGACCTGTATGTGGAGGACCTGCCGGTGCTGCCGCTCTATCTGAGGGCCGACTCCCATATGATGGTGCCGGAATTGACGGGGGTCCGGGCCACCGGGCACCAGTTCCCTGCCAGCTATTGGGTGACGGATTGGCGCTTGGACCGTTGAGTGAGGTGCCCAGCATGGGCGTCTGCGGATCGAGGCTGATCGCAGTGCTGTGAGATGGGGTCACCCTCACGATTGTCCTTGCCCGTTTGGTTCAGGGTCAGTGACGGCGAGGTCGCACCGGCTGGGTCCGGGCATTGGCCATGACGGTTCACCCCATCCCTCTTTTTTCCTCTGCCATGGGGCCTTCGCCGCGTGTCGTTGTTTTGTCCTCCCCTGCCTATCCTGAGGCATCCCCTGCATCTTTTGGCACGGGGCATGCGCCTATCCCTGCCTGAAGGGCGCGCGCCAGGAACGCCAAGGGGATTGGGATTGGCCCTGAAGAACGCTGGCGCTCTGGCGCTGTTCCTGTTGGCCTGTGCCTTGGTCCTCTCCCCGCCTGTCCAGGCGCAGGAGCCTGCATCCAC
>CAZCBM010000142.1:0-8784 GCA_964496805.1 uncultured Rhodospirillales bacterium | reverse complement strand
AACTGCGGATGCCGATTTGGACCCGCGGCCCCCCCGGTCGCTTACCGGTGGTCGCCCGGGTGATCCTCTTCGTGGCGTCGGCCTCTCGGAGTCCGACGCGCTGGGTCAAGAGCGCGTTTCGGTGAGATAGAGGCCACGCCAGCCCCGCGCCCACCCAGCGTACCTTTGGCCGGCCACCCATTTGGTACCGCACTGGCGTGGGTGGTCGGGTGGCAGTGTCCGGGTGGGGTCGGGGGGGCGGTGCCGGCACTATCCCGGCGCAACGGGCGCTAGCCGGCTCCCCCCAACGCGCGCCGCAGGCGCCGCTTCCACCGGGCGCCGAACTTTCGGATGCGGGTTTCGCGATATTCAAGATGCGACCGCAAGCGGCGGAGGAACGGACGCAGGCCCTGCCATTCCTTGGGCGTGTGCAGTCGCCACCGGCGCCCTGCCACCAGTTTGTTGGCCGCCGCGCGGACATCAAAGACTTGGCCCGTGGCGTGGTAGCTGGCCGATGAGATACTGGCGCGATCCGTATTGAGATAGCTGATATCCCGGGCTTCGCCCCGCAAATGGGGCACCAATACGCAGGGGATGCGCTGGCGCTGCGCCCAGTCTGCCAGAAAGATGTCCGCCATGTTGGGCCGGCGGAAGATGCTGTAGGGTGGCCGCACCTGCCACGCGCTCAGGCCCAAGCAGCCGGTGCCCAGAACATGCAGGATATGCGGGTGCGCCTGTAGGGCGTCGTAAAAGCGGATCCGGCGCTGCGTAGGGTCATAGTAATCCGTTGCCTTCGGCACCAGGACCGACCCATGCCACCCGACCAGCGCCTTGTGATTAAGCGTCTGCAACATGTGGATGATCGAATCCACATAGTATGGCGGGTAGGCAATGTCGTCATCACAGGTCAGATAGTAGCCCTGAAAATCCTTGGTCAGATACTTGAACTTGGCAAAGTCACCAATGTTATCGGATAGCTCCAAGGTAACATTTGCCGGTGGCTGCCAGTCAGGAAGCTCTGTAAAGCCATTCAAGCTGACGAAGATCTCGTCCGCCTGTGGGGCAAGCCCCTCCAGGACATAGCGCAAGGACTGTTGGCGACTGGGGATCGCGGCAATCCCGATGCGCACGGGCCTGTCGCGCTCCACGGGATGCAACAAGTAGTCCATGCCATAGGGACGGCCGGGTTTGAGCTTCTGGTTGACGCCCTGAGTGGCCCGTTTGATGAGGGTCTGCGCCGGGGTGGGGTTCGGCAGTTTCGCCGTCGGGTCAACCGCCTGAGCGGCCTTTGCCACCCCCTGAAGCGCACTCACCAGACCCGGGAGCGCATCCTTGATGGCGCTGGCCTCCGCCTGAGCCCGGTTGGCGCACTTACGGCGCTGATGATTTGTGCCATGAAGCGGTTGGATGAGGTCCTGATAGGCTTCCACCGCTGGCAGGGTGGCCGGCGGCATCAAGGGGGCCCCAGGGGCGGGGAGCACTTGGCCCCGCCCATCCAGCACCTGACGTTGCAGGCCCGGCCATAGCGTGATGAAGGACCGGTGCTGCCCCCGATGCGCGAACAGGTGCGTGGCCTCCGGCCCCAACACCGCAACACAGGCGTAGTCCAGCCGCTTTAGGCCCTTGAGCACCTCAGCGCCGGCCTGCGGGTCAGCAAAGGACAACAAGAGCAGCGGCTGGTCGCGCTCAATCAGCGGCCGGGCGGCATCAAAGGCCGGATCGGGACTGTCACCCTGCACATGTAGCAGAGCCACGGGCGCGCTCAAGACCCCCTGACGGGGCAGCACCCCGTCGCCGCCCCCCCCCAAGGTGCCGGGCAGCACCTCCACCTCGGTGGGGATCAACTCGGCTGCGTCGCTCAGGACCCCAGCTTCCTCCCCGCCCCAGATCACGGCGCGACGCTGGTGGGCAACCGCCAGCATAAACGCCAGCGTGCCCGCACCGGGATGGGCATCCGCAATGCTGCCGGGCGGCAGGTCCGCCCGCAGCAGGGGGGCCAGAAGCTCAGCCTGGGGGGGCTGGCCAGTGGACAGGATGGCATCGAAGGCAGGGGTTCCCTTGCGACCGCCGTGGCTGATGGCAATGCCATCCAATTCACAAGCCCCCACAGCCCAATCGGCGGGAAGAACGGGGGAAGATGGCGGATCGGTGGCCATAGGCGAGAACCGGAGAAACGGCGGAAAAGCGAGGGATTCGGCCCCGGTCTATATCCCGGCGCCGGGAGACGGTCCACCCCTGGGCCGGCGGAGAGTTCCACCGGCGTCCAGGTGTCCCCGTGGCGCCTCAGTTGATCAGCGCCAGGATGGACAGGGCCAGGGCCAGGACAGCAATCCCGCCCACAACATAAATCCCAGTCTGGTCTTGCCCGGCCGCGGATGGGGGAGATGCGGGCGCGCTTGCACCAGCAGCCTCAGCCGGCGATCTGTCCGACGGCGCCTCAGGCTTGGTCGCCTGATCAGCGGGCACCTGATCACCGGTATGGGCGGCCTCGCGTGCCTCTTGGGTCGGCGGCGCCACCACCGTGCTGAAGGTCTCGAAGAATTGCCCGGCCAATCGCTTGGCGGTGCTGTCGATCAAGCGCCCCCCCAATTGGGCGATCTTCCCAGCCACATCTGCTTTGACATCATAGTGCAGCACCGTCGCCTCGGGCCCGTCGGCCTCAAGACGGACATCCGCTCCCCCCTTGGCAAAACCGGCCGCCCCACCGGAGCCCTCACCCGTGATGCTGTAGCTTTCCGGCGGCACGATATTGGACAAGGTCACCTTGCCTTTGAAGCGGGCTTTGACCGGCCCGATTTTCAGGGCCGCCACCGCCTCCAACTCGTTGTCGCCGACCTTCTCCAGGGACTCACAGCCTGGAATGCACTGCTTGAGGATCTCAGGGTCGTTGAGCGCTTCAAAAACGCGCTCTCGCGATGCTTCAATGCGCTGCTGGTCCTGTAACTTCATAGGGATAGCCTTCTTCGAGGGCGATTTTGAGGGGCGTTTCCAAGCCCCCTTCTAAATCGGTTCGGCATCGGGTGGAAACACGCAAACGCATGGGGGATTGCGGTTTGCCCCCCTGAAGCGGCGTTCGGCGCTTCCGCCGCACCCTCCGGGAGGCAAGGGGCGCTCAGCCCAACCGATAGGGCACCACGTGGCGGGTGTTGTCCTCAATCACCAGCGCCGACTCCGCCGGTGGAAAGGCCCGCTGCTGGCAATCAGGGCGCAAACAGAGCCGGCAACTCACTCCCACCGGCAGATCGCTGGCGGGGTCATCGAGGGTCAGCCCATCCGCATAGACCAAATCGCGGGCATGGCTTAGCTCGCAGCCCAGCCCCACGGCATAGTGGCGCTCTGGCCGCCGCCAGGCACCGCCCCGCTTAATGATGGCCCGCGCCACCGCCAGATAGCGGACGCCATCGGGCATCTGCATGGTGTTGACCAGGATCCGGCCGGTGTTGCTGAACGCCTCATGGATGTTCCACAGCGGACAGGCCCCGCCGAAGCGGGGGAACTGAAAGCGTGTGGCCGAGTGGCGCTTGGTGATGTTGCCCGCATGGTCCACGCGCACGAAGTAGAACGGGATCCCGCGGGCAGAGGGGCGTTGCAGCGTGCTCAGCCGGTGGCACACCTGCTCAAAGCTGGCTTGATAGTGCTGCATCAGCCGCTCGATATCAAAGCGCAGGGACCTCGCGTCCTTAAGGAACCGCCGATAAGGCAGCAGCATCGCGCCAGCCGCGTAGTTATCCAAGGCGATCTGGCAGACCGCCTTCGCCTCCTGGGACGTCAGCCCGCTGGTGTCCAACACCTGGGTCATGATCGGCCGCAGCGACAAACGCGCCAAAGCCGCGGCGGCCTGGAAGCGCAGGGTGGCCACGGACAGGCTGGCCTCCAGGGTCAGGATCCGGCTGGTGGGATCATAGCGGCGCACGGTACCAGAGCCCATATCGCCCCGATCCAGCACCACCCGCACCCCATGGGCCTGTTCCAGGTGGTGGCTGAGGCCGGTCAACCCGTCCTGCCGGCTGAGCCCCAGGCGCTCCGACAGGGCCTCCGCCTCCTTGTCCAGGACATCGATGTAGTTGTTTCGGTAATGGAAGAAGTCGCGCACCGCGCCATAGGTGCCGAAGGGGTCCGCCTCCCGCCGGTCCTTCTGATCGGGCGTGCCAGCGCCTTGCTTGGCCTGCCACGCCCGATGCAAGGCCAGATAGCGGCGGGCAAAGGCCGGCGCGGTCTCAGCAATCTGCCGGATCTCAGCCAATGAGGGTGTGTCTACGGCCTTGCCATCCGGCTCGTTCAAGGGCTCCGCCATGACCTCCCGCAGGTCAGCGATCAGCCGTCCATGATCATCATCGGTGAACTCGCCCACATCGACGCCGAAGACGCGGTTGAGTTCCACCAGCACCGTCACGGTGATTGGCCGCTGATTGTTTTCCAACTGGTTGAGGTAGCTGACCGATAGGCCCAGGCGGCTGGCCAGGGCCGCCTGGGTCAGCGCCTCCCGGGCGCGCAGATCCCTGAGCTTGTGGCCCAGATACAGTTTGGCGGTCATGGGGGGTCCTCACCGACACTCAGTGGGAAGGGGGCGGACATAGGGGGAACCGCACCTTGGGAACGGCAGCGGGGGCCGGACTGGAGACGGGGTATTCGCAACTATGCCAATCGCATCTGCGAAATTCGCACATTTTGCAAGCGGGCATTTTTGGCAGTTGTTGCGGATTGTCGTGGGCCCGGATGCCGGTCACAAGGCTGCCACGTGCCGTTTTCCCCGTCGTTCATGCAGAGGCCACGCCATGCAGACCCATATCGTCAAAGTCCACCCGGAAGCTGATCGCCTGCCCAAGGAAGGCCAACTGGCCTGGAAATTCGCCCAAATGGCGGCGGACCCCGTGGCGGTGGAAGACGCCGTGGTGGACATGATCATCAACCGCATCATCGACAATGCGTCGGTGGCCCTGGCCTCTGTGAACCGCCGGCCGGTGATGACTGCCCGCGCCCAGGCCCTGGGCCACAAGCGCGCCGACGGTGCCAACGTGTTCGGCCTGCCGGCCGATGTGCGCGTCAGTGCCGAATGGGCCGCCTGGGCCAATGGCACGGCCGTCCGTGAACTGGACTACCACGACACCTTCCTAGCCGCCGACTACTCCCACCCAGGCGATAACATCCCCCCGATCCTGGCCGTTGCTCAGCAACTGGGCTGTGATGGGCAGGCGCTGGTGCGTGGCATCGCCACCGGCTACGAAGTTCAGGTGAACTTGGTCCGCGCGATTTGCCTGCATAAGCACAAGATCGACCATGTGGCCCATCTGGGTCCCTCCGCCGCCGCCGGCATCGGCACCATGCTGGGTCTGGATCCCCAGATCATTTTTCAGGCGATCCAGCAGGCCCTGCACGTGACTACGGCCACCCGCCAGTCCCGCAAAGGAGAGATCTCCAGCTGGAAAGCGTTTGCCCCGTCCCACGCCGGCAAGCTGGCGGTGGAAGCGGTGGACCGCGCCATGCGCGGTGAAGGTGCCCCCAGCCCCATCTATGAAGGCGAAGACAGCGTCATCGCCTGGATGCTGGATGGCCCCAGCGCCGAATATCACGTGCCCCTGCCGGAGATCGGCGAGCCCAAGCGCGCGATCCTGGACACCTACACCAAGGAGCATTCCGCGGAGTATCAGTCCCAGGCCCTGATCGACTTGGCGTTCAATGTTGGCGCCCAGATCGAGGAAAAGACCGGCGGCGACTGGGATCAGGTCAAGTCCATCCTGCTGAAGACCAGCCATCACACCCACTATGTGATCGGCACCGGCGCCAACGACCCGCAGAAGATGGACCCCACAGCCAGCCGCGAGACGCTGGACCACTCCATCATGTACATCCTGGCCGTGGCTCTTCAGGACCGTCGCTGGCACCATGTGGACAGCTACGCGCCGGAGCGCGCCCAGCGGGCCGACACCGTGCGCCTGTGGCACAAAATCTCTACGGTTGAAGAGCCGGAATGGACGGAGCGGTATCACGCCACGGACCCGGCCCGGAAAGCCTTTGGCGGTGAGCTGGTGGTGGAACTGGCCAATGGGGAAACCCTGACCCAGTCCATGGCTGTGGCCAATGCCCACCCGCTGGGCGCCAAGCCCTTCACCCGCCCCGACTATGTACGCAAGTTCAAGATCCTGACCGACGACATCCTGGATCCGGCGGAGAGCCAGCGGTTCCTGGACCTGGTTCAGCGCCTGCCCAACCTGACCGCCGAGGAGGTCCTGCAGCTGACGGTGGCCCTGCCCGCCGGCGGGCTCCAGGAGAACCCGGCCAAGGGCATCTTCTGATCCCCTGCCCCCACACCGATCCCGGTACCGGGAGGGAGGGCGTCGCCCTCCCTCCCCCCCGGCCTCACCCTGATCCCCAGGAGGGATGGCGATGATCTTCTCCAAGAAAACAGCCGCTGAAAAGCGTCAGGCGCTGCGTGACACCTTCGCCGCCGGCACCCTGATGCAGATCCCCGGCGCGTTCAGCCCGCTGTGCGCTCTGGCCGTTGAAGAAGCTGGCTTCGAAGGCGTTTATGTCTCCGGCGCCGTGGTCTCCGCTGACATGGCCCTGCCGGATATTGGGCTGTTCGGCCTGACCGAAGTGGCCTACCGCGCGGAGCAGATCGCTCGCGTCACGGACCTGCCCACCCTGTGTGACGTGGACACGGGCTTCGGCGAGCCGATGTCAGCCGCGCGCACCGTGCGGATGATGGAGGAGCGGGGCATCTCCGCCATCCACCTGGAGGACCAGGTCAACCCCAAGCGTTGCGGCCACCTGGATGGAAAGGCCGTCGTGGACACCGACGACATGGTGCGCCGGGTCAAGGCCGCCGTCTCCGCCCGTCGGGACCCCAACTTTGTGATCATGGCCCGCAGCGATGCCCGCGCCCTTGAGGGCCTGGACGCCATGATCGACCGCATCAAGGCCTATGTGGACGCCGGCGCCGACGCCATCTTCCCCGAAGCCCTGCAAAACGAGCAGGAGTTTGAGGCTGTCCGCAAGGCCGTCGATGTCCCGCTGCTGGCAAACATGACCGAGTTCGGCAAGTCCAAGCTGCTGGATGCCAAGACCCTGGCCGATTTGGGCTACAACATTGCCCTCTACCCCGTGACCACCCTGCGGCTGGCCATGAAGGCCGCCATCGACGGGCTGAAAGTCATTCGGGAAACCGGATCGCAGGAGAGCATCCTGGATCAGATGCAGCACCGCCGCGATCTCTATGCCCTGCTGCGTTACGAAGACTACAACAGCTTCGACCAATCCCTGTTCAACTTCAAAGTTGTGGACTGATCGGCGGCGGGCCTCGCCCGATCCCGTGTGCCGTCCCCTGACCTCAGGAGCCCCCCATGACCGACGCCAGTGACATCAAATACGGCTTGGCCGGCGTTATCGCCGATGAGACTGCCATCTCCAAAGTGATGCCGGAGACCAACTCCCTGACCTATCGCGGCTATGCTGTGCAGGATTTGTCCGCCCACTGCCCGTTTGAGGATGTGGCCCACCTGCTGCTGAAGGGCGAATTGCCCTCCAGTGCAGAGTTCGCCGCCTTCTGTGAGGAGGAGCGTGTCCTACGCGCCCTGCCGGAGAAGGCTTTGGACAGCATCCGCCTGTTCGATCCCACCTGCCACCCCATGGACAGCATCCGGACCGCGGTGAGCATGCTGGGCGTGCTGGACCCGGAGGCTGACGACCTGTCCGCCGCCGCCGATGACCGCAAGGCGATGCGCCTGCTGGCCCGCATCCCCACCGCCGTCGCCGCCGATTTTCGGCTGCGCAAGGGCCTGGAGCCCATCGCCCCGGACAGCAGCCTGAGCATGGCGGAAAACTTCTTCCACATGTGCTTTGGCGAGGTGCCTGAGGCCGATGTGGTGAAGTGCTTCGACATCTCTTTGATCTTGTATGCCGAGCACAGCTTCAATGCCTCCACCTTCACCGCCCGGACCATCATGTCCACCACCTCCGACCTGTACTCGGCCGTAACGGGGGGGATCGGCGCACTGAAGGGGGCCCTGCACGGAGGGGCCAACGAGGCGGTCATGCACATGATGCTGGAGATTGACGATCCAGCAAAGTCTGCGGACTGGATGCGCCAAGCGCTGGCAGAGAAACGCAAGATCATGGGCTTTGGCCACCGCGTCTATAAGTCTGGTGACAGCCGCGTGCCCACCATGCGCGACGCCTTCTTCAAGATGGCGGAACTGAAGGGCGGCCAGAAATGGGTGGAGATGTACAAGGCCCTTGAAGATGTCATGGTCTCAGAGAAGAACATCTACCCCAATCTCGATTTCCCCACCGGGCCGGCGTATTACCTGATGGGCTTCGACATCCCAGTCTTCACGCCGATCTTCGTGATCAGCCGGATTACCGGATGGGCTGCCCATTGCTTTGAACAGCGGGACAACAATCGCCTGATCCGTCCGCTGAGCGCCTACAAGGGTGTGGCTCAGCGCCCGGTCCAGCCCCGCTCCGCCGCCTGAGCTTGGCAGCGTCCGGACGCCGGTGCCCCAGGCGCACAGCGTCGGACGGTCCCGCCAACGCCACAGCGGCAGATACCAGACGGAGGAAACGCCGCCTGGCGATGGCACCCCTGGGTCATCCCCAATGCGCCATTGCCCAAAAGCAAGCGGCCCCTGCAAGAAAAGGCCCGCACCCTGGGGGTGCGGGCCTTTTCCGTGCCGACAACCGGGAGGGGATCAGTCGCGGCTGAAACTGCTGCTGCTGGACCAGCTGTTCCCACCGCGGCCCGTGCGGCTGCGGTTCACCGAGCAGTTGCCGTTGGCGCAGCTGCCCGTGGCTGAGCCGCTGCCACTA
>CAZCBM010000141.1:0-8889 GCA_964496805.1 uncultured Rhodospirillales bacterium | reverse complement strand
CCCTGGCGGCCTGCGGGGCGCTGGATGTGCCCACCACGGCCCGGCTGCTGCGCATTCGGGGGGAGGCCATGCAGGCCGCCGTTCCGGTGGGCAAGGGCGGGATGGCCGCGATCTTGGGCTTGGACCTGGCGCAGGTGGAGGAGGTCTGTCAGCAGGCGGGACCCACGCCCGAGGGCCAGACCGAGTTGGTGACCATGGCCAATGACAATGCGCCGGGTCAGGTGGTCATTTCCGGGCATGCCGGGGCTGTGGAACGCGCCTGCCAACTGGCCAAGGAAGCTGGGGCGAAGCGGGCACTGCCGTTGCCAGTCTCAGCCCCTTTCCATTGCGCGCTGATGGAACCGGCGGCGGAAAAAATGGCCGAGGCCCTGGCCAGCGTGACCTTCGCGCCGCCGGTGGTGCCCGTGGTGGCGAATGTCACGGCCCTACCCAGTCAGGACCCCAACCAGTTGAAGACGTTGCTGGTGGACCAAGTGACCGGGCGGGTTCGCTGGCGCGAGAGCGTCACGTGGATGGCTGAGGCGGGTGTCGAACGGTTCGTGGAGCTGGGCAGCGGCAAGGTGCTGGCGGGTCTGGTCAAGCGCATCGCCAAGGGCGTGGATACCGCCAGTGTCGGCGACCCCAAGAGCCTGGAGGCGTTCGCAGCCACCCTGTGACCGGGACCATCCCCCAGGGTTCACACGATACCTCACTGTAAACGAGGCAACAGAATGTTCGATCTAACTGGCAAGACGGCGCTGATCACGGGCGCCAGCGGCGGCATCGGCGGGGCCATTGCCCGGGCCTTGCACGCGGCAGGGGCCACTGTCGCCTTGACCGGACGCAAGGCAGACGCGCTGGAGGCTCTGGCCGGGGAACTGGCTGCTGAACAGGCCACAGCACAGGCCACGGAACAGGGCACGGAAAAGGGCAATGAGCGGACCGTGGTCTTGCCGGCGGATCTCGGCGACCCGGATGCGGCAACGGCATTGGTCAAGCAGGCTGAAGAGGCGATGGGCCGGGTGGATATCTTGGTCAATAATGCTGGCCTCACCCGGGACATGCTCATGCTGCGCCTAAAGGACGAGGACTGGCAGACCGTCCTGGATGTGAACCTCACCAGCGCCTTCCGGCTCAGTAAGGCTGTTCTGCGGGGCATGATGAAATCCCGCTCCGGGCGGATCATCAACATCACCAGCGTCGTGGGGGTCACCGGCAACGCCGGTCAGGCCAACTATGCGGCCAGCAAGGCCGGCATGATCGGCCTGTCCAAAAGCTTGGCGGCCGAAGTGGCCTCCCGAGGGATCACCGTGAACTGTATCGCGCCGGGCTTCATCCAGTCCGCCATGACCGACGCCCTGACCGACGACCAGAAGGCCCGCATCGACGCTAACATCCCCGCCAAACGCCTGGGCACGGGCCAGGACATCGCTGCCGCTGCCGTTTATCTGGCCAGCGACGAGGCCGCCTACGTCACCGGTCAGACCCTGCACGTCAATGGCGGCTTGGCGATGATTTGACCCGTCGCGCCGACAGGCGTACCGTGCCGCCCCATCAGGTGTGGACAAGGGGCGTGCCATGGGTTTGCGTGGCTTTATCGAGGTTTTCCAAGGCTGGCTGATCACCCCGGCCAGCGGCGCGATTGAGCGTATTCCGCCACTGGCGGAACAAATCTGGCAGCTTGACCGGATGCTGATTGGTGCGCTGGTGCTGGTCATGGTGTGGATGCTGCTGCGCCGGCAGATCAGCTATCTCGTGGTTCTGGCGGCGCTGATCCTGTCCGTCGAATTGAAGGGGGATGTCCTCCCCTGGAGCATGATGGCGCCCCAGTTGGGCCGTGCCCCCGGCGACGATACGGTGGTGTTCCTGGTGGTGGGGGCCTTGGCGGCAATCCTGGCGGTCGGCCTGCTCATCCCGCGGTTTCGCTCCCGCGACCGATTGATCATCACAGCCCTGGGCGGCGTTGTGTTCTCCACCAGTCTACTGTTCCACCTGCTGGTGCTGCACGGCATGATGTCCGTCGGCTTGAGCGCCCAGACAGACCGGCTGCACACGCTGGCCCTGGCGCGGGAGACGATCGCTGATGATCGTGTGTTTGCCCGCCTGTGCACCAATGCCGGTGTTCAGTGCACCATGGGCACGCCGGAGGAGGTCCTGGTGGGCTATGATCAGTTCCTCACCACCTGGGTTCAGGGATCGTTGGAGAATCGCCCAGCAGGCGTCCAGCAGATGCGCTTTGGGTTCTTCAATGGTGCCGGTACGACAGACGAGTCCAAGGCGCCCTACAGCTTTGTCTGGCATGACCTGCCGGACCGACCGGGTGAGGGCCTGTTGATCGTGGACAGCTATACAGTGATCCCCCTGCACGCGGCGGGCAGCATGGTGATGTTCACGCTGATGCTGGCGGCGCATACAACGTGGATCAGCCTCGCCAGCTTGATCGTGCTGATGCACAACCGCCGCCTCCACCGCCGGTCCCGGGGCCTAAGGGCGGAGATCAAGGCCCTGCGCCGGGCGATCCGGGCCCTGCGGGGCCGATTGCGGCCCGCCAGAGCACCGGCGGCCGCTGGAACCCCGGCCGAGTGAATGCCCCTCAATCGGCTGCGTCGCTGCCGCTGTGGTGGCGTTCCATCCAGGCGTGCTGGTGGGGGGTGCGGGCAAAGCCGAATCGGCCATAGAGGGACTTGACCTGATCGCTGGCCGCCAGCAGGGCCCAGTGGTTTACGGCGGCCAGCTCCGGCATGTCCAGCAGGGTGGCCGTCATCGCCTTGGCCAAGCCCTGACCCCGATGGGCGGAGTGGACCACAACGTCGGTGAGATACGCAAACGTATGGCGATCGCTCACGACCCGCGCGAAGCCTGCGAGCCTGTCAGCGTGCAGCACCGTCGCCACCAGGGAAAAAGGCAGAACGCCGCGCAGGCGCGCGACGCTCATATCCTCCGCCCAGGGGGTGGATCGCAGCAGGGATGCCACCGCCTTCAGCGGTACATCCCCCGGGTCCGTGCTCAACCGGTAGCCGTGGGGCAGCATGCTCAGCCTGGGATGGTGCCCACAACACCATCAACATAGGTCATCATCCGCCGCAGCATGTCGTCATCGGCGGTGGCCCCCTGGTCAATCAGGTTGCTGCCATCCTGGGCGGTGATGGGGCCGGCGAACACATCCAGCGTGCCTGCCTTAATGGCGGCTTCGGCGGCCAAGGCTTCTTGTGCCACCGCCACCGGCACAAAGTCGGCATAGTCGGTCAGGCTGACAACATCGGTGTCCAGCCCCCCCCAGAAGTCCGCCGACGTCCAGGTCCCGTCCAGGACCTGACCCACTCGCTGAACATAATAGGGGTCCCAGTTTTTCAGGATGGAATTGATATGCGCCTGTGCGCCAAAGGCGCTCATGTCAGTGGACAGTCCATAGGCGTAGACGCCGGCCTGTTGGGCCACTTCGATGGCCGCAGGGCTATCCGTGTGCTGGCTGATGATGTCTGCCCCCTGGTCGATCAGGACGCGGGCCGTATCCCCTTCCCGCGCTGGGTCATACCAACTGTTGATCCAGATCACCCGCAACTGCCCATCGGGGCGATGTTTGCGAAAGCCCAGCGTGAAGCCATTGATGGCGCGGATAACCTCCGGGATGGGAAAGCTGGCGATGTAGCCAGCGACGCCGCTGCGGGTCAAATGGCCAGCCACCAGGCCCTGAACATAGCGACCCTCATAGAAGCGCCCTGCATAGGTGGCGACATTGGGGGCCAGTTTGGTGCCCACCACATGCTCAAACACCACGTCGGGATGGCGGCGGGCCACCCGGTGCAGCGCGGTCTGGTGGTCGCTGCCGGTGTTGATGATCATCCGGCACCCATCCTCGATCAGCCCCTCCATGACCCGTTCGCTATCGGCACCGGGCTTGACGTTCTCCACCGTGCGGGTGGACACCCGGTCGCCATAGGCCGCTTCCACGGCGGCGCGGCCAAGATCGTGGCGGTAGGTCCAGCCATTGTCCGTCACCGGCCCCACATGCACGAGGCCGATCTTCAGCACGTCTTGGGCGCGGCCTAGGGTCGGCAGAGCGCTGGCGGTGAGGCCGGCGAGGCCGGCGGCAAGGGTCTGGCGGCGGGTGAACACGGACAAGGGGCTCCGATGGGGGCAAAGACAGGAACAACAGCCTCTACATAGGCCGTGACATCGCCGGGTCAAAGGGGGGACCGGGGAGTGCGTGATACCCAAACACAGGGGCAGCCGCTTGGTGCTTAGGACCCCGAAGGCGCAACGCCACGGAAGGGGTGATTTGACGGCCACCAGGACGCTATAGCAGCGGCATCGATTTTCAATCGGTGCCGCTGCTGTGGGCAGTTCAAGCCTTTCCATGCGCCGCGCAAGCAGGAGCCATTGCCCCATGACCTGGCTGACCATTGCTGTCTTGATCCGTGGGTTGAGTCTGATGGATCCCCTGATCCCTGCGCCGGATCTGCCAGGGCCGGGGGAACCTTGCCTGCGGTTGTGGGTGACAGACCATGGCTGGCACACCGGGCTGGTGATCCCCACGGCCGCCATACCTCCGGGACGGCTGCCGGCCGTGGGGGCGCTGCGGACCCACACCTATGTTGAAATCGGCTGGGGTGATGCCACTTTCTATCAGGCTGCGGGCAAGACCCTGGGGAACGCGGCGTGGGCGCTGTTCGTGCCGACGCCGGCGGCCTTGCATGTGGTGGGCTTTTCAGCGGAACCGGCCGCGGCCTTTCCCTGGTCCCAGGTTAAAGCGCTGCCGGTGCGGCCAGAGCGTCTGGAGGCGCTGCTGACACGCCTGGAGCAAGACACACTGCTGGATGCAGCCGGAGCGCCCCTTCTGCTGAGCCAGAGCCTCTATGGCGACGATGGCCACTTCGTCCGGGCCAGCGGTGCCTATGTCTGGCACTACACCTGCAACACATGGCTGGCGGATCGCCTGAAACTGGTGGGCCTGCCGGTGGCGTCCCGGTTTCGACTGACGGCCAGCAGCGTATTCGACCAACTTCCCTCGGACCTTGGGGCCGTTTGCCCGGCACCGCAGCCATCGCCCTCTGATCCTCCTGCCCTCCCCGCTTCGCGATGATGCGGCCCGCGGGCGGAAAGGAGGGGGGTAGTGGGGGCCGAAGGCGGATCGGACGTCGGTTGAGGGGGCGCTGAGACTCGACCTGCAAGGCGTTGAGGTCAATCGTCGCCCAGATACTCGAAGCGGTCTGCCACCATCCGGTTGATGCGATCGCGCAAGGTGCGATAGCCCATCAGCCGTTGATCGCGGGTGCCGTCGATGGTGGCTGGGTCCGGCGTTTCCCAATGCTCCAGGGCGATGGCATAGCCCGACGCCCATTCCGTGGCGCAGGCGTGGGCCTCTGCCGACAGGGTGATCACCAGATCGAAGCTGGTTTCCCACAGGTCGTCGAACGCTTTGGGGCGATGGGTGGCGAAGTCCAGGCCCAGTTCCGCCATGACGACCGTGGCGAACGGGTCCAGCTGCCCAGCCTCCACCCCCACGCTGGTGACATAGATCCGATTCTCTGCCCGGCGTCGCAGCAGCATCTCCGCCATGGGGCTTCGCACGGCATTCAGGGTGCAGGCGAACAAAACGGCGGAGGGGCGCAGCAAGGTCATGTGCTGAGGATCCCGAAAGGCGCTGTCCGAAGCAGTACGGACCGAAGCGGGGGCGAGGGGTCAGGGGGGCTCAGCCGCGAATATGCAAGACGCAGATCAAGGTGAACAGGCGCCGCGCGGTGTCCGTATCCACCTCAATATCGCCCTCCAGGCGTTCACGGACAATCTCAGCGCCTTCGTTGTGGACACCGCGGCGGCCCATGTCGATCGCCTCAATCTGGGCGGCGGTGGCCGTCTTGATGGCATTGAAGTAGCTGTCGCAGATCATGAAATAGTCCTTCACCACCCGCCGCAGGCCCGACAGGGGCAAACGCAACTCCCGGATCTGCTCGTCCTTGGGGGTGCGGATGTCAAACAGCAGGCGGTTGTCCTCAATGGACAGGTGCAGGTGCAAGGGCTGCGGCTCCACCTCAGCAAGGCGGAACCGGTTTGCCTCCAACAGGTCGTAGATCGCAACGGCCCGCTCGTGCTCCACCTCCGGGCTGCGCCGCTTGACCGTGTGTTCATCCAGCGTGACCTTGACGATGTCGCGCTCGCTTTGGCTTTGGGTCGCCGTGGGGGCTGTCATCGTTGGGTCTCCTGCGCGGGGGGATCAGGGAAGTCGGCGGTCTCATCCAGCGGATGGCTGGGGCGGGCCTTGGCACACCAGGGCTCACACAGGTCCGCCAGCCGCACCGACAGGCTGTCAGCTTTCAACGCCAAGGCGGCCTCCTCGGCGAAATGCAGCATCACCCAACCGTCTCGCCAAATCACCGCCAGCACGGCCAAGGGCGGGCCGTCCGCAGGCTGGGCTTGGCCAGGGTGGGGCATGGCCACGCCTCGGGACTTCACTTGGCTGACGCCGTCAATGCTCAACAGGCTCAGGACCCGTTGTGGGACCCGGCCAGAGGCTTTGCAGGCCTCCTTTTCCCAGCAATACCGGGTGACCATCGCGGTGAAACTGCCCTTGGCGGGATCAAAGTGCAATTCAGCTGGCGGCACCACGCCATCCTGCACCAAGGCAGAGATCACCAGCAGGTCGTCGGCATCGATGGCTTTGAGTTTCAGCAGCGAGGACATGACTATGCGTCTTCGGAAGAGGGTAACCCAGGAGGCGGCGTTGTGCACCGCACCCACCGTCATCCCCTCAGCACATACAGGCTGTGCGCCAAACTGCAAGACGCGCCCTGTCGCTGCCTGCGGATTGGTCACGGGGGGCAGGATACCGAACGCGGGGCTGGCGTGGACTCTATCTCACCGAAATGTGCCCTAGGGTGCCAGGGTGATCCGTTGGATCTGCGCCCCACAGCCGGAGAGCTTCGCCTCAAGCTGCTCGTACCCTCGGTCAAGATGGTGGATTTGCTGCACCAGCGTCTCCCCCTTCGCCGCGAGACCCGCCAAGACGAGGCTGGAGGAGGCCCTCAGGTCCGTTGCTTCCACAGGGGCGCCCACCAGCAGGTTGGACCCGCGGACCAGGGCAGAGCGCCCATGGATGGTGATATTCGCCCCCATGCGAATGAGTTCCGGCACATGCTGGAAGCGATTTTCGAAGATGGTCTCCGTTATCATGGCAGCCCCTGAGGAGACACTCATCAGCGCCATGTATTGCGCCTGCAGGTCAGTGGGGAAGCCAGGGAATGGCTCGGTCATCACATCGATGCCGGTGAGGGGCCGATCGTTACGGGTCACGCGGACGTCATCGGCGCCCTCGTGCAGGATGACCGCACCGCTGCGCTCCAGGACCTGCCAGACCATGTCCAGCGTGCCATTGGCAGCACCCTTCAACACCACATCACCGCCGGTGATGGCGGCGGCCATGGCATAGGTCCCGGTTTCGATCCGGTCGGCAATCACCGCGCCCTCAGCGGCGGTGGGGGATTGGGTCCCTTGGATACGCAGCCGGTCGCTGCCCAGTCCATCCACCTGGGCACCCATGGCAATCAGGATCTCCGCCAGGTTGCCAATCTCCGGCTCACGGGCAGCATTGACGATTTCCGTCTCCCCCGTGGCCAGGGCGGCGGCCATCATCAGGTTCTCTGTTGCCCCCACGGAGGGCATGGGCAGCAGGATGCGCTCCCCGCGCAGGCCTCCCGACGGTGCTTTCGCATGAACGAAACCGCCTGAGATGGATATGGTGGCCCCCATACGCTCCAGGCCCATGATGTGCAGGTCCACCGGGCGGTTGCCGATGGCGCAGCCACCGGGCATGGACACCCGCGCCTCGCCACAGCGGGCCAGCAACGGACCCAGCACCAGGATGCTGGCGCGCATGCGCCGCACCAACTCATGGGGGGCAGTGTTGGAGGTGATTTCAGGGGCGTGCAGGCGCCAGGTTCCCCCGCCCAGGTCGGTCTGCTGCACGCCGTGATGGGCCAGCAATTCTTTCAGGGTGGCGATGTCCGCCAGATCGGGTACCCGCGCCAGGGTCAGGGGCTCCGGGCTCAGCAGGGCTGCAATCATCAGGGGCAGTGCTGCGTTCTTGGCACCGCTGATCTGGATCTCGCCCCTGAGCGGGGTGCCGCCTTGGATGGCAATGGCGTCCATGGCCGATCTCCGAATGATAGGGAAAGGGGGGAAGGAGCGGGGCAGTGGCAATCAAACCCGGGGGAGGGTGACGCCCGTCTGACCCATATACTTGCCCTTGCGGTCAGCATAAGTGACCTCGCAGGGGCTGTCGCCCTTCAGGAAAAGGAACTGGCAAATGCCCTCATTGGCATAGACCTTTGCCGGCAACGGCGTCGTGTTGGATATCTCCAAGGTAACATGCCCTTCCCATCCGGGCTCCAGCGGTGTGACATTCACGATCAGCCCGCAGCGCGCGTAGGTGGATTTGCCCAGGCAGATCACCAGCACGTCGGAGGGGATGCGGAAATACTCCACGGTGCGGCTGAGCGCGAAGCTGTTGGGGGGGATCACGCAGACATCGGTGGTTCGATTGACGAAACTGGTGTCGCTGAATGCTTTGGGGTCAACGAGGGCGTTGTCGATATTGGTGAAGATCTTGAACTCATCCGCCACCCGCGCGTCATAGCCATAGCTGGAAAGACCATAGCTGATGCCCTCACCGCGCACTTGGCCATCAACAAACGGCTCAATCATGCGGTGCGTGCGGGCGGCGTCGCGAATCCAGTGATCGGGCAATACGGCCATGGGGCAGGGCGGTCCGGTTGGGTCTGGAAGGGGAGGGGCAAGGGGCAGCGGCAGGCCTGGGGCGATGCACCCCCTTGAGCGGGCTGGGGCGAGGCGCCCGCTTAGCGGGATGTCCCGGGGTTGGAGGGCGTCGCAGGGGGGGCAGCCTCCTCCGGCTGG
>CAZCBM010000140.1:0-8969 GCA_964496805.1 uncultured Rhodospirillales bacterium | reverse complement strand
GCTGCGGATCGCCGGCGGGGGGCTGATCTCCGCCATCGCCCGGCTGGCCCATGTCCCTCGCCACGTCCGCGGCGATCTCCTGGGTCTGCTTGTAGACCTTGTAGACCACAGCCTTGGCGAAGGCGCGGAAGCCCTCTTCCCCGTCATACAGCGCGAAAACCCGCTCCTTGACGGCATCCTTGAAGTGCTCCACCAACGCCGCCGGCATCACATCCACAAACCGCTGCCGGATATAGGGGTCGCTGGGGGTCATCGCCTGGATGTCCGCGATTTGCTCTGCGAACATATATTCCAAGAAACTGGAGAGCGGGTGCAGAAAGGCGGAGAAGTTCTGCTGGCTCATATAGACATCGGTGAAGGTCACCAGGCGCTGGACATAGGCGTCCTTCGTTGCCTCATCAGCGTCGGCGGGCGGCGGCAGCAGGGAGAGGCTGAAGCCGGCGTTGGCGGCCACCTGCACCAGATAACGGGCGTCCGGCACGGGGGCGTCATGCGGGATCTCCAACAGGGCGTCGATATCAGCAAGCCGATAGCTGATGATGACGTCCAGCAGGTCCTCGTCCAGTTCCGTCCGGTCATCCACCTTATAGATCAGGCCGATGCGCTTGAGGCCCGTCGGTGGGGTCACCGACAGTTCATCGACCTCGACGCCGATATACTCTTCGCCGATCTGATCCTCGGGCAGGGCAACGAGCGCGCTGAGCTTCATGGTCTTATCCCCGGAAGCGCCGATGATGGCGCCGGCTGTGGTGGGTGGCGGGGTGGCTGTGTGCAAAGCACCATACACAAAGGACCGCCTAAACGCGGTCCTTTGACGCCAGATGGTCGGGCTCCGTCAACCCGTCACGGCACTCAGGCTTAGCGCCAGCCGCGGCTGCCGTGGCAAGCCCGATGGCAGGCGTTGTGGCAGTTGGTGTAGCACACGCCAGAACCGGAGGTGCTGAACAGACGGTAGGAGTTGTTCCCACGACCAACGAAGTCCGTCTGCGCCAGGAAGATTTCGCGCAGGCTCTTTTCTTCGCCGTCGAAGGTGGGGAAGAGTTGGTCTTCCAGGCGGCCTTCCTCGGCAACGAAGCGGCGGGCCAGGGTGTCGAACACGCTGCCGATTTCCTCGCGCACGTCCTTCTTGGCCAGGGCGGCATCGATCTGAGCGTCCAACTCAGCGGAGACCTCAAAGTCGCGGGCGACCTGGATGTCGTGGCTTTCGCCGACAGCGGCAATGGCTTGGGTCGCGACAAGCGCGATAGACGTGGAAACGGTGGTGACCTTCAGCGGGTTGACCATAAATCCTCTCCTCCGGAGCAAAAGGGTTGACCAAGGTATAGGCGAGATTGGATACGGCCTCAAGCGAGCAGGTGGGGCTGCTCCGCATTCTGTGAAGGGTTTGTGGAGGCCGTGGGGACGTCTGTCGCACCAGGGCCACGCCCTGCTGTTTGGTCACGGCGGGCCACGTCGGCCTCAGCCAGCCGCCGGGCGCTATCGAAAAGGCTCCAGCCGCCGCTGCATTCCCCGGACCCATCATCGTAAGACAAGGCGAGACAGCCGGAGCTGCAAATGGTCCGAAAGGCGCAGGTGCCACAATTCACCCGGCGACGCACGCGGCTTTCCTCCAGATTCACCCCCAACTTCAACGCCAGCCGCGCCCGCGGATTGTCCTCCTCACTGGTCACCGCCGTGCAGCCGCGCTTGTATCCGCTGGCATCCATGGTGTGGAATCGGGTGTCGCAGGAGCCGGACCAGCAGCCATATCCGCCGCCAGCGCCGGTCACCAGACGCTCGGCGGAGGCCAACAGTCCGTCGAAGGGGCTCACCTGTAGGGGCAGAGACTCACTTTCCTGCATCTGGCGCTGATACTGGACATAGGCGCGCATGAAGCGGCTCATCTGGCGGCTGTAGTCCGCGTTGTTCAGGCCCAGTCGGCCCCAATTGTCCCGGGCGTAGCCCGTCTGCGTCACCCGCTCCAGATGGATGCGGCGCAGGCCGCGGGCATAGAGCATCTGAAACAGGTCCAGGGGACGGGGAAACTGCTCGAACAGTGTCCGCGTCGCGGTGATCACCATATAGGGGTCCAGCCCATCGCTCAGCAGCCGCTGGACTTGCTCCCAAAAGCGCTTGTCGTACGCCGCGTGGGTTTCGGGCCGGTCGCGGCGCAGCAGGCGGATGACCGGGTCCCAACTGATCCCCACTTCGCCGCCGAACTTGTCGCGGTAGAGCGCAGCCCAGTCATCATCATAGGTCATCAGATTGGTCTGGATCCCGTGGCTCCAGACGAATTCCGGGCCTGCCTGCTCCACCGCCGAGATGGCGTCCCGCAGCCATTGCGCCCCAAACAAGGTGGGCTCGCCGCCATGCCATTGCAGCATCAGTCGCTGGCCTGGTTTGGCAAACCGGCGGGCCTCCGCGACCAACGCCTCCATTTGCGCCAAGTCCATGCGCTTGGGGTTGGAAGGGATGAAGCAATGCTCACAATGCAGATTGCAGCCCTCGAACACGCGGACGTAAATCAGGTGATCGAAGGCGGGGGCATAGGGCAGGTTTCCGGTGCTCATGCGGCCACACCCCCATCAGCGGGGGTGGAGGACAGGCCGTTGCCATAGGGGCTCATCAGCGCTGGATCCAGCGGCGGGTTGGCGGCTTGGGCCTGATAGTCCTGCACCAGTTCCCGTCCCCCGGCATCCACGAATCGCCGGACATGGGTGATGAAGGTCTTGTAGCCGCTGCATTCATCTTCGCCTTCCACCGGCCCATTGGGAGTGATTGGGCAACCGCTGCGGCACCAGCTATTATTCTCGCAAGTATAACAGTAAGGCTGCTTATGGGTCATGGTCTGATGGCGGACCCATTTGCGGCGGAAGCGGGACTTGGCAAACCCTTCCCAGCCGTCCTCCACATGGGCGTGGGCCGCCTCGATGGTGGATTTGTCCGGGCAGGTGTTGAGCGCGCCGTTGGGCTCCACCACCACAAAATCGGACTGGCAGGAGCCACCCCAGCGATCGCCCCCGACACCGTGGAGCACCCCATTGAGCACCGCGTCCAGGACATTGATCACCGGTGCCTTGCCGGTCTTGTCAAACAGACGCATGGTGGCATCAAACAGGCCGATCAAAAAGCGGGCGTGTTCCCCATTGGAGGGGCGGTCAGGAAACGCCTGTCCATAATTGTTGTAGCGATCAATGTTGAAGTGGGTGAAGTCGCGGGCCACCATCCAGGAAACGATGTCCTGCTCACGCCCCAGTTCAGCGCGGGTCGGGACAACGCCTGGGATGACGATGATCCCGTGTTCCCGTGCCAAATCGACCTTCTGCATCCACAACTGGTGATAGGCTTCCACGGAGCCCTTGATCTTTCGCTGACTGAAGTCAACGCTGCTGCCGACCCCCCCGCCCAGGCGATCTTGGATCCACGGCAGGTGTTCCTCCTTCAGTGGGATCAGGCTGGTCTGCATCGCCTCCATATAGGCGCTGCGACCGCCCAGCACGCGGTCAAGGATCTCGGCCGCATCATAGAAATAGCTCACCGGCAGGGTTAGCGGTTCGCCCCCGTGCCAGAGCACCTGGATGCCACTGGCACGGCGGGCCCGGGCCATGTCCCGAAGGAGCTCCGCCATCCGTTCGATCCGGTCCAGGCTCAAGCGATCCTTGTTGGCCCGCACGCTGACCGGCAGATAACAGTGGGTGCACCCGACATTGCAGAAGTTCGTCGGCTTAACATAGGCCAGGATCATGCTGCGTACCCCAGGTCCCGTCGCACCTGACCTGGAATGAGGCCCATCTTGGCCAAGGCAGCATCCGCTTCCCCGGTACGAATGGACTGCTTGATGCGGTCGAACACCATCTTCCAACTCTGGCAGTAGTGGAATTTGCCGAAGATGCCGTGGTCATAGAGCACGGCGTCACGCATGCACCCGCCCTCACATTCAACGAAGTGCCGACAGCTTTGGCAATCCACCGGGCTGTGGACCCGTCGGCGACGGATCAGCGTTGCCGCCCTGGATTTCAGCAACTCCGGCACCGTCTGTTCCTGAAGGTTACCGAAGCGCCATTCCTCTTCGCCCAGGTCAGCAAATTCGGAGCAGTTATAGACGTCGAAGTTAGGCTCCACCCCCAGGAAGGCGCCGCCACAGGCCTTGGTCCAGGGGCATTGGGTCAGATGCTTGTTCAGCGTCTTGCGCAGCATCTGGTCCAGTGGGGTGATCAGGAAGTTGGGCAGCTCGCGGATCCACCGGTCATAGAGGTGGATCAGCATTTGGGCGTAGGTGGCGGGGCGGATCAACTCGCCTTGACCCCGCGCGCGGCCGGCAGGGTAGCGATAGTTGAATCGCAGGGAGAAGGGTTTGTCGCCGTAGCTCAGCGCCTTCTCGTACATCACCTCCCCGTAGTGCACCGTCTCCTCGCCATAGGTGCCGATCACCAGCGGATGAAAGCCATCATCCACCATGGCCTCCAGCCGACTGAAGAAGAGGCGGGTATAGAGCTTCGTGGAGCCGCGATACTCGCGAAAGCTCTCATCGGGGTCGAAGCTGGTGGAGATATTGCCCTCAAACACATCGCGGAACAGGTCCCGCCAGCGCGCGGAGCTATAGCCCAGCAGGTTGGTCTGCATGCTGAAGCGCACGCCCGGATGGCGGGCCTTGGCATACTCCCAAGCGCGCCAATAAAAGTCCGGACCCATCAGCATCGGCTCGCCGCCGTGCCAAATGATGTCGGCACGGGGCGCCAAGTGGGGCTGGACCCGGTCAAAGAAGAAGGTGAATTGCTCCCAACTCCATTTGGGTGCGCCGTCTGGCGGGGCGGAGCAATAGGTGCAACTGGCGTTGCACACCTTCGTGGGCTTGGTGATGATTGTGCCGATCATGGATCGTCCTCGTCCCCCGCATCCCCCAGGGCCCTACTGGCCCGCTGGGACGCACATCATGGTCTCCAACGCTTCCCAGGGTCCCCAACGCTTCCCAGGGTCCCCAACGCTTCCAGGGTCTGGAACCGCCTTAAGCCGCGGGGCGGGTGGTCTTGCGTCCCCAGCAAGGGTTCCTCCTCTTCCCCGACGCCCATCGATGCCCTCGGACCCCGTGCCCTGAGCCGATCGCGTATGTCTCAGAGCTTAGCATGGGTTTTCCCGGTCGTCACCGCTTGTGCAACATACGCCCAGCGCCAGGGGGGGCAAGCGGGGGCCAAGAAAAAAGCAGGCGCCGCAAAAGGGCGCCTGCTGAAAACATCGTGATGCTTGGGGGCAGGCGAGCGGAGGGGTCCCAGCCCGCCCGCCAGTGCCTCAGGGGTAGTAGCAATAGGTCCGGGCCAAGGCACGGAAGTTGCCGATGGAGCCGGTGGACCCAATCGTGGTCAAGGGGTTCGCGTTACTGGCGCGGATATAAACATCGAAGCCATTGCGAACCCGCCAGTAGCTGCCGAAGTTTGTCGCGTACACATAGGAGTTCTGCACCGCCGAGGTCAGGAAGAAGGTGTTGTATTCACCTTGGACGTTGACCTGGATGTTACCGGAGGTGCCGCTGAATTGGACCTGCGGGTCAATGAAGATGGCCGGGGTACCACCAGGACAGCTGGGCTTGGGCACGTTGTTGTTCGGGCCGACATAATAGGAAGCCTTGAACACATAGTTCGGCAGGACGCTTTCCAGCGAAGCGTTGCTGCGGTTGGTCAGGAACACGCGGTCAGCATTAACGAACATGCTGGAATTGCCCTGCATGTCGAACCGTGACCCACTCTGCATGTAGAAGCGGGACCCGCTCTGCATGATCACGTCACCGCCGCTGTTGATATTCAGATCAGCATTGTTGCCTACATCCATGCGGGTGCCGCTGTTCAACTGGATGCGGGAGTTCCCCTCCATGCTTTGCACAGATCCGGTGAAGTAGCGCATCTGGTCGTTCTGAGAGTCCCAGACCACCCGGTCGGTGGGATTGACGCCCGGCGCGAACCGGTTCCAGCGACTGCGGAAGGCGGTATCGGCGTTGAAGTTCCAGCGACCGGTGTTGCCGGTGTCGGTGGGGCCGAAGACCGCGGCATTGCCATATCCAGGGATCGGGTTGGCCCCGGCGCCGGCAGCGATGAAGCGGTGGACCCCATAGGAGGCGGTGTAGGGGCCGCGCAGGTCGGTATTGGCCCAGGCGGTGATCTGGTCACTGGCATCGGCGAATTCGAAGGCCGTGGGGCCGTTATTGTTGTCGGCCCGGACCTGAACATTGCCGATCAGCTTGATCCGAGGGTTGCCCTCCAGATTGACCCCGCTGTTGGCGTTGGCGCCTTCGACAGCGGTGACCACGAAGCGGGTGGGGGGGCCACCGCCGCGGATCGGTGCCACAGAGCCGCCCAAATTCATGGAGGCAACGCCTGTGGCGTCGGAGTAGGACGCCCCAAAGCGGGAGAAGCCTGCTCCGTCCCTTAGGGAGATTGCCCCGGACTGGGCGTCGGCGGTGATCCCGAAGCGCTCAGCGCCAGCGGTGCTGTTCACCGAGACATCGGTGCGGGAGTCGATGGCGCTGACCCGGAAGCGTTCCACACCCGTGTTGGCGTTCACCGCGATGGCTGCCTCGTTGCTGTTGGCCGTTCCGGCCAGCAATTCCACCCGGTTCTGGGTGCCATCGGGGTTCAGGATGGTGGTGGAGGTGCTGTTCTGGGTGGCCGCCACGGAGAACCGATCGAGACCACCGTTGGGCTGGGCGGCCGTGGGGTTGCGAACGGTGGCCGTGGTGGTGGTCTGATCAGCCGTCACTTCGAAGCGCTGCTGGGAGCCATCCTGGTTCTGGACGCCCAAGGTGGTGCTGTTGGTGTCCGACACCACCTGGAACCGGCGATTGGTTCCGGTGGGGTTGTTCATGGTCAGGGTGTTGGTGGTGCCAACCGCGTCACCGCTGAAGTTCAACACTTCCTGGTTGGCGGTGTTGAGCACGGCAAACTCCACCGGTGCGTTGCCAGCCCCGGCACCGTCCCGGCCAACGTCAAACCGGAAGCGGGTGTTGGTGGCATCACAGGTGGGGAAATCGGCGGGGGCGCCCGGGACACAGTCCTGGATCACCAACTCCCGGCTGGCCGTGGCGCCGCTGCCCGGAGGCTGCGAGCCCTCATAGGCCAGTCCGATCCGGCGGGAGAACACGATGCGGTTGCTCTCCGTCGTGTCGCCATCCATCAGCAGGTCGGTGAACATGGTGTTCGCCGTCGGCGTGCCGATATTGTAGCGATAGAGATAGTCGTTCAGGGCGGCGCCTTCCCCATAATAGGCGAAGGCCGCAACCCCATCCGTGGCGCCACCGGCGGGGATGGTGCCATAGGCGGTCAAATCGACGTTGAACCCGCCATAGGCACCATTGATGATCCGGTCATTGGCGCCACAATTGGGCAGCCGGGGGACGTTGCCGGGCTGGTCACAAATGGCCCCGCCTTGGGCGCCGATCAGGCCGGCAATCCGCGCCTGGGCATCGGGATCGATCTGGATGGAGGTCGCGTTCGGGGCGGTGATCACCAGCGCCTCGATCCCGTTCACCACCGGTCCGGCACCGATGATCGGCCGGAAGTGAACCTCATAGGGCTGGTTGTACGGATTGGGCCGCAATTGGCCACCAACGGTCATGGCCGGCGGGACGAAACCGCTGTTCACCATATCCGTCTCTATATTCACCATGCCGCCGCCGTTGTCGTACTGCACGAAACTGCCGTTGGTGCCGCTGGCCAGGACCCAATCACTGATGGTGGTGTAATTGGTGGCCAAGTAGCGCTCTGCGCTTTCCTTGATGATCCGCATCTGGTTGGCTGCGGCCTGGGTGCGGATGTCCGTGGACTGGGTCACCTGCAACTGCGCGAGGCCGAAGAAAACGCCCCCGATGATGGCCAAGCCCAGCAGGGCTTCAAGAAGCGTAACACCCAACTGGGCGCGGCGGTGGGAAAGGCGAAGGCGGCGGCGGACTACCATGGCTGTTTCAAGCTCCAGTCAACGCGATGCTGTGACCTGCGTCGAGCCGGGAGGCCGATCCCATCAAGGGACCCCTGGCGGCGAGACACAGGCAGTTGCTCCATCGTTTATCCCAACTTTGTGATGAAATCCAGCGCGCCGCCGTGGCAGGACCGACACCAGGGTGAAAAATCTGCCCAGTGGTCGCCAGGATCAGGCAGTGGTTGCCGCCAAGGCCCGCAAGCGACCAACAATGGCAAAGAACCCGCTGCGGCGGTTGGGGCTGAGATGCTCTTCCAGGTTCAGCCGTCGGAACAGGGCTTCGATGTCCAGTGGGGCCACCTCCTGCCGTGGCAGGCCGTCATACACCACCTTGAGCACGGCGATCAGGCCACGGACCAGGGTCGCATCACTGTCCGCCTGAAAATGCAGGCGGTTATCCCCATGATCCTCGGGGATCAACCAGACCTGGCTGACACAGCCCTCAACCTTCGTCTCTGGCCCCTTGGCCTCCTCCGGCAGCGGCGCCATTTGGCGCCCCAGGTCGATCAGATAAGCGTAGCGATCCTCCCAATCATCCAGCATGTCAAAGCCGTCGATCAGGTCCTCGGTGGTCATCGTGTCCAGCATGGGGGTATGTCCCGAAGGCAACGGTGTGGGTAGGGGCCAGCAGATGGACCGGGACGGCAGCCAGGGCAAGCGCGCCGGGGGCCGGGGGCGATTAAAAAGGGGACGGGCAATGACAGAGCCGGCGCAGACGAAGCCACACAGGGCGACACTGGGATTTGCGGCTCTGCTGGGGCGCTTCCTCAGGCTGGGGCTCGTGGGTTTCGGTGGCCCCACCGCCCATTTGGCCCTGTTTCATGAGCAGTTCGTGGTTCGCACCCATCAGGTACCCGCGCAGGCTTATGCCCGGATGGTGGCGCTCAGCCAGGCGATCCCGGGCCCTGGGTCCAGCCAAGTGGGCATGATGATTGGGCTGCATCTGGGCGGCGTGCCGGGGCTGCGGGCGGCATTCTTGGGGTTCACGCTGCCCTCCGCAGTGGTGATGGTGGCGCTGGGGCTGGGGG
>CAZCBM010000139.1:0-9090 GCA_964496805.1 uncultured Rhodospirillales bacterium | reverse complement strand
GGTCAATGCGGGTGGCTGGACGGACCAGACGGTGACGCCGCGCCTGATGGCCGATATCAACGGCGATGGCCTGTCGGAGGTGGTGGGCTTCGGCCGCAATGGCGTGCTGGTGACGGAAAGCCAGGGGGATGGGGACACCTTCCAGTATCGCGATCTGAGCACGGCAGGCGATGATACCATCACCGACTTCAAGGCCGGTGATGTGATCGACCTGCGGGGCACGGGCATCGCCAACTTCGATGCCCTCACACTCACCCAGAGCGGGGCGGATACGGTGGTGACGTTGAGCAACGACGCCAGCATCACCTTGCAGGGTCGTCAGGCGGCTTCCATCGATGCGGAAGACTTCCTGTTTGGCGCATTGCCCGAACCCCTGGCGGAAGAACAAGCCGATGGGCCCTTCCTGTTGGACGTGTCGGCACCGGCAGCGCAATCCCAGCAGGCCGTCCGACCCACGGCTTTGGTGCCAAGGGCTACAGATCAATTTGCGCTGGAGGGGCAGGAGGACCGGGCAGTCGACTTTGGCTTTGATCTGACGGCAGCAACAGACATGGGCCTGACCGAGTACCGCGCCGATAATTTTGCCGACGGAACCTCAAATGCGGCAGCTCACAGCGCCGCCGCAGGACTATGGGATCAACCGCCGATGGGGCTCTTGGGGGACGCGCCTGGAGACAACGGACTTGGCGATCCGGCGTCGGTCATTCTGAGTTCCATGGGCCTGCCGGTGGCCTAATCTCGCCGCGGTCCCGAGCGCAGAGCAAGCGACATACGGGACAACGGCCCACCAGGGTGACGCCGTGGCGGACGCGGGCCGGGGGGACGGTCGGTCTGGGCAAACCGCCAAGTGCATCGTTCCATATGCATTGAGACGATGCAACGCCTCGTTAACCCTTGCCCCCGCCTGAACCCCTGTCTTGTTCCGCCTTGCGGAATTCAGACCGTTTTCTTCAATCCGAGGCATATTTTTGCTCGTAATGGGCTACGGCAGCGTAGCCGGTGGTGATGTCCCAGACCCTGGGCACAATCGTCTGAGACATCGCCCCACCCTTGGTTTAGCGCCGCCGGACCCCCACCGGCTCCGGGATGACTCCTGGGCATTTCCGTCGTCCCGGGGCCTTTTCTTGGGGGGCAGCTTCTTTGGCTAACGAGGGTCCCCTCCGCGGGGGTGGTCCGTTGGGGCCGCCTTGGTGCTGAACCTCAGCGTTGCCAGGTCTGCGGCCTTGCGAGACCCATAGACAGCCAGCGTGCTCAGAATCAGGGCGACGCCGGTGCCCAGGGCCTCGATTGCCAGCCGCTCGGGCAACGGGCCCCCCAGACCCATCCCTGAGCTGAGCCCGCAGCCTCTCTCAAGGGCGTGAGCTGTGGAACACCCCTACTGAACAGAGATCAGCGTTTGGCCTGGGACCTGGGCGCGGGAAGTCGTCCCGGTGCGGGCCTGAGCGATGCTGTTGATGGAGCGTTGGCCGACAGAGATTGAGCGCCACAGGGTGCGCTTTGACAGGGTGCGCTTTGGTTGCAAGGGTCAGACGGGGGGCCGGGCTTCTTGTCAGGGGATCGTCAGGACAATCTTCCCGGTGTGGGCCTTTTGCGCGAAGGCTGCCTGGGCGGCAGTGATCTCTGCCAACGGGAAGGTTGCTGCCACCAGCGGCTGAATAGTGCCTGCCTCGATCGCCGCCACCAGGGTGGGGAAGGTCTCGGGATCCAGAATCGTGCAACCGCGCAGCGTCAAGTCCTTCAGATAAAGGGTGCGGACATCCAGGGCCACGTGGGGCCCCGCAATGGCACCGGAGACCATGTATCGCCCAAAGGGTCGCAAGACCTCCAGGAGCGAGGGCCATCCCGGCCCTGCGACCAGATCGATGACCGCGTCCACCGCATTGGTTCCCAGGTCCGTTAACGGATCGACGCCCCGATCCAGGCACCGGGCCGCCCCCAATGCCCGCAACTGGTCATGCTTGGTGGCACTGGCCTGAGCGATCACCTCCGCGCCTCGCGCCCGGGCAATCTGTACCGCAGCGGAGCCCACGCCCCCACTGGCACCGGTGACCAGCACCTGATCGCCTGCCCCCACTTGCCCGCGAAGGATCATGTTCATGGCGGTGGAGTAGCTGCAGGGGAAACTGGCCAGGTCCACATCACTCAGGGGGCTGTCCACGGCGAACGCATGGCGGGCGGCGACACGGGTGTACTGGGCGAAAGCGCCGTCGCACTCCGAACCAAAGTACCAGGGGCTGGGCAGGGCTTCCCCAGCCATCTCCTGCAAGCTGGGCTCGACGAGGACCCGCTGCCCCAGGCGGGAGGGGTCCACGCCTTCACCCACCGCTGCGATGGTGCCGCAGGCGTCGGCACCCTGGATCCGGGGGAATTGGAAGGGCGTGCCGGCCCAGGCGGCGTTGTCCGTGTCGCCTTCGGTCTTGGCGTACCAGCCCACGCGGGTGTTGAGATCAGTGTTGTTAACCCCAGCCGCGTGGACGCGGATCACGACTTCTCCTCGACGCGGAGTGGGCACCGCGACGTCGTTGCGAAGCGCCAGTTTCTCCGGGCCGCCATGGCCCGTGAGCAGAACGGCGGTCATGGTCTCTGGCAGGGTCATAGAGAGGGTCTTTCCAGCCAATAGCAGGGGCGCCGTCGGCCGGACCGATGGCGTGGCAAGGGAGGCACCGCCAAGCGGATCCCCCTTACCGGCCATCCCTGGGAGTATCGTCGTGAGGAGTAGCCGGCAAAAAGGAGCCTGGGGGGCAGCGGGCTGCGCCAGATTGGTGGAAGATACCCTAAAGCACTGGGCACCGACTTGGAAACGGCACCCCTCTGCTGTGGAGGGTTAGAGCTTGTCCCACCTGCCTTGACCACCCCACGACCCCACCCGGCCCCCCATTGCGATGATACTGGCGAGGGTGTCCCGCCAGCGTAACGCCACAAGGGGGCGGTCAGGGTGGAGGGGGGGACTGGTACTGGCTCAGTCTCACCGCAAAGCGCCCTCGTGGCCGCTCGGATGATCGCCTCCGTGGCGTTGCCGCCTTGGCCGTCCGACACGCCAGCCTGTGCCATCCAAGGCGGGCACTCAAGGGCCTCTTGGCCCGGGTGTGGCTCAGAACTTTGGGCCGCCGGTGACACTGCGATCCTGTTGTTGGGTTTGCTGCTGCTGGGTGGCATAGACGCGCTTATAGATTTGCAACGCCTGCTCTTTCTCCTGCCACAACTGATAGTCGCCCAATTGGATCTCCAGCACCCCCAAGGGCTCGCTCTGGGTGTGGGTGCGCACCCGGACATAGAGGCCAGTGTTGCCGGTGGCCGCTTGGGCTGTGTCGTCGAAATAGGGATTGAAGCTCAGGCCCCCGTAATAGAGATACCGCTCCAGCCCATCCGTGCTGGTGGAGGCGCGGCCCGGCTCGCCATAGCGTTGGATCACGCTATTCACCACCACCTCTGCCGGTGTGTCTGCCCCGAATTGGGTCAGATACTGCAACGCCCACAGGCGCTGCGGATCGCCAGGCGTGGGATAGGTCAGGGACAGGTTGAAGGAGGGGTAGCGCCCGCCAGCGGTGTATTCCTTCAGGCGAAACTCCAGGGCATCGCCCTCCAGCGTGGGCAGCAGCAGCGCTTCGGTGCCCAACCGCCGCTCCTGATTGCGGGTGTAGTTGCCGCCGATCTGAAGGTTGTTGTGCTCCAGTTGTTGGATGACCTCAGCCCGGGTCATGCTCAGTTTGACGCCCAGGACTTCCACGGCATAGACGTCAAAGGCCTTGGCCGGCAGGGCCGCCATCAGCCAGAAGCCCAAGGCCATCAGCACCGCAGCGCCTGGGTTGTACTTGTTCACTCGTTGATCCTGCCCCATCACTCTCCCCTCGCTGACTGCCGGACCCGTCCACCGTTGGTCGGTGTTCCGCCTTGGCACTTTGCCCGGCCGCGGGCACCCTACAGCACCTTCGGCGTTGGCGGAATCGCTGAACGCCGTTTACGGTGCGAAATCCTTAATTGCTGAGGCGGTGGGGTTATTGCAAGAAATCTACAACCGCCTCACCCCATGGCTTGGGGCTGTCCTGCCAGACGGGTCGCCATGAGCGCAGGACCCTGAAGCGGCAACGCGGCGGAGGGGAGCATCCCGGCGACCACCAAGTCTCTCTAGCAGGGGGATCGATTGCCGATGGGTATCCCACCGCTGTAGGGGTGTTTGTCCCGGGGGCATTGCCGCCTTTTCGGCCCCTGAGCCGCCAATCAGAAATCGCTGCGGAGGGCCAGATGCCCGCGTTCTCTTCCCCACCAAATGCCTCTGCCCCTGATCTCCAAACCCCTACCGATCGCCGTCCCCTGGCCCGCTGGTATCGGGCCCAGGGAGCCCCGGAGATGGCGGATCGGGTGGAGGCGGCCGCCACGGCGGAGGCTGCTCGGCAGCGGCTCCATCGGCAAATGGGATTGGCGGGGGCGCCGGAGGCGGTGGATTTGGCGGCACTGGACCCGAAGCGGGTGGCTGTCGATGATCGACCCATGCCCAATCCTGGCCTGGCGTCCTGGCCCCGCGACCTCCGGGTGGCGGATGACCGCCGATGGCGTGGTGAGCCGGCTCAGGCCCCCCGCGTGGGCGTGATGGAGGGGGCACGGGGAGGGCTGCTGCGCCATGCCCACTGGTCCGCAAACGGGGACCACGCCCAGGGCACGCTGGTGCTGTTGCCGGGGCGAAACGAGCCCTTGGAGAAGTACCAAACCGTCATCCCGACATGGCAGGCCCGCGGCTTTGAGGTGTTCGCCCTGGATTGGCAAGGTCAGGGTCAAAGCTCCCGCTACACCGACGATCCTGAGCGGGGAGATATCCCTGGCTATGACGGTCACCTGCACGACCTGCGCCAATGGCTGAACACCGTGGTGCGACCAGCGGCCCAGGCACCGCTGGTGATGCAGGCCCACAGCATGGGCGGACATTTGGGTCTGCGCTATCTGGCGGAGCATGCCGAGGAGGCGCGGGACATCCGCGGCGCCGTCGTCACTGCCCCCCTGCTGGATCTGGCAACACCGTCCTGGATGCCGCGCTGGGGGCTGAAGCTCTTGTCCCGTGTCAATGCGGCCCTGGGACGGGCCAAGGAGTATGCGCCGTTCATGGGGCCGTGGGAGGCGAAACCCTTTGAGGGCAATGACTTGACCAGCGACCAGGCCGGCTACCAGCGCCTGATCGACCTGTTCCGTGCCAACCCTGACATGCGCTTGGGGGGACCCAGCAATCGCTGGGTGTTGGAGACGTATCGCAGCATTGAGGCAACGGAAACCCCGGACTATTTCGCCCAGGTGCAGACGCCAGTGCTGCTGGTCTCGGCGGGGGCGGATACGGTTGTGGACCCCGGGGCCCATCAGCGGGCGGCGGCCCAGTCCGCCCAAATCAGTCTGGAGACGATCGGTGATGGGGCGCGCCATGACCTCTGGCAGGAACGACCTGACATCCGCGCCAGGTTGGACGGGATGGTGACGGACTTCCTTGGCCGGCTGACACTCTCCCCGGCGCCGGGTGGTACAGCGCCGGGTGGGGCGGCACTGAGTGGTGCAGCGAAGGAGGGGGCTGCGCCAGAGGATGGGCCAGGGGATGGGCCGTCTGCTGGGTCAGCGCCAGTCCCGGGTCAGCGCCCGTAACCGCCGCGGGGATCGCTGGGGTAATCCTGCTCCCGTGGTGGCGTCAGGAAGGCGGGCTCCTCGCCCTCAATGAAGCGTCGGCGCAGACTGTCCACCAGGGTTCCGGTGGTATCCCCACCAGGACGGACCACCAGCAACGGACGGCGATTGGCCTCCAGCTCCGGTGTCCATGGGCCCTTTTGCACGGCCTGAGGGCCATCCCGCTGGGCCAAAGCCGTGGGCGCCGCAAGGAGGCTGGCAACCAAAGCGACGATCAGCAGGGCAGGAAGACGCATCACTACAAGCTCCGGAGCAGGAGGGAAGAGGGCGGGTCAGCGGCCGTGGTGGCGGTGGATGGTGCTGTGATTGTCATGGCGATGGCCGCGATACCCATTGTCATGATACCGGCGATGATAGCGATAGGATGGGGCGAAATATTGGCCGCCATCATAGTAGCAATCCCCATAATAGCAGCCACGGCTGTGACGGCGACCATAGGAGCGATCCCGGCGGATGATAATCACATCATCTCCATAGGATAGCCGGCGCCCGCGATGTCGATACCGGTCATAGTCACCGAAGCGCACACTTCCACCGTCGAACTGCAGCGTAACGCTGCCATCCGCTTGGGCGCTGCCGGGCGCAAAGAGGCTCAGGCTCAAGCCGAGGGCAACACCTGCGAGGGCTCTGGGCAAGCGAGACATGGCTGATCATTCCTATATGCGGGTGGCTCCCACCGGGGTGGCCCAGGGGTCTTCAAAGAAGGGGTACCCCGGCCACCGTGTCAGGGAGGGACGGGATGCGCGATGGTACGGCAACCGGGGTACCGGGCGCGCAGGGCTTGGGATGAAGGAGACGGCCCGGCCCCGCGCGGCCCATGGGGGTGGATGTCAGGGATGACGGGCTTTCAGAACACCTGTCACTTAACTGACATCTATCCAAGAGAGTAGCGTCTAATGGACAACTGTCCAGAAGAAGGGCAATGCCGGGAGATCACAACGGCGTGCCCTGGTGACGGAGGCAGCAGGGGCTCACCGCCCCCCATGGTGGTGACCGCCGTGCCGTCGGTGATGGTGCCGGTACCCGTGGTATCGGCTTCGGTGGGGTCGGCTTCGGTGGTAGGGGTGGCCGAACTGGATGACCGTCGAACCGTTGCCGAAGCCGAAATAGAATGCCCGTCGATGGCGATAGGGGCGAACGTGCCGATGATGTCCCCGATAGTGGCGACGGTGATGATGACGCCAGCGTCGCCCATGGGCTTCTGTGATGCTGGGGCCCGTGCCGATCTGGTTGGCGCCGGTGGCGGCAGCGCCACTGAGAGGGCTGGCCAGGGCCGGTGCGGCACCACCCAAGCCGAAGCTCATCACCAGGGCTGTGGCCAAGGTAGCCAAGAGGACGGATAAAGGACGACGGATCATGGGGGTACTCCCTTCTGAGCTGTCGGCCCAGACGCCGGGGGCGCTGAGCCAAGCGGGCCCGTGCTGGACCAACGTCGCGGTCATCTGTCGGGTTCACGACGCCTGTCAGAAGAATGGCAGATACACGACAGATGTCCATCATTGAGGGGGTAAAGCCCGGTCACACCTCTGGCAGAGGCTGCGGCTCGGCCTGTGAGCGTGACTTGACTTGGCGCGCCGCTTTTCGTCTGCCTGTGGGGGCGTGGGCTGCTTTGCCCCGCTGTGCCCCAGGTCCCCGCGATTGCCGTCCGTCCATGACCCTGCCAGCCTCGTCTTCGGCGTCCCCGTCCACCGCACCCCTGCCGTCAGGGCCCTCTTGGTCCCGGTACCTGCGGTTCTTGCGGTGGGGATTGGCGGCCTGCCTCCTGCTTGTCCCCATCAGTCTTGCGGTGGGCTATCTGCTGGGCACCATGCCTTTACGCGGGCATGATTTGCGCTTTCACGTGGCCGTGACTGGGTTGCTGAATGAGGCGCTGTGGCAGGATGGGCTGTGGTTTCCGCTATGGTTGGGAAAGGCGGATTTTGGCTTCGGTGCGCCGGTGCCGCTGTTCTACCAGCCCGTCCCCCATTGGATTGCGGCGGCACTGTTCCCCGATGGCGGCGATTGGCGGCTGGTTGGGCTGCGCCTGGGGGTGGCGACGCTGCTGGGCCTCGCAGCCTCCTTCTGGGCGGCCTATGGCTGGCTGAGGCTGTGGTTTCCGTCTCGGTCTGCCCTCATGGGGGCGTTGGTTTATCTGGCCGTCCCCTATCATGCCGCCATCGATACCGTTCATCGTCAGGCCTATGCGGAGACCTGGGGGTTCGTTGCCTATCCGCTGGTGGCATGGGCGGCGGAACGGCTGCTGCGGCAGGAGGGCCGGCCGCCATGGGGCTGGGGTGTGCTGGCCCTGGCGGCAGCCATTGCCTTTACGTTGGTGACCCATGTGGCCACGGCCATCTTGGTCTTGCCAGTGGCTTGCGGTATCGCGCTGCTGGTGGCGCTGGTGTACCGGCGGAACCGGGTGTTGCCCCTGCTGGCCGGCATGGCTGGGGGGGTGGCTCTGGCGGCTTGGTATTGGGTGCCGGCGCTGCTGCTGAAGGATCATGCGCCGTTGGAGGCTGGTCTTTATGGCGACATCCGATCCTGGGCCAAACCCACCTATTACTTGGGGGGAACCCTGCTGCCGGTGCACCCTTGGGATAGCGTGGGCATTGCGGACTTGGTCAAAGTCACCCTGGTACTGAGCTTGCTGCCCGTTGCTCTGGCTTTCTGGTCCCTGCGGCGGGCGGCCCCCGACCCAAGCCGCCTTGTGCTGATGCTGTGGTTTGTGGCCGGCGGAGTGGGACTGTTCCTTCTCTCCGCCTTGGCCTATCCCTTGTGGCAGCATTTACCCGGCTTATGGCGGGTGCAGATACCCTTCAGGGTGACGGTTTTGGCCTGCCTGGCGGCGGCGCCTGCCGCAGCTTGGTTGTGGAAAGAGAGGCAGGCAGGCCTCTCACCGCGCCGGGAATTGGCCGTCCTTGCCAGCTTGCTGGCGCCTGTGGTGCTGAGCGTTGCCATTCTTACCCCCCGGGCCATTGCCCAGCAGGTGACCACGGCGCCCTGGGAGCAAGGGGCGGCGGAGGTGAATGCCATCACCACCAACTGGCCGCTGCGACCGGAGTATGAAATCGCTCAACCGACCCCCTTGCGGGCGCGGTTCGAGGCTGCGCCGGAGACACTGGCCATCGCCCTATCCGGGCAAGCCGACATCCTGCGCGCCTCCAGCCAGCCGAACGGCGGACTGAAGCTCACTGTGGATGTTGCTGCGCCCATCACGCTGGCCCTGCGCCGGGCGGCGTTTCCCGGTTGGGTGATGCGCAACACCGGCGGGCAGGTGGTGCCGCTGGGGGCGGAGGACGGGATCCTGCGGGTAGACTTGGCCCCCGGCATCCACGGTCTTACCCTTGACCGCCAATGGGTGGCGCCCCAGCGCTGGGGGCTGGCGCTCAGCGTCGCGGCACTCCTATTGCTCCTGGTTTTGCCCCTGTGGCGGGTGCTGCGAGGGGCCAGCAG